>NZ_AKJL01000329.1 GCF_000282355.1 Pseudomonas sp. GM49
GAGAGGATGCCGCCGCCGACACTGCCGAAGTCGGCGGTGAGATAGATGATGATCAGCGGGATACCCATCTGGGTCACGTTGATGCCCAGATTGTATTGCTGGTTGAGGAACGGCGGCAGCCAGTACAGGTAGAACCAGAACACCGGCGCGGTCATCGAGTAGGCGAGGGCGAAGGCCCAGGTGCCACGCATGCGCAGGATTTTCGAGAACGGTACGCGGGTTTGTTCCGGTTCGACTTCGTGCTGGATGTAGTCCAGTTCCGACTGTTTGACGCTTGGGTGATCCTCCGGGTTGAAGTACTTCAGCCCCCAGAACAGCAGCCAGATTCCGCCCAGTGCCGACATGCACAGGAACGCGGCTTGCCAACCCCAGACGTGCAGGATCAGTGGCAGCAGCATCGGCGTGAACATCGCGCCGACGTTGGTGCCGGCGTTGAAAATGCCGGTGGCTACGGCACGCTCGCCGGCCGGAAACCACAGCCGTGTGGTTTTCACACAAGCCGGGTAGTTGGCCGCTTCGGTCAGGCCGAGGATGAAGCGACAAACCATGAAGCCGACCGCCGAAGTGGCCAGGCCGTGGGCGCCGGTCGCCAGACTCCAGAGCAGCACCGCGCAGAAAAACACGCGCTTGACACCGACCCGGTCGATCAAACGGCCTTGCAACACGAAACCGATCGCGTAACCGACCTGGAACCAGAAGTTGATGTTGGCGTAGTCCATCGCCGTCCAGCTCATTTCCTTGGCCAGGATTGGCTGCATCACGCCGAGGGCGGCGCGGTCGATGTAGTTCAGGGTGGTGGCAAAAAACACGAGCGCCAGCATGCCCCAACGGGTTTTGCCGACCGCCATGGCGCCGCGGATTTTGTCGCCGATGCCACCGGCAGTGATGTTCATGGCCGGAGCCATGCGTGAGCTTTGGGAAGGAATCATGTGTACCACCCGTTTTTTGAATTTGTTATTTGGTGTTTTGGACATCGCGGCCGGTGCTGCGTGTCCGGACTTAATGTGAGGACGATGTTGGGCAGTGGACAAAAAATCGTCAATTCGCCAACCACCATTGTGTTCGATAATCGAACACAAAACTAACTGGGTAGTACACTTTAAATTGCTCAATGGGCAACCCGGCTCAATAATCCGCTCACTCTTTTAAAAGCGGCGCAAATTCCCTGTAGCCGAAGCCTCCACCGGGAGCCTAAATATGCAGCGTTCCATTGCCACCGTGTCTTTGAGCGGCACCCTGCCGGAAAAACTAGAGGCCATTGCCGCCGCCGGATTCGACGGCGTCGAGATATTCGAAAACGACCTTCTCTACTACGACGGCAGCCCGCGGGAAATTAAACAGATGTGCGCCGATCTCGGAATCGCCATCACCCTGTTTCAACCGTTCCGCGATTTCGAGGGCTGTCGGCGTGATCGTCTGTCGCGCAATCTGGAACGCGCCGAGCGCAAGTTCGACCTGATGCAGGAGCTGGGCACTGACCTGGTGCTGGTGTGCAGCAACGCCTCGGCCGAGTCCATCGGTGATGAACAGATTCTGGTCGACGACTTGCGGCTGCTGGCTGAGCATGCCGGGGCACGCGGCCTGCGCATCGGTTACGAAGCGCTGGCCTGGGGGCGGCATGTGAACACGTATCAACAGGTGTGGAACATCGTGCGTCAGGCCGATCACCCAAGCCTTGGCGTGTTGCTGGACAGCTTTCACACCTTGTCGCTCAAGGGCGATCCAGGTGCAATCGCCGAGATTCCCGGCGACAAGATTTTCTTCGTGCAAATGGCCGACGCACCGATCCTGGCCATGGACGTGCTGGAGTGGAGCCGGCATTTTCGCTGCTTCCCGGGCCAGGGTGAGTTCGACTTGCCGGGGTTCCTCGCACCGATCATCAAGAGCGGGTACACCGGGCCATTGTCGCTGGAAATCTTCAACGATGGCTTCCGCGCAGCCCCGCCACGAGCCAACGCCGCCGACGGCTTGCGCTCGTTGTTGTACCTTGAAGAGAAAACCCGCGAGCGTCTGGCGCAGCAAGACAAGCCTGCGGCCAACCCCGGGATTCTGTTCGAAACACCCAAGGCCAGCGAGTACAACGGTATCGAGTTTCTGGAGTTTGCCGTGGACGAAAGCCTCGGCGCCAAGCTCTCCCATTGGCTGGAACGACTGGGGTTCGTCAAGGCCGGGCAGCATCGCTCCAAGAGCGTCAGTCTGCTGCGCCAGGGCGATATCAACCTGATCCTCAACTCAGAACCTTACTCCTTCGGCCACAGCTTTTTCGAAGCCCACGGTCCTTCGTTGTGCGCGACCGCCATGCGGGTCAAGGACAGCGCGAGCGCATTGGCCCGAGCCGTGGCCTACAAGGGCCAGCCCTATCGCGGACTGGTCGGCCCCAACGAATTGGAGCTGGCGGCGGTGCGTGCACCGGATGGCAGCCTGATTTATCTGGTGGATCAGCACGCCGACGTTTATGGCACTGACTTCAATCTGTACCCGCAAGCGCCGGTCAGCGGCGGCCTCAAACGTATCGACCACATGGCCATGGCACTGCCGGCCGACAGCCTCGACAGCTGGGTGCTGTTCTATAAGAGCCTGCTGGATTTCGAGGCGGACGATGAAGTCGTGCTGCCGGATCCTTATGGTCTGGTGAAGAGCCGCGCCTTGCGCAGTCGCGACAGTTCGATCCGCCTGCCGCTGAACATTTCCGAGAACCGTAACACTGCGATCTCACACGCTCTGTCGAGTTATCGCGGCTCCGGTGTGCATCACATCGCCTTTGATTGTGATGACATCTTTGCCCAGGTCAGCCGTGCAAAAGAGGCGGGCGTGCCGCTGCTGGATATCCCGCTCAACTACTACGATGACCTGGCGGCGCGGTTCGATTTTGACGAAGAGTTCCTCAGCGAACTGGCCTACTACAACGTGTTGTACGACCGCGACGCCCAGGGCGGTGAACTGTTTCATGTGTACACCGAGCCGTTCGAGGGGCGATTCTTCTTTGAGATCATCCAGCGTAAAAACGCTTATGCCGGCTACGGCGCGGCCAACGTCGCGGTGCGCCTGGCGGCCATGGCCAAATCCCGTAGCGGTGCACTGCGTCAGGCGAAGTTGTAGGAAATTCGTAAACGCGGGATTAAACGTGGGCTGCGCGGCTTCCTTCACCGTGTCGCGCAGCCCATAATCGCCAGCCTGTGCAGTGATGGCCGTGAGCCCGCAATGACAATGAACTCAGAACTCCCCGCAGCCTCCGTAGAACCGGGTGTCGAGCCGCGCAAGAGTCGCAAGAACAATCCGGAAAAGACCCGCGAGAACATCCTGCAGGAGGCGATCGTCGAATTCGTCCAACAGGGGCTTTCCGGTGCTCGCGTCGATGCCATCGCCGAGCGCATCCACACCTCCAAGCGCATGATCTATTACTACTTCGGCAGTAAGGAGCAGCTCTACGTCGAGGTCCTGGAGAAGCTTTACGGCGATATCCGCAGCACCGAAAGCCGCCTGCACCTGACCGAACTGGCGCCGGTGGAAGCGATTCGGCGGATGGTTGAGTTCACCTTCGATCACCATGATCGCAACGTCGATTTCGTGCGCATCGTCAGTATCGAAAACATCCACAACGCCGAGTATGTGAAGCGTTCCGAGGCGATCAGGGCGATGAACAACACCGTTCTCGATTCCCTTGATGTGATTTTGCGTCGTGGCGTAGAAGAGGGTGTCTTCCGCGCCGGCCTGGTGCCGCTGGATGTGCATCTGCTGATCAGTTCGTTCTGCTTTTATCGCGTCTCGAACCGCCATACCGTAGGTGAGATTTTCCAGATCGACTTGCCGGATGAGCGCATCAAGCAGCGTCATCGCGAGATGATTTGCGAGGCGGTTCTGCGGTACCTGCAGGCGTGATTCAGCTGTGTGAATCGCCTTTGTAGGAAGCCAGCCTGCTGGCGATGGATGCAAGAGCGCCGCGTTCAGCCAGGCAGCCCGCATCATCGTTAACGTCCATCGCGAGCAAGCTCGCTCCTACAAGTTGCGTCAGTCATTCATGCTCTGGAAATGCTCAAGCATTCGCTGGGCATCCGGTACCACGCCGCTGAACAATTCGAACGCCTTCACCGCCTGAAACACCGCCATGTTGCCACCGTCCAGCGTCCGGCAACCGAGGGCGCGGGCGTTGCGCAGCAATTCGGTTTCCAGCGGGAAGTAAACGATCTCCGCCACCCACAATTCGGCCCGCAGCAGCTCGACCGGCACCGGCATGCCTGGCAGTTTTTTCATGCCCATTGGCGTGGTGTTCACCAGGCCGTCAGCCTGGGCCATGGCGCTGGGCAGGTCATACCCGGCCACCGCTCGAGCTACATCGAAATGCTGATTGAGATTGTCGGCCAGATCCTGGGCGCGGCGGATGTCCACGTCAAAAATGCTCAGTTGTTGTACGCCTTCGCTCAACAACGCGTGGGCCACCGCCGCACCTGCACCACCGGCACCCATCTGTACGACACGTTCAACGGCAACGCCCTTCAAGCCCCGGCGAAAACCCTCGGCAAAGCCCAGGCAGTCGGTGTTGTGGCCGATGCGTTTGCCGTCCTTGAGCACCACCGTGTTGACCGCGCCGATACCGCGGGCCTCCGGCGAGAGTTCGTCGAGCAGCGGGATGATCGCCTGCTTGCATGGAAAGGTGATGTTCAGCCCGGTGAAGTTCATCCGTTCGGCAGCCATCAGCAGGTCGGGCAGGGCGTTGCTGTCGAGTTTCAACTGATCAAGATCTATCAGGCGATAGAGGTAGCGCAGCCCCTGGGAATCGCCTTCATGCTCGTGCAAGGCCGGTGTGCGGGAAGCCTGGATGCCGGCACCGATCAGCCCGGCCAGTATCACGTGGTTCTGAGTCACGGCGATCACCCCTTCAAACGATGACTGAAGTGTTCCAGCGCCAGGCGATAGCCGTGACTGCCAAAACCGGCCATCACCGCCGTCGCAATGGCGGATACGAACGAGTGGTGGCGAAATGGCTCGCGGGCATGCACGTTGGACAGATGGACTTCAATTACCGGCAGTTCGCTGGCGACCAGGGCGTCGCGGATGGCGACCGAGGTGTGAGTCCATGCAGCAGGATTGATGACGATCCCGGCGCAACGACCGCGGGCGGCGTGAATCCAGTCGAGCAGTTCGCCTTCATGGTTGGTCTGGCGAAACTCCACTGCCAGGCCGAACTCTTCGGCGGCACGTGCGCACATGGTCGATATGTCTGCCAGGGTTTCGTGGCCGTAAGTCGCGGGTTCACGGGTGCCGAGCAGGTTCAGGTTCGGGCCGTTGAGCACCAGAACGATAGGGGACATCGGAATCTCTCCACTTATTATTTTTGGAATCGGCCGAGTGTTTCAGCCTGTGGAGATAAATTGTACTAACTGGTTAATTTGGTCAATTGAAGTGAAGGCATGCTGGCTGTTTGTGGGCGGTGATCGGACGCTTTCGCAGGTCAGCGCGGCAGGTGCTCCACGAGGAAATCGATAAACGCCCTCAATCGCAACGGCACATGGCGACTTTGCGGGTACAGCAAGGTAAACGGCCTCGAGCGCCCGCCATAGGGCTTGAGCACTTCCACCAGCGAGCCGTCGGCCAGTTCCTTTTCCACGATAAAACGATAGGTCTGAAACAACCCCGCCCCGTGTTTGGCCAAAGTGACACCGCCCAGTACATCATCGGAACAACTGAGGTTGCCCTCGGCCAGAATCTCCCGGGGCACGCCTTCATCGTTGAACAACCAGGCAATGCGCCGGCCGCTGCTGGGCAATTCGTACTGAATGCATTCGTGCTGTTCGAGATCGTCGAGGGTCTGCGGAGTGCCGGCCCGTTTCAGGTAATCAGGGCTGGCGATCATCACCAGGGCGGCATCTTCCAGCGGGCGGGCGATCAGCCCTGAGTCCGGGATGGCTCGCACGCGAATCGCCATGTCGTAGCCTTCGCCGACGAAATCGATGTTGCGATTGCTGATATGCGACTCGACCTTCACCGCCGGATAGCGCGCGCGGAACCCGGGCAACAGCGGCAGGATTCGATGATGCGCGTAGGTGGTCGGAATACTGATGCGCAAAGTACCGGACGGCACTTGCTGCTGGCCCATCACCTCACGCTGAGCCTCGACCAGTTGCGCCAGGGCCTGGCGACATTCTTCGTAATAACGGCGACCACTGTCAGTGAGCTTCACGCTACGCGTGGTGCGCGCGAACAGGCGCACGCCCAGGCGTTCTTCCATGCGCGACACCGATCGGCTCACGGCAGCGGGCGTGACACCTGCCACCAGCGCCGCGGCAGTAAAACTGCCAGCCTCGGCGGCCAGGCAAAACAGCTCAATGCTGCCCAACTGAAGATCGTCGAATTGTCGCTGCATGATTGATTACACCGGGGATCAAATGAAGAAGCTGGATCAGTATTTATCAGGTGCCCGCGCTGTAAAGAAAGGATTTCTTACCAAATCGCGTGGTGTTCCGCAGGTCCGGGAATTGCCAGGACGCTAGCCTGATGACGGAAGAAATGATTCGGCCGCCAATGCCAGTGGTCGGTTTTTCCACGGAGTGTCGGGTCCTCGGATCCATTAACCTAACGGATGGGTTAATATGAAGGTATGCAGTTTCAAAGGACTGTCGGTAGTGATCATGTTGCGAGACGAGCATTGTCCGCCTCATGCGCATGTGGACGCGGGTACGTGGAGTGCGAGATTCAGGTTCAGCTTTTGGCATAACGGCGTCGAGCTCTGGGATGTTGTTCCGCTTTCGCGTCGGCCACCGTTGGCGGTGCTTGAGGGTTTGCGCCAGTCGCTCAAGCAACCTGCCCATTTGCAGCGCGCCCGCGGCGTCTGGTGGCGAAAACTACAAACGGTCTGTCTTGATAATCAACTGTGGGACTGGCAAAGCAACGAAGTCGTTGTGGTGAAAAAGGTTGTCAGCACGACCAATATGATTGGATCGGCTTGCTACGTACCTGAATCGAACAAGACGTTGCTGTCCCTGATCGGTGCACAGGAAAGTGTGGAGATCGAGTTATGAAAACGATAAGAGCCAAGGTTCAGGCCGATAATCCCGTAACGGAAAGCAGCCTGAGCAAAGCCATTGAGCGTGGCGAGTCACGCAGAAAAAACAGCCTGCAAGCGACAGCGGTTACCTACCTGGCTCTCTGTCTGGCCCCCTGTCTGGCAGTGGTCTTCGAAGACGGCAGCGGCGTATTGTTGCCCGTGGCCAACTATCCGGAGTTCGATGATTTTGAGGCCGAGGACTACGCCAGTCTGACTGTCGGCTACGCGGGTACTGCACTGTGCCATGAAGACAAGGATCTGCATGTATCTATCGCCGGGATGATTTCTGCGAGCAAGCCGCTGATGGCCATGGCGGCCTCGGTCGTCGCTTCGCGCAATGGTCGCCAGAGCAGCGCCGCAAAGTCTGAAGCCGCGCGGGCCAACGGCAGGAAAGGCGGGCGCCCGCGCAAGGTCGATGTTGTCGTGTAAGTGCCCACAAAAAAGCCGTCGTGAAGACGGCTTTTTTGTGCCTGGCAGATGCCATCAACGCCGGGTCAACATCACCCCGGATTCCATGTGATGGGTCCACGGGAACTGGTCGAACATCGCACACCGGCTGATGCGGTGGGTGTCGTGCAGTTGGGCGATGTTGGCTGCCAGGGTCTCCGGATTGCAGGAGATGTACAGGATGTTGTCGAAGCGCCGCGTCAGTTCGCAGGTGTCCGGGTCCATGCCGGCGCGGGGCGGGTCGACGAACACACTGCCGAACTCGTAGCTCTTGAGGTCGATGCCGTGCAGGCGGCGGAACGGGCGCACTTCATTCAGGGCTTCGGTCAGCTCTTCGGCGGACAAGCGCACCAGGGTGACGTTATCCACCGCGTTTTCGCTGAGATTGCTCAGCGCCGCGTTGACCGAGGTCTTGCTGATTTCGGTGGCCAGCACTTTGCGTACGCGGGTGGCGAGCGGCAGGGTGAAGTTGCCGTTGCCGCAATACAACTCCAGCAAATCATCGGCGCGATCCCCGAGCGCATCGTACGCCCAGTTGAGCATCTTCTGGTTCACCGTGCCGTTGGGCTGGGTGAACGCGCCTTCCGGCTGGCGGTAGCTGAAAGTGCGGCCGCCGACGTCCAGTTGCTCGACCACGTAATCGTGGCCAATGACTTCGCGCTTGCCCTTGGAGCGGCCAATGATGCTGACGTTCAGGTCCGCGGCCAGTTTCGAAGCCGCGGCGTGCCAGTGCTCGTCCAGCGGGCGGTGATAACACAGGGTGATCATCGCATCGCCGGCCAGGGTGGTCAGGAACTCGACCTGAAACAGCTTGTGGCTCAGGGCGGCGCTGGCTTGCCATGCAGCCTTTAGCTGCGGCATCAACTGGTTGATGCGCAGGCTGGCAATCGGGAACTCTTCGATCAGGATTGGCGTACGTTTGTCTTCCTGGGAAAACATCGCGTAATGACGCTCGCCGGCTTCACGCCACAGGCGGAACTCGGCGCGCAGGCGGAAGTTTTTCAGCGGCGAATCGAAAACGGCTGGCTCGGGCGCATCGAACGGGGCCAGCAGGTCACGCAAGCGCGTGACCTTTTCTTCGAGCTGAACGGCGTAGGCCTGGGAATCAAAAGTCATGCGTTGAACCAACCCAGCTTGATCACGAACAGAATCGACAGGATCACCAGCGCCGGGTTCAGTTCACGGCCACGACCGGACATCAGCTTGATGGCGGTCCAGGAAATGAAACCGAAGGCGATGCCATTGGCGATGGAGTAAGTGAATGGCATTGCCAGCGCGGTGATCACCACGGGAGCGGCAACAGTGATGTCGTCCCAGTCTATTTCGGCCAGGCCGGATGTCATCAGCACGGCGACGAACAGCAGGGCCGGTGCAGTAGCGAAGGCAGGAACGCTGGCGGCCAGTGGCGAGAAGAACAGCGCCAGCAGGAACAGGATCGCCACCACGATGGCGGTCAGGCCGGTGCGGCCACCGGCACTCACACCGGCGGCGGATTCGATGTAGCTGGTGGTGGTCGAGGTGCCCAGCAGGGAGCCGGCCATCGCCGCAGTACTGTCGGCGATCAGCGCGCGGCCCATTTTCGGCATGTGGCCGTCTTTGCGCATCAAACCGGCACGCTTGGCCACACCGATCAAAGTGCCGGAGTTATCGAACAGGTCGACGAACAGGAACGCAAAAATCACGCTGACCAGACCGATGTCCAGTGCGCCCTTGATGTCCAGTTGCAGGAAGGTCGGGGCCAGCGATGGTGGCATCGACATCACGCCGCCGAACGGAGTGAAGCCCATCACGATCGAAACGATGGTCACCACCAGAATGCCGATCAGCACTGCACCGCGCACGGCAAGGGCTTCAAGCGCGACGATCAGGGCAAAACCGAGGGTGGCGAGGATCGGAGCCGGTTGTTTCAGGTCGCCGAGGCCGACCATGGTCGCCGGGTTGCTGACCACGATACCGGCGTTGTGCAGTGCGATCAGCGCCAGGAACAGGCCGATGCCGGCAGCGATCGCCGAGCGCAGCGGCAGCGGGATGCTGTTGATGATCCATTCACGGATGCGGAAGATCGACAGCAGGAAGAAGCACACCGCCGAGATGAACACCGCGCCCAGTGCAACTTGCCAGGTGTGGCCCATGTGCAGGACCACGGTATAGGTGAAGAAGGCGTTCAGACCCATGCCTGGCGCGAGGGCGATCGGGTAGTTGGCGATCAGGCCCATGGTCGTGGAGCCTATGGCGGCTGCCAGACAGGTGGCGACGAACACCGCGCCCTTGTCCATGCCGGTCTCGCCGAGGATGCTCGGGTTGACGAACAGAATGTAGGCCATGGCCAAAAAGGTCGTGACGCCCGCCAGAATCTCGGTCCGCACGTTGGTGTTGTGTGCCTTGAGTTGAAACAGCCTTTCCAGCATGTCTGCTCCCCGTGGCGCGCCGGGCGCCGTGAATGTATCGACCTCAACAGCAAAGCACAGGCAGCAGAACGCGCCTGGAAATTACTGTGGGCCGGAAAAAGCCGCGCATCATACCAGTAGCTTGGGAATATGGCTGCTTATGGCGGTGATCGTCGTCGATGTTTTGCGACAAAGCCAAGTGCGCCATACTGCGCGCTGGTTTTTCGGGGTGGAAAGGTACTGCATGAAAAGGCGTCTGGTTAGCGTGTTCGGCGTATTGATGGCGTTGCTTCTCGGGACCCAAACGGTCGTGGCGGCCTCGGCTGCGCCACTGACGCAATTGAAAGTGCTCAAAGTCGCGTCGCCGTCCTGTGGCGTTGAAAATATCGACGAAGGGCAAACCCGGACTCGCTGCGATCACAATGGCCCGAACATCACGGTGTACGTGCTGGAAGTGGGTTATGGACGCGAGGCCCATGTCGCCCTGGACGGTTTTGAGGTGAACGGCACGCGTACACCGGTCTGCGCGTTCAAGAATGGCAACTTGACCAGTTGTACGCCTGGCGAGAAAACCGTCGGCTATTTGTATGCCCTCGATCTGGCTGGCAAGCAGGAAGGCACACTGACCTTCAGTAATACCTCGATCAATGCGCCCGGCAATACGATGTCGACGCAGCTTTACGTCCAGTAGCCACATGTCCCGAACAAGGCGCGGGAAAGCTGACTACGCTTAAAAGATCATTCCGTGGACAGTACCCGATGACCTTTAGAGCCTTGATAGCCCTCGCCGAGGGCACCGATGACCTGCAAACCGTGACCCTGATCGACGTACTGCGCCGCGCCAAAATAGAAGTGGTGGTGGCCAGTATCGAAGGGCGGCGCATGCTTACCTGCGCCCGCGGCACTCGCCTGACGTCCGATGCGATGCTGGTGGACTTGCTGGCGCAACCCTTCGACCTGATCGCCTTGCCGGGTGGCGCGGTGGGGGCGCAGCACTTGGCAGCACACCAACCCCTGCAACAATTGATCAAGGATCAGGCGGCAGCCGGTCGCCTGTTCGCCGGTATCGCCGAAGCGCCCGCCGTGGCGCTGCAAGCCTTTGGTGTATTGCGTCAACGGCGCATGACCTGTCTGCCATCCGCCAGCCATCAACTGTTGGGCTGTAACTTCGTCGATCAACCGGTGGTGGTCGATGGCAATTGCATCACCGCCCAGGGCTCGGCTGGCGCATTGGCATTTGCCCTGACGCTGGTGGAACAACTCTGCGGAAAAGCCACACGTGCGGCGGTGGCGGGGGAGTTGTTGGTTTAGCCTGCTTAGACTTTCGCTTCTTCCTTCTCTTCATCTTTAGCCACGTGCATGCGATCGCGGCTGGCCAGGGTCGGGAACAGTTTGACCCACACTCCGGTCACCACCAGGGTACCGATCCCGCCCATGACCACGGCTGGCACGGTGCCGAACCAGTGGGCAGTCAGGCCCGATTCGAATTCGCCCAACTGGTTCGAGGCACCTATGAACAAGCCGTTCACAGCGCTGACCCGGCCACGCATTTCGTCCGGGGTTTCCAGTTGCACGAACGAGGCGCGGATCACCATGCTGATCATGTCTGCCGCGCCCAACACCACCAGCACCGCCAGGGAAAACCAGAACGAGGTCGACAGGCCGAAGGCGATGGTTGCCACGCCGAAGATGCCCACGGCGGTGAACATCACCCGCCCGACATTGCGTTCCACTGCAAACCGCGCCAGGAACAGCGACATCAGTAGCGCACCCACTGCCGGTGCCGAGCGCAGCAGGCCCAGCCCCCACGGGCCGGTCAGCAGGATGTCCTTGGCAAACACCGGCAGCAACGCCGTCGCTCCTCCCAACAGCACCGCAAACAGATCGAGGGAGATCGCCCCGAGAATGTCCGGACGACTGCGGATGAAGCGAATGCCCGCGAGCAGTGAATCCAGCGTGGCCTTGCCTTTGTTCAGCGGCGTCTGCCGGGCCGGCAGGTTGAGCATCAGCGAGCAGGCGATGACGTACAGCAGCACCGTCGGGCCATACACCCAGACGCTGCCGAAGGCGTAGAGCAAACCGCCGAGGGCCGGGGCGACGATGGTGGCCGACTGCTGGGCCGATTGGGCGGCGGCCACCGCGCGGGGAAACAGCGCGCTGGGCACGATGCTTGGCAGCAGGGCCTGGGTGGTCGGCATTTCAAAGGAGCGAGCGGCACCGAGCAGGAAGGCCAGGATAAAGATCATCTCCCGGGTGACGTGGTCGGTCGCGCTGCCGATGGCCAGCGACAGGGCGATCAATGCCTGCAAGGACTGGCAGATCGCCGCGACCTTGCGCCGGTCATAGCGGTCGGCGACGTGCCCTGTGTGCAGCATGAACAGCACGCGGGGGGCGAACTCGACCAGGCCGACCAGACCCAGGTCGAGCACGTCGCCGGTCAATTGATACAGGTTCCAGCCGATGGCCACGGTGAGCATCTGGAAGCCGCTGGCGGTAAATATCCTGGCCAGCCAGAACGCGAGAAATGGGCGATGGTGACGTAACAGCAAGGGCTCTTGGCTGGGCATCTGCGGGGGAATCTGGGGAGGGGGAACGGCGAGATTATCACCAACCTGTAACAGAAAGTTGCCGTGACAAAAAAATTAGTTAGCCAGACATCGATATCGAGAACACTGCCATTAACTGTGGGAGCGAGCCTGCTCCCACAGGAAATGTATTTCAGCTCGTGACCAAGGCCATGAGGCAACTTGTCACGCGGCAAAAGACCACGCGGTTCATCCCCGAAATTGGGACTACTCTTTCAACGTTGATTGATCCAGATCAAAACCCGCAAAAGGAATTGATCCGGCGGCCGCAAGGCCAGACTCCCTGCGTTGTGATGCGTACAAAAAAAGAACAAACAGAGATTCGCCACACTCCATATCCGTGGGGGCCGTGGGTGCAGGCTTCCAGCCAGCAGCCGTACTACCTGACAGAGGAAGACTTATGTTCGGTTTAGAGGCACTTGATCTCGCCCGAATTCAGTTCGCGTTCACCATCTCGTTCCACATCCTGTTTCCGGCCATCACCATCGGCCTGGCGAGTTACCTGGCGGTACTCGAAGGCCTGTGGTTGAAAACCCATAACGACACCTACCGTGACCTCTACCATTTCTGGTCGAAGATCTTTGCCGTTAACTTCGGCATGGGGGTGGTTTCCGGTCTGGTGATGGCCTATCAGTTCGGCACCAACTGGAGCCGCTTCTCGGACTTCGCCGGTTCCGTGACCGGGCCGTTGCTGACCTATGAAGTGCTCACGGCGTTCTTCCTCGAAGCCGGATTCCTCGGCGTCATGCTGTTTGGCTGGAACAAGGTCGGGCGCAAGCTGCACTTCTTTGCCACGGTCATGGTCGCCATCGGCACACTGATCTCGACCTTCTGGATCCTGGCCTCCAACAGCTGGATGCAGACCCCGCAGGGCTTTGAGATCGTCAACGGTCAGGTCATACCCACCGACTGGCTGGCGGTGATCTTCAACCCGTCGTTCCCATATCGCCTGATGCACATGGCCACGGCAGCCTTCGTCGCCACGGCCTTCTTCGTCGGTTCCTCCGCGGCCTGGCATTTGCTGCGCGGCAAGGACAACCCGGCGATCCGCAAAATGCTTTCGATGGCCATGTGGATGGCATTGATCGTCGCGCCGATCCAGGCGGTCATCGGTGATTTCCACGGCCTCAATACACTTGAGCATCAGCCAGCGAAAATCGCTGCGATCGAAGGCCATTGGGAAAACAAGGGCAACGAGGCAACTCCGCTGATCCTGTTCGGCTGGCCGGACATGAAGGAGGAGAAAACCAAATTCGCCGTCGAAATCCCGTATCTGGGCAGCCTGATCCTCACGCACTCCCTGGATAAACAGGTGCCGGCGCTCAAGGAGTTCCCGCCTGAAGACCGGCCAAATTCGACCATTGTGTTCTGGTCGTTCCGGATCATGGTGGGCCTGGGCTTCCTGATGATTTTCACCGGTTTGTGGAGTCTGTGGCTGCGCAAGCGCGACACCCTCTACACCTCGCGGCCGTTCCTGTACCTGGCGTTGTGGATGGGGCCGTCAGGCCTGATCGCGATCCTCGCCGGCTGGTTCACCACGGAAATCGGCCGTCAGCCGTGGGTGGTCTACGGCCTGATGCGTACGGCGGATGCGTCGTCCAACCATAGCTTCATGCAGATGAGCATCACCCTGATCCTGTTTGTCGTGGTTTATTTCGCGCTGTTTGGCGCCGGTCTTGGCTACATGATGCGCCTGGTGCGCAAGGGGCCGAAGATCGACGAAGGCAAGGAAACCAACGACGGCGGCCCCGGCCAGAAACGCACACCGGCCCGTCCGTTGTCCGCCGCCGACGACGATCACGCCGATGCCGGCCACAGCCTGACGAAGGAGATTTGAATCATGGGTATTGATCTTCCGCTGATCTGGGCCGTGATCATCATCTTCGGCATCATGATGTACGTGGTCATGGACGGTTTCGACCTGGGCATCGGCATTCTCTTCCCGTTCATTCCGGGCAAGACGGATCGCGATGTGATGATGAACACCGTCGCCCCGGTCTGGGACGGCAACGAGACCTGGCTGGTGTTGGGTGGCGCAGCGTTGTTCGGCGCCTTTCCGCTGGCCTATTCGGTGGTGCTCTCGGCGTTGTACCTGCCGCTGATCCTGATGTTGATCGGGTTGATTTTTCGCGGTGTGGCCTTCGAGTTCCGCTTCAAGGCCAGGGACGACAAGCGCCACCTGTGGGACAAGGCGTTCATCGGTGGCTCGCTCACTGCGACCTTCTTCCAGGGCGTTGCGCTCGGCGCGTTCATCGATGGCTTGCCGGTGGTCAACCGGCAGTTCGCCGGTGGTTCACTGGACTGGCTGACGCCGTTCACGATGTTCTGTGGTGCGGCGCTGGTGGTGGCCTATGCGTTGCTCGGATGCACCTGGCTGATCATGAAGACCGAAGGCAAGTTGCAGGAACAGATGCATGACCTGGCACGGCCATTGGCCTTCGTGCTGCTGGCGGTGATCGGCGTCGTCAGCATCTGGACCCCGCTGGCCCATGCAGAAATCGCCGCACGCTGGTTCACCATGCCGAATCTGTTCTGGTTCATGCCGGTGCCGATTCTGGTGCTGGTCACGATGTACGGCCTGATCCGCGCCGTGGCCCGCAATGCGCACTACACGCCGTTCCTGCTGACCCTGGTGCTGATCTTCCTCGGTTACAGCGGGTTAGGCATCAGCCTGTGGCCGAACATCATCCCGCCGTCGATCTCGATCTGGGACGCCGCCGCGCCGCCGCAAAGCCAGGGCTTCATGCTGGTGGGCACGCTGTTCATCATCCCGTTCATCCTGGGCTACACCTTCTGGAGTTACTACGTGTTCCGCGGCAAGGTCACCCATGAAGACGGTTACCACTAGCCCTATAGAAAACCTGTGGGAGCGAGCTTGATCCGGGCGGCGCTCCGACGATGGCGTCGGATGCGACGCCATCAATATTGAAGAGGATTGACGTTATGGCCGCCAAACATTCCCTGCACGACATTGAAGAAGCCGAAAAAAAGCCGCTGTGGCAGCGGCTCGGCTGGTTGGCCCTGATCTGGGTCGGCAGCGTGGGCGCCTTGTTCATCGTCGCCAGCCTGATGCGTCTGTTCATGAACGCTGCCGGCCTGACCACGCACTGACATCTCTCCCGTGGCCTCAAGGCACGGATTTACGACCCTCCGACCGGAGGGTTTTTTTTTGCCTGTTACTTGCGCGCCTTGAGAATCACGAATTTCGGATTGGCCGCCACTTGCTCGACGCCACGGAACAATCGCGCCAGCTTGCTGTGGTAACCCAGGTGACGATTGCCGACGATATACAGCGCGCCACCCACGACCAGCGCTTCGCGCGCCTGCTGGAACATCCGCCAGGCCAGGAAGTCGCCCACCACTTGTTGCTGGTGAAACGGTGGATTGCACAGCACGACGTCAAGCGATTGCGGTTCCTGGCCGGCCAGGCCATCGCCGGCACGCACGATCACTTCCCGTTCACCCAGCGTTGCACGCCAGTTCTCGGACGCCGATTGCACGGCCATGAACGATTCGTCCACCAGCGTGTAGTGGGCCTCGGGGTTTTGCAGGGCGCTGGCGATGGCCAGAACGCCGTTGCCGCAACCAAGATCGGCGACCCGCGCCGAGCCGAGGTTTTTCGGCAGATGTGGTAAAAACGCCCGGGTGCCGATGTCGAGGCCTTCGCGACAAAACACGTTCGCGTGGTTGATCAGTTCGATGGCCGGTTCGTCGAGCTGATAGCGGGTCGGGAAGGGGGAGGCGGCGGGCACTTTGGTTTCAGCGGTTGCGATCAACAACCGGGCCTTCTTCACCGCCAACGAGGCTTGCACCGGGCCGATGTAACGCTCCAGCAAATCCCCCGCCGCCCGGGGCAGATGCTTGATCATGGCCGCGGCAACCACTTGGGCGCCGGGTGCCAGTTGGCCTTGCAGGCGGATCAGTTGTTCTTCCAGCAGCGCCAGGGTTTTCGGTACACGGATGAGCACCCGGTCGAACGGCCCGACAGGGGTTTCGCTGGCGGGGACGCTCGGCACCGCATCAAACGCCAGGCCGTTGCGCACCAGGTTTTTTTCCAGGCCCTGGAAGGCCAGGAACGAGTCGCCGCTGCTGACCACCTGCACCTTGCCCGCCAGGCTGGCCGCCAACGCACCGAAACTGTCATTGAGCACCAACACCCGGGTGTCCGACGCTGGCTGTTGTTCGGCCAGATGATTGAGCAGGTATTCATCGGCCGCATCGAAAGCTTGCAGCGGTTCGTTCTGCTGTTCGGGCTGGCGGATCAGGTCGAGGCTGGCGAAGGGTGTTTCGAGCAAAGGCATGGGGCGGGGCTCTGGGTAATCAACGGATGTCCCGCTGCCCGAAGGCGTTGGAGCGGGCGGAGCTGTCCGAGTGTACTTCGTCGTGTAGGTCTACACGCCATCACTCAGGAAGGACCGCAAATGGTACGTTTTTTTTGACTGGATTACCCGCAGGTTTTCCCGCAATCGGGCGCTTTCAGATGGCTCCGGAGCGGGTCGCGGCGATGACTGCCGCAATCTTGTTGTTGACGCCGAGCTTCTCGATAGCCCTGTGCACATGAAAGTTGACTGTGCGTTCACTCAAATTGAGGATCCTGGCAATTTCATAGGCCGTCTTGCCATCGGCCGACAGTTTCAATACTTCGAGTTCCCGTCGTGACAAGGGAGGCGCCTGAGGGCGAGCCGGTTTTTTCGGTTGCATCCCGATCGCCAGAGCGTGCAGATGGCGACTGATGAACACCGAGAATCCAAGGTTCTCGTACAGCTCATAGGCTGAAATCGGGCAGTGGCTCCTGGCCAGACTGAGAATACTGCTCAGACCGGTTTTCTCATCGTGGATGGCATGGGACCAGCCATGCTGCAAGCCTTGTTGCTGCAGCAACTGCCATAGCCATGGCGTCCTGGAAAAAAGCTCTTCACTCCAGAGAACAGGCAACATTGAGTGATTGCAGTGCGCCACTATTGGGTCTATTTGCGTGGTGCTGTTTTTTTTATATTGAAAATTCCACTCATGGGGAAAATTGTTCAGGTTTACCGTAGTGGCTTCGGCCCCGACTGAGTTCGAGGTAATTGAAAAGCCACAAAATTTATATCCAAGGTTTCTAGCGAAGTTGAGTGCGATTCGGTAGGCAGTATTGATCTCTTGCGTGTGTGACAATTGTTTGAGCTGTGACTCCTTCCAGATTTCCATACAATGATCTCCATTCGTGTGTCTTCCGGGTGCGCATTGGATCCAAAATTCGGCACGTCACGGAGTGTAGGACAGTTCCTACGGCGATGCTTCGACAGTTTTGCTCTTTTGACTGTTGGAAAAGTGTGTTCCAGGTTCTTAGGCACTGGATCAGTTATAAATGCCATATGTCATTTTATACTTGCAGCTGTGTGTCGAATTTAGTCATCGATCATTAATGTCACTACAAATTGTCGGTGGTTACGCTGCTTTCTTTGCGGGACACTGGGGTATCTGTTGATTGGAGCCTTCCATGTCCGTCAGTGAAGAAAAATTTACGCGCCAGACCTTGCTCGAGGTTCATCCGTTGACCCCGAACCTGTTTACCCTGCGTGCCACGCGGGATGCAGGGTTTCGTTTTCGGGCAGGGCAGTTTGCCCGATTGGGCGTCACCAAGGCTGACGGCAGTACGGTATGGCGCGCCTATTCCATGGTGTCCTCGCCCTTTGACGAGTTTCTCGAGTTCTTTTCCATTGTCGTACCGGGCGGTGAGTTCACCAGCGAACTGAGCCGCCTGGGTGTTGGCGATTCATTGCTGGTCGACCGCCAGGCCTTCGGCTACCTGACGCTGGACCGTTTTGTCGATGGGCGCGATCTGTGGTTGTTATCCACAGGCACGGGCGTGGCGCCGTTCCTGTCGATACTCCAGGACTTCGAAGTCTGGGAGAAGTTCGAGCGGATTATCCTGGTCTACAGCGTTCGTGAAGCCCGGGAACTGGCTTATCAGGAGCTGATCGCGGGGCTGGCACAACTGGAGTATCTGGCTGAGTACGCACACAAACTGCAATTCATCGCCACGGTCACTCGTGAGCAGCATCCTGACGCATTGAACGGGCGGATCACCACACTGATTGAAAACGGCGAACTGGAGTGCGTCGCGGGTGTTGCGCTGACGCCTGAGCACTCACGGGTCATGTTGTGCGGCAATCCGCAGATGATCGATGACACGCGCAAGCTGCTTAAGCAGCGTGACATGCACTTGAGCCTCAGCCGGCGACCCGGCCAGGTGGCAGTGGAAAACTTCTGGTAAGAAAACGGCGCCTCAAAGGCGCCGTTTTGTTCGTTATTGCGGTCAAGGCCGATTGTTCTGGGCCTTGAGCAGGTCGCGGATCTCGCCCAGCAACTCTTCTTCCTTGGTTGGAACCGGTGGCAGGCTAGGGGCCACTGCCTCTTCGCGCTTCAGGCGGTTGATGGCCTTGACGCCCATGAAGATCGCAAAGGCGACGATGACGAAATCGATGATGGTCTGGATGAATTTGCCATAAGCCAGCACCACTGCCGGGGTGGCGCCTTCCGCTGCCTTGAGCGTTATGGCCAGATCACTGAAGTCCACGCCCCCGATCAGCATCCCGATTGGAGGCATGATCAGGTCACCGACAAACGACGTAACGATCTTGCCGAAGGCCGCACCGATGATGATGCCGACGGCCATGTCGACCACGTTGCCTTTGACCGCGAAGGCCTTGAACTCATTTAGCACGCCCATAGGTTATTTCCTTGTTACAGATGAGGTTGATGAGCGCAGTGTAAATCAGCAAATTGAATCTTGCTCGGATCAACGGCCTGCTGTGCTTGCCTGCAATCGACTTGTGTGGGGTTGAAAAATTCATCGTTTGATCTCGTCTGGAGGCCGACCAAGCCTTCTGTGGCGATTCGCAAACGGCACTTTTTCAGTTGTATGGCTTTGATTGCGTGAGCGAACCAGGGTTGAAATACCCTCTCTGAATCGGTCGTTGAAGTTAATCTGGCAGTTGATGATCAGGGGCAGGTGTTGAAGATTAATTGCAGTTATAGTTGTATTAACTGTTTCGTTAGTTTGAGCCTTGTCTAACAGGCGCGTGTTTCAGGAGCGGATAGCTGCGTTTTGTGTAAGTGTTTTCCGGGTTATGCATTAAGTATTTAAGTGAGCAAGGTTTGTATAAGTTTTTAAATCATGCAGCAAGGTATGCCTTTGGAGTTTGTTGGGTGTGTTCAGCAAAAAACTTATACAAGGTTTTTATAAGGTGAATGTATTTCAATAAGTCCCGTTTAATGAGGTGGCTTGAAAACAACAAAGCGTTTACAAAATATCTGGCCGCACTCCTGCGTCTCAGCTGAGCTATCATCGCGTTTTTTTTGCCGGGAGTTCCGATGGCCAAGGCCAAGCGCATGTACGGCTGCACCGAGTGCGGCTCAACCTTCCCCAAATGGGCCGGCCAGTGCGGTGAGTGCGGGGCCTGGAACACGCTCACCGAAACTATGGTGGAAAGTGGTGGGGCAGCCGCCCCCAGCGGTCGTACCGGCTGGGCCGGCCAGCAGGCACAGATCAAGACCCTGGCCGAAGTCAGTGTCGAAGAAATTCCGCGCTTCTCCACCGCTTCCAGTGAGCTGGACCGGGTTCTGGGTGGCGGTCTGGTGGATGGCTCGGTGGTACTGATCGGTGGCGACCCTGGCATCGGCAAGTCGACCATTCTGTTGCAAACCTTGTGCAACCTCGCCAAGAGCATGCCGGCACTGTACGTCACCGGTGAAGAATCCCAGCAGCAAGTGGCCATGCGTGCACGGCGCCTGGGGCTGCCTCAGGATCAACTGCGGGTCATGACCGAAACCTGTATCGAAGCCATCATCGCCACTGCCCGTCAGGAAAAGCCCAAGGTGATGGTGATCGACTCGATCCAGACGATCTTTACCGAGCAACTGCAATCGGCACCGGGTGGTGTATCCCAGGTGCGTGAAAGCGCGGCATTGCTTGTGCGTTATGCCAAACAGAGCGGTACGGCGATTTTCCTGGTGGGCCACGTCACCAAGGAAGGCGCGCTGGCTGGCCCTCGGGTGCTGGAACACATGGTCGACACCGTGTTGTATTTCGAAGGTGAGTCCGATGGGCGCCTGCGTCTGCTGCGGGCGGTGAAGAACCGTTTCGGTGCAGTCAATGAACTGGGTGTGTTCGGCATGACCGACAAGGGCCTGAAAGAAGTCTCCAATCCGTCGGCGATTTTTCTGACCCGTGCCCAGGAAGAAGTCCCGGGCAGTGTGGTGATGGCAACCTGGGAAGGCACGCGGCCGATGCTGGTGGAGGTACAGGCTCTGGTGGACGACAGTCACCTGGCCAACCCGCGGCGGGTCACGCTGGGGCTGGACCAGAACCGGCTGGCGATGTTGCTGGCGGTGCTGCACCGTCACGGTGGCATTCCGACCCACGATCAGGACGTGTTTCTCAACGTGGTCGGTGGGGTCAAGGTGCTGGAAACGGCTTCTGACCTGGCACTGATGGCGGCGGTGATGTCCAGCTTGCGCAACCGGCCGCTGCCCCATGATCTGCTGGTGTTTGGTGAAGTCGGGCTTTCCGGAGAGGTGCGTCCGGTGCCGAGCGGTCAGGAGCGTTTGAAAGAGGCTGCCAAGCACGGCTTCAAGCGGGCCATCGTGCCCAAGGGCAATGCGCCGAAAGAGGCGCCGGCGGGTTTGCAGATTATTGCCGTGACTCGCTTGGAACAGGCGCTAGACGCACTGTTCGAGTGACTTGCAGGTGGAACACAAACCTGTGGGAGCGAGCTTGCTCGCGATAGCATTGGTTCAGACAATCACTTTATTGACTGAACAGCCGCCATCGCGAGCAAGCTCGCTCCCACAATGATTTTCGCTGATGGCTAGATTTCGATCAGCGCACCGAGTTCTCGCTCCAGCTCCTGCGGATCAGCGAGGTTGAGCTCGATCAATCGCCGCAGGCGTTCGATGGACTCCAGGCTGATGTGCAGGCAGGCAAAACCGAGTTGGCCATGGTCGTCGTGGGCCAATTGCACATCCATGGTGATGTCGGCCTCTTCGCTCAGATGTATATCGACTAGAAAATCCTGCTGCGGATTGCCCAACCACGGATCGGGTCGCTCGATCAACAACCCCTTGAGCGACAGGTCAATCAACTTCACCGACCAGGTGGATTCGCCCTGACTCAGCTCGGTTCGGGCATCGAACGCAATACGTTTGAAGCGGCGACGTTCGGCGGGGTGCTCGCTCATGGCGCGATCCTCGTAGATGTACGCTGACTATAGACCTGCATTCTTGAAGGCGGCCAGCGCGCGCAGGTGTCTAGACCAATGTCGGGGTATGGTCTTTGCCGTCAGGAGCGCTAAACTCGGGGTGGCTGTCTTTCTTGTCCACTCTGGCTGGAATAATAAAATGAAAAATAATAATAGCCCGCTACGCCATCTGCCTTGGCTGGTGCTGGCAATCGTAGGTGCGTGCGCCCTGGGCGTCGTGGCATTGCGCCGAGGCGAGGCAATCAACGCCTTGTGGATTGTGGTCGCTGCCGTGGCCATCTATCTGGTTGCCTACCGCTACTACAGTCTGTTCATCGCTAACAATGTCATGCAACTCGATGCGCGACGGGCCACTCCCGCTGTGCTCAACAATGACGGTCTGGACTACGTGCCGACCAACAAACACATTCTTTTTGGTCACCATTTCGCGGCCATCGCCGGCGCCGGGCCCTTGGTCGGTCCGGTATTGGCAGCGCAGATGGGCTACTTGCCCGGCACGCTGTGGCTGATCGCCGGCGTAGTGCTGGCCGGTGCCGTTCAGGACTTCATGGTCCTGTTCATGTCCACCCGCCGCAACGGCCGCTCCCTGGGTGACATGGTCCGTGAAGAAATGGGCCGCATCCCCGGTACCATCGCGCTGTTTGGCTGCTTCCTGATCATGATCATCATCCTCGCGGTGCTGGCGCTGATCGTGGTGAAAGCCCTGGCCGAAAGCCCTTGGGGCATTTTCACGGTGATGGCGACCATTCCGATCGCGATGTTCATGGGCGTGTACATGCGCTACATCCGCCCGGGTCGCATCGGTGAAATCTCCGTCATCGGCGTGCTGTTGCTGCTCGGTTCGATCTGGCTCGGCGGGCAGATTGCCGCGGATCCGGTGTGGGCCAAGGCGTTCAGCTTCACCGGTGTACAAATCACCTGGATGCTGATCGGCTACGGTTTTGTCGCGGCCGTGTTGCCGGTGTGGCTGATTCTGGCGCCACGTGACTACCTGTCGACCTTCCTGAAAATCGGCACCATCGTCGCCCTGGCCATTGGCATCCTGATCACCATGCCCGAGCTGAAAATGCCGGCGCTGACCCAGTTCATCGATGGTACCGGTCCGGTGTGGAAGGGCGGGCTGTTCCCGTTCCTGTTCATCACCATTGCCTGTGGCGCGGTCTCGGGTTTCCATGCGCTGATCTCTTCCGGGACTACGCCGAAGCTGCTGGATAACGAAACCAACGCCCGCTACATCGGTTACGGCGGCATGCTGATGGAATCGTTCGTGGCGATCATGGCCATGGTCGCCGCCTCGGTGATCGAGCCGGGCGTGTACTTCGCCATGAACAGCCCGGCGGCGGTCGTCGGCGGTGATGTGGTGGCGGTAGCGACAGCAGTCAGCAACTGGGGCTTTGCCATCACGCCGGAAGCGCTGCAAGCCGTGGCCCATGACATCGGTGAAACCACCATCCTGGCCCGTGCCGGTGGTGCGCCGACCCTGGCGGTCGGTATCGCACAAATCCTGCACAGTGTTCTGCCGGGTGAAAACACCATGGCGTTCTGGTACCACTTCGCGATCCTGTTCGAAGCGCTGTTCATCCTGACCGCGGTCGACGCCGGTACCCGTGCCGGGCGTTTCATGCTTCAGGATTTGCTCGGTTCGTTCGTGCCGGCCTTGCGCCGCACTGAGTCCTGGACCGCCAACCTGATCGCCACCGCCGGTTGCGTGGCCATGTGGGGCTGGTTGCTGTACCAAGGGGTGATCGACCCGCTGGGCGGCATCAATACCTTGTGGCCGCTGTTCGGTATCTCCAACCAGATGCTGGCCGGTATCGCGCTGATGCTGGGTACTGTCGTACTGATCAAAATGAAACGTCAGCGGTATGTCTGGGTCACCATGTTGCCGGCGGTATGGCTGCTGATTTGCACCACCACCGCGGGTTTCATCAAGCTGTTCGATGCCAACCCGGCGATCGGCTTCCTGGCCCTGGCCAGAAAATACAGCGATGCGCTGGCCAATGGTCAGATCCTCGCCCCGGCCAAGGACATCACCCAGATGCAGCACGTGATCTTCAACGCCTACACCAACGCAACGCTGACTGCGCTGTTCCTGTTCGTGGTGTTCAGCATCCTGTTCTATGCGCTCAAGGTCGGTATTTCCGCTTGGGGCAGCAAGGAGCGTACGGATAAAGAATCGCCATTCCAGGCGCTGCCGGAAGCGTGATCGAGGATTTGCACCATGTTCAATGACCTTAGTCGCCTCGGTAAATACCTCGGTCAGGCCGCGCGCCTGATGGTCGGCATGCCCGACTACGACAACTACGTCGAGCATATGCAGACCAAACACCCGGACAAACCGGTGATGAGCTATGAGATGTTCTTTCGGGAGCGTCAGGAAGCCCGTTACGGTGGCAAGGGTGGGCCGAAGTGCTGTTGATCCGGCTTTCGGATTGACGGCAATCCCTGTGGGAGCGGGCTTGCTCGCGAAAGCGGTGTGTCATTCAACATTCATGTCGACTGACACGACCCCTTCGCGAGCAAGCCCGCTCCCACATTTGTTTTGTGTTGTGTTTTCATCTTGTGAAAAAGGAGATCCAGTTTGTCCTCTCCAATCCCGGTCACGATCCTCAGCGGCTTCCTCGGCGCTGGCAAGACCACTCTGTTGCGTCACCTGCTCAAGGCCGAGCACGGTCTGAAAATTGCCGTGATCGAGAACGAATTCAGCGACGCCGGCATCGACACCCAGTTGTTGGGTGATGAGCCGGTCCAAGTGATGACGCTCTCCAACGGCTGCGTCTGCTGCACCATCCATACGGATCTGACCAAAGCGCTTTATCTGTTACTCGAGCGTCTGGACCAGGGCGACATCGCCTTCGACCGCCTGGTGATCGAATGCACCGGCTTGGCCGACCCCGCGCCCGTGGCGCAAACCTTTTTCATCGACGAAGAGTTGCGCGAGCGCTATATCCTCGACGGCATCATCACGTTGGTCGACGCGGCACATGCCGACTTGCACCTGACCCAGACCATCGCCCAGGCGCAGATCGGTTTTGCCGACCGCTTGCTGGTGAGCAAGCGCGATCTGGTGGATGAACCGATCTTTACCGCATTGAGCGAACGCCTGACCCGCATCAACCGGCGTGCGCCGATCCGCGTGGTTGACCACGGCAAGATCGACCTGGCCGAATTGCTCGACGTGCGTGGTTTCAATCTCAACGCCGACCTCGGTGGCGGTGTGAGTTTGCGACCGGTCAGCCAGGCACCGTCCATCGACCGCATTTCCAGCCTGGTGCTGCGCACTGGAAAACCGCTGGATATCGATAAACTCAGCGAGTTCATGAACGAGCTGCTGGAGGAGCATGGCAAGCAGTTGCTGCGCTATAAGGGCGTGTTGAACATCCTCGGCGAGCCGCGGCGGATGGTATTTCAGGGTGTCCTGAAGTTGTACGGATTCGATTGGGACACGGAGTGGGGGAACGATGAATCGCGTGAAAGCGTGATCGTGTTTATTGCTGACGATTTGCCGGAAGAGAAGATTCGTGAGGGGTTTGCACGGGTGGCGGCGGATTAAAGTCAGAAATTGCAGCGAGTCTTAAGCCGCGATCGCGAGCAGGCTCGCTCCCACATTTGAAGCGCAGTCCCCTGTGCGAGCCTGCTCGCGATGGCGGTCTAACGTGCGGCACAATGTTGGCCCAGTGCCGATGCAGGGCTCAGCAACAAATCTTCCAGATAATCCAGATGCCGGTTGAGCACGGCTTGCGCCGTCGCGGCATCTCCTCGCTCCAGCGCATCCAGAATCTCCATGTGCACTTGCCCCACGCAATAATCCTTCTGCTGCAGATCAAACTGCGCAATCGCCAACGAAGTCAGCGGCACCAGATTGCCCAGAAAGTGCGCTAGCGGTGCATTCCCCGCCATTTGCGCCAGCTGCAGATGAAACTCTCCCGACAAACGAATCGCCCGGCCACGCTCAGCGCATTGACGCTCGCTATCGACCAGCGCCCGCAGCTGCTTCAGGTCTTGCGCGCAGGGTCGCTGACACGCTAGCCGCACCAGCATGATCTCGGTCAGCCGCCGGGCATGCAGTGTCTGCCGGGTCTGCTCGGCATCAAGCTCGGCGACGCGGGGACGATGGTTGACTCGAAGGATGATGATCTGCTGATGGGACAGTCGCGTCAGCACATCACGCATGTCACTGCGCCTTGCACCGAACATCTGCGCCAGGCTTTCTTCGGTAAAGCGACTGGCCGAATGGATGCGCTGTTCGAAAATGGCATCGAGGACCCGCGAATACAGATCATCCACCGAAGGGCGGACGGGCAGGCTAGTGAGCGTTTGTGGCGAGGCGAAGCTGTTCATGACCAATCTCCAGTTCGAAGAGGTTTCAACTGCCGAGGTTGTCTTCCGGGATGTTCAGTTCGATGCCCATGCGCTGGCCTTCGCGCAAAATGTGCCGACGCATCTCGGCGCTGGCCTGGGCGCTGTTCTTGCTGCGGATTGCACGCACCACGGCTTCGTTTTCTTCAAGGCGTTCGGCCAGGTGCTCCGGGGAGTTGCGCAACACTTCGGCGCTTTGCTTGAGGGCATTGCTGGTTTGCTGGACCACGCTCTGGAAGATCGGGTTCGACGTCAGCGTGAACAGCTCTTCGTGGAACGCGATGTAGGCGTTTACGCCGGCTTCACTATCATTGGCCTCCAGGGCTTCGCGCATGTCCATCAGGGTCAGGCGCAGTTGCCCGACTTCCTTGCTGCTGATGGACTGCGCCACGAGGCCGACGATGAACGGCTCCAGGGTGTAGCGCAGTTGCAGCACGTCTTCCAGGCTCGCTGCCGCCACAGCGCTGTCATGCACCTGGCTGTCGGCGAGATTGGCCTCAAGCACCACCACGCCTTTACCCGGCATCGAGCGCACCAGTCCGAGGGTTTCCAGAACGATGACGGCCTCACGCAGGCTCGGACGGCTGATACCCAGTTGTTCGGCCAGTTCACGTTGTCCTGGCAGCATTTCGCCGGAGCGCCACTGACCTCGGTCCAGCGCGGCCCGAAGTTTTTCTACGACTGAATTTACAACGGTCGACGAGGTAATCACTGTTCGCTCCATGAGCATTAAAAAGTGGTGAAGGTGTGCCGACGAGGCAGCCGGCACACCGTTGATTCAGAATTCCTGCTGATGGGCCGGTGCCACCGGTTTTCGCGGCTGGAAGGTATAACCCACCTGACCGGAAAGTACTTTGTTCGCCCGCTGCACGTCGATGTCCTTCTCCCAGCGGGCGATGGCCACGGTGGCGACGCAATTGCCGATCAGGTTGGTCAGCGCGCGGCCGATGCCCATGAACCAGTCCACCGCGAGCACCAACACCAGGCCGACCACCGGAATCGCCGGGATCGCCGTCAAGGTTGCCGCCAGAATCACCAGTGCCGAGCCGGGAATCCCGTGGGCACCTTTGGAGGTGATCAGCGACACCAGCAAAATGGTCAGCAGGTCAGTCATGGCCAACGGCGTGCCGGTGGCGTTGGCGATGAACACGATGGCCAGGGTCAGGTAGATCGAGAAACCGTCGAGGTTGAACGAGTAGCCGGTGGGAATCACCAGCCCGACGGTCGAACTGCCGATGCCCAGATGCTCGAGTTTGCGCATGATTTGCGGTAGCACAGCGTCGGACGAAGCAGTGCCCATTACGATCAGCAATTCCTCGCGCAGGTACTTGAGCAGCGGCCACATCTTCAAGCCAGAGAGGCGCATCACCAGGCCGAGAATCAGGGCCACGAAGGCCACACAGGTCAGGTAGAACAGGCCGACCAGGCTGCCCAGGTGTTGCAGCGAGTCCAGGCCATATTTGCTGGTGGTGAAGGCGATCGCACCGAATACACCGATCGGCGCCAGGCGCACGATCATGCCCATGATGCGGAAGATCACGTGGCTGAGTTCATTGATCAGCCGCGAAATACCCGATGCCGCCTCGCCCACCAGATTCAGCGCACTGCCGAACAGCACGGAGAACAACAGGACCTGCAGGATGTTGTTATCGGCAAAGGCACCGATCACCGACGTCGGAATCAGGTCCATCAGGAACTGCGTGGTGGTGTGCATGTGCTGGCCGCGTTGGGCAATGTCGCCCATGTCTGCCGCGGAAAGCTGCTCCAGGTGAATGTTCGCGCCGCTGCCGATGCCGGTGCTGAAGGCGAACACCAGACCGATCACCAGGGCGATGGTGGTCAGCACTTCAAAGTAGATCACCGATTTGAGGCCGATACGGCCGACCTTCTTCAGGTCGCCGGCACCACTGATGCCGCTGACCACTACGCAAAACACAATCAAGCCAATGAGCATTTTGATCAGCTTGATAAAACCGTCACCGAGCGGTTTGAGCTGAGCGGAGTATTCGGGAAGGGTCAGCCCGCAGACGATGCCGAGCACCAGTCCGAGAACCACTTGGAGGAAGATTGAACGCGAGCACCATCTGAGCATGGGAGGAATCCTGGTCGGTGTCCTGGCTGCCGTACGCTGCGCGTATCAGCTTCAGGACTTAATTATTGTGGTCTTACCGGTATGTCCAGTGCAGGCGCAGTCTAGGCGCTGTTTTTGGGTCTTCGCAAGTAAAAATTAGAAAATTGGCATGACCGGTCTTACCAGTTGATGGGTAAGCCCGGTATAGAGGCTTTCCCCCCCGGCTGAATAAAAAAATGGGCGAAAAAAAACCGGCCATCTCTGGCCGGTTTTTATAGCTACGGTCTGGCGGGCTGATTAAGCGCCGTACACCGGCAGCTTCTTGCAGATGGCCTTGACCTTCTCACGAACGGCATCGATCACCGCTTCGTTGTTCAGGTCAGCCAGGATGTCGCAGATCCAGCCGGCCAGTTCCTTGCACTCTGCTTCCTTGAAGCCACGAGTGGTCACAGCCGGGGTGCCGAAGCGCAGGCCGGAGGTGACGAACGGGGAGCGAGGGTCGTTTGGCACCGAGTTCTTGTTCACGGTGATGAACGCTTTGCCCAGAGCGGCGTCGGCGTCTTTACCGGAGATTTCCTGCTTGATCAGCGACAGCAGGAACAGGTGGTTTTCAGTACCGCCGGAAACCACGTCGAAACCGCGCTCGATGAACACGCTGGCCATGGCCTGGGCGTTTTTCACCACTTGTTGCTGGTAAGCCTTGAACTCAGGCTGCAGCGCTTCCTTGAAGCAGATCGCCTTGGCTGCGATCACGTGCTCCAGCGGACCACCCTGGGCGCCCGGGAATACCGCGGAGTTCAGCTTTTTCTCGATGTCGGCGTTGGCGCGAGCCAGGATCAGGCCGCCACGCGGACCGCGCAGGGTCTTGTGGGTGGTGGTGGTCACGACGTCAGCGAATGGAACCGGGTTCGGGTAGACGCCAGCGGCGACCAGACCGGCCACGTGGGCCATGTCGACGAACAGGTAGGCGCCAACCTTGTCGGCGATTGCACGGAAACGTGGGAAATCGAGGATCTGCGAGTAGGCAGAGAAGCCGGCCACGATCATTTTTGGCTTGTGCTCTACAGCCAGGCGCTCGACTTCGTCGTAGTCGATCAGGCCGTTGCCGTCGATGCCGTACTGGATGGCGTTGTACAACTTGCCGGAGGACGAAACGCTGGCGCCGTGGGTCAGGTGACCACCGTGGGCCAGGCTCATGCCCAGGATGGTGTCGCCAGCAGACAGCAGGGCCAGGTAAACGGCGCTGTTGGCTTGCGAACCGGCGTGCGGCTGAACGTTGGCGTAGTCGGCGCCGAACAGCTCTTTGGCTCGATCAATAGCAAGCTGCTCGACGATGTCTACGTACTCGCAACCACCGTAGTAGCGCTTGCCCGGATAACCTTCGGCGTACTTGTTGGTCAGTACCGAGCCTTGAGCTTCCATCACCGCAGGGCTGGTGTAGTTTTCCGAAGCGATCAGCTCAATGTGCTCTTCCTGGCGCTGAGCTTCTTGCTCCATGGCGGCAAAGAGATCGGCGTCGTACTTGGCAATAGTCAAATCACGGCTGAACATGGCGGTCCTCAAGGATCGGGGGCGGAAAAGGGGGGCATTCTAACTCAATGGGTTTTAGATGGCATATGAAACGGCATCATGTCGCAGACAAGTGGGCTTCATGACGGGATCGGCGGTGATCGTGCCGGCCTCATCGCGAGCAAGCTCGCTCCCACAGTAGATCTTTGGTATTCACACATGGTGCGTACACCCCAAAAACCTGTGGGAGCGAGCTTGCTCGCGATGAGGCCAATTGCCGCGCCGCAAACCTCAGTCGAACATGAACAGAGCATCATTGCTGAATTGCCCTTCGAACTGGCCCGCCGGCATCGGGCGCCCGAACAGGTAACCCTGCACCTCGTCGCAACCGTGCTCGCGCAGGAAATCCAGCTGTTCGTGGGTTTCCACGCCTTCGGCGATCACCGCCAGGTTAAGACTGTGGGCCATGGCGATGATTGCCCGGGCGATCTGCGCATCCTGCTCACCCGACGGCAAGCCGTCGACGAAGGTGCGGTCGATCTTCAGTACGTCGATCGGGAACTGCTTGAGGTAGTTGAGCGATGAGTAACCGGTACCGAAATCGTCGACCGCAATGCTCAGGCCGAGGTTTTTCAGGCCGTCGAGGATCTGCATCGCCTCGCTGACTTCGCGCATCAGGATGCTTTCGGTGAGTTCCAGTTCCAGGCACGCCGGCGGCAGGCCGGTTTCCTTGAGGATGGTGGCGATTCGCGTGCCGAGCTGGCCGTCGGAGAATTGCCGCGCCGAGATGTTCACCGACACCTTCGGCACCCGTACCCTGGCCTGATGCCAGGCCTTGAGTTGGCGGCAGGCCTCGCTGATCACCCAGTCACCGACATCCACCACCAGCCCGAGCTCTTCGAGCACTGGAATGAAATCCCCCGGCGGCACCAGCCCGCGGCGTGGATGACGCCAGCGCAACAGCGCCTCGGCACCGGTCAGGCGCTTGCCGTCGCCGCTGAACTGCGGCTGGTAATACAATACGAATTCGTTCTGTTCCAGGGCATGGCGCAAATCGCTTTCCAGCTCCAGACGTTCCAGCGCACTGGCGTTCATGTCCGCCTGATAGAACTGGAAGTTGTTCTTGCCGCGCTCCTTGGCGTGGTACATCGCGGTGTCGGCGTTCTTCATCAACTGGCTGAGTTCGTTGCCGTCCTGCGGGCTCAGGGCGATGCCGATACTGGCCGTGACGAAGAACTCGCGGCCTTCGAGTACGAAGGGTTTCACCAGACTGGCAAGAATCTGTTCCGCCACATGAATTGCCCGGGTCAAGGCGACTTCACGGTTAGCTCGCGGTTGCAGGAGCAAGGTGAATTCGTCGCCGCCCATGCGCGCCACGGTGTCGTCATCGTCGACGCAACCGAGCAGGCGCGTGGCCATTTCCTTGAGCATGCGGTCGCCGGCGGCGTGGCCCAGGGAGTCGTTGATCGGCTTGAAGCGATCGAGGTCGAGGAACATCAGCACCACCCACGACTTCTGCCGTTCGGCCGATTGCAACGCCGTGTGCAGGCGATCCTGGAACAGCGATCGGTTGGGCAGGTGCGTCAGGGCGTCGTAGTAGGCGAGACGGTGAATCCGCTGCTCGCTGGCCTTGCGCTCGCTGATGTCGCTGAAGAAACACACATAGCTGGCCAGGTCGCCTTCGTCGTCGAGTACGGCGGTGATTCCGACCCAGGCCGGGTAATGCTCGCCATTACGGCGCTTGAGCCAGACCTCGCCTTCCCATGTGCTGTGCTGGCTCAATTGCTTGAGCACATACCGCAGGTGGGCTTCCTGCTGATCGTCGACAGTCAGCATGTTCGGCAACTGGTCGAGGACTTGCTCCACGGCATAGCCGCTGACACGACTGAAGGCTTCGTTGGCCTGGACGATGTAGCCGGCCGGGTCGGTGATCAGGATCGCCGAGGTCGAGTGTTCGAATACTGTAGCCGCCATGCGCAGGTCTTTTTCGGCCCGGCGTTGCTGGCTGATGTCGCGGCCGACGCCGAGCACGCCTTCGAACGTGCCGTGTTCGTCCCAGACCAATACCAGGCGCAGTTCGATCGGGATCTTGCGCCCGTCGGCCCGCAGGCAGTCGAACAGGAACAGTTGGGTTTGCACCTGGCTGCGTAACAGCGCCAGGTGGTCCGGTTGATCCAGCGCTTTGCTGACCCGGTCCATCAGGTGGTAGATGCCGGTCAGTTGTTGCGGGTTGGCGATGGTCGATTGCCAGCCGTTCTGGAAAATCCACTCGGCGTCGTAACCCAGCACGGCTTGCACCGAGGGGCTGACGTAATTGAGATTCAGGCGGCTGTCGGTGGAGAAGATCACGTCGCTGATGCTTTCGGCGAGCATGCGATAGCGCTGCTCACTGTCGCGCAGGGATTCGCTGGCTTCGATCTGGTCGGTGATGTCCTTGGCCACGCCGATGATCCGCGTGACCTGGTCCTCCCTGTCCCGCGCCAATGCCTGCTCGCGAATCTCGAAACGTCGCCACTGGCCGTCCCGATGGCGGAAGCGCAACTGGCACTGCATCAACTGGTGATAACCGGCCTGGCGCTGGACCTGGCGGGAGCGGTGGTAATAGTCGGCGTCTTCGGGGTGCAGGAGGATTTCCCAGAAGTATTCGCCCATCTGTTGCAGTTCGGTGCGGTTGTAACCCAGCGTCTGGCCCAGATGGTGGTTGCTGAAGATCATGCGCTGGCTGATCACATCCTGTACATACAGGTGATCCGGCACGGTGCGCACCACGTCCGACCAGAACCCTTCGCGCTCCTGCAATGACAGTTCGATGAGCTTGCGGCTGGTGATGTCGGTGATGCTCAGGATCACCGAGTCATAGTCGTCCGGGGTTTGCGGCAGACGCAGCACCAGCCACAGGTGCTGGTCGCGACCGCTGGCGTCCTGGAGCTTTATTTCCAGCTCAAGCTGTTGCTGCCGGTTGAGCATCGCGTCGAGCACCTGGTTGCCGATGGCGGTGCCGTCCTGCGGATTGCCGTCGACCAGCAGTTTCCAGGCGTTGTCGGTGCTATCGACATTCAGCAGTTGCAGAGCGACCTGGTTGACCTCGGTGATCCGCAGTTCCTTGAGCAATTGCCGGCGTTGCTCCGGGATCGCCAGCCACGCTTGCAGTTGCTCGCTGTCCTGCAGCTGTGCCTTGTCGAAAAAGACCTTGAGCCCCGACATGTCGAGCACGCACAAAGCCACGCCGGTGCCTTCGAAAATGTCCTGGTAACGTCGGCGGCCTTCATTCAACTGGCGCTGACGCCGGCGCATGTTCAGCAAGGCGATGAACGGCAGCATGGAAAACGCCAGGCCCAGCAGGCATTTGCCGATGAACGCCGGCAGCAGTTCTTCCAGCACTCGCTGACGGTCGAACAAACCGCGCAGTTGCCAATCGCTGCTGCTCAGCGGAACCGTCAGCACGCTGTTGGCGACATCGTCCTCGGTCAGCGTACCCGGATTGACCGAGGGCAGCCCTTTGTCGCGGCTGACGATTTGATGATTGATGCGGTTCTCCACCAGCCACAACGGGCGGTCGCCAGCCTCGCTCTGCTTGGTCAAGGACGAAAAGAAGGTGGGCGTCAGGCGCAAGGCCCAGTAGCCGCGGGAACTGCCGCTGGCCTGATGCAACAATAAATGCACCACAGAACCGTCGGTGGCATTGCTGAAGTAGTGCGCCTGGGCGTGGCTGCGGCGTACCAGTTCACCCAGGTAGTCGCTGTCATCGCTGTCGGGAGCGCTGTCACTGAGGACTCTTCCCGAAGGGCTGAGCAAAGCCAGGCTACGCAGATCAGGCAGCGACTGTTGCAGCTTGCGCAGCAGCGCCTGCAGTTCATCGGCGTCTTGCGGTTGCTCGACGATCGGCAACAGGTTGAGGGCGATCTGCGCGTTGAGTGCCATGTTCAGGCTGACCTGCGCGGCCAGATCGGCGGTGTAGTCGATGGTGTACTGACGCTGGTTTTTCTGGGTTTCGCGCAACTGGTCGAGTAACTGCCAGAACAGCAGGGCCAGCAGCAATAATGCGAGTGTCGCCAAGGTGCCCTTCAAGGTCCCGCGCAGGGGGGAGCCAGGCGCTGTGGCCGGCGCACTGGAAGTCAGAGGCGGAGGGACATTGGACAAGCTGTAATCCTGCGGTTTGGCTGGACTGGCGCGACGTGCACTATAAGCCGGACGCCCGAAGGGCGGCTAGCATGCCCTGAGTTGTGGCGAAGTGCCAGCCCCAGCCCGTCGGCTGGACTGCCATCTGTCATTAAGGTAGCTTTGCGGGTTACGCGGGAGCGTTCCAGCTCCTAGGCTTTTTCAGCGCGTCTGTATTGAAAACTCTCAATCGGACGACGCGCACAGCCTGGCCAGGCATCGCCTGTACCCTATTCATTCATCAGTCACTGACCCTAGGTTCTCCATGGCTCAATACGTATTCACCATGCATCGGCTGGGCAAAGTTGTTCCGCCGAAGCGGGAAATCCTGAAAAACATTTCTCTGTCGTTCTTCCCCGGCGCCAAGATCGGCGTGCTTGGCCTTAACGGTTCGGGTAAGTCCACGCTGCTGAAAATCATGGCCGGCGTCGACACCGAATTCGAGGGCGAAGCCCGTCCGATGCCGGAGCTGAACATCGGCTACCTGCCGCAGGAGCCGATTCTTGATCCGACCAAGACCGTGCGTGAAGTGGTCGAGGAGGCGGTCAGCGTGATCAAGGACGCCCAGGCACGCCTGGACGAGGTCTACGCGGCCTATGCCGATCCGGATGCCGACTTCGACAAACTGGCCGCCGAACAGGCCAAGCTCGAAGCGATTCTGCAAGCCAGCGACGGCCACAACCTGGAGCGTCAGCTGGAAGTCGCCGCCGATGCGCTGCGTCTGCCGGCCTGGGATGCCAAGGTCGAACACCTCTCCGGTGGTGAGAAGCGTCGTGTGGCCCTGTGCCGTCTGCTGCTGTCCGCACCGGACATGCTGCTGCTCGACGAACCCACCAACCACCTGGACGCCGATTCCGTTGCGTGGCTTGAGCACTTCCTGCACGACTTCCCGGGTACCGTGGTAGCGATCACGCACGACCGTTACTTCCTGGACAACGTTGCCGGCTGGATTCTGGAACTCGACCGCGGCGCGGGCATTCCTTACGAGGGCAACTATTCGGGTTGGCTGGAAGCCAAGTCCGATCGTCTGGCTGCCGAATCCAAGCAGCAATCGGCCCACGAAAAAGCCATGAAGGAAGAACTGGAGTGGGTGCGCAAAGGCGCCAAGGCCCGCCAGTCGAAATCCAAGGCTCGTCTGCAACGCTTCGAAGAAATGCAATCGCAGGAATTCCAGAAGCGCAGCGAAACCAACGAGATCTACATCCCGGCCGGTCCACGCCTGGGCGACAAGGTCATCGAATTCAAGAACGTCACCAAGGGCTACGGCGATCGCGTGCTGATCGACAACCTGTCGTTTTCCATGCCTAAAGGCGCCATCGTAGGCGTGATCGGCGGTAACGGCGCCGGTAAGTCGACCCTGTTCCGTATGTTGATGGGCAAGGAAACTCCGGACTCGGGCAGCATCGAAGTCGGTGAAACCGTGCAACTGGCTTGCGTCGACCAGAGCCGCGAAGACCTGGACGGCAGCAAGACCGTGTTCCAGCAGATCTCCGACGGTTCCGACCAGATCCGCATCGGCAACTACGAGATCCCGTCGCGTACCTACGTCGGTCGCTTCAACTTCAAGGGCGGCGATCAGCAGAAGTTCGTCAAGGACCTGTCCGGCGGTGAGCGCGGCCGCTTGCACCTGGCCCTGACCTTGAAAGAGGGCGGCAACGTCCTGCTGCTCGACGAACCGTCCAACGACCTCGACGTTGAAACCCTGCGTTCCCTGGAAGAGGCCCTGCTGGACTTCCCGGGCGCCGCCATTGTGATCTCCCACGACCGGTGGTTCCTTGACCGCGTCGCGACGCACATCCTGGCGTACGAAGACGACTCGCAAGCGGTGTTCTTCGAAGGCAACTACACCGAGTACGAAGCCGACCGTAGAAAGCGCCTCGGCGATGCGGCTGCCCAGCCACACCGGGTGCGTCACAAGAAACTGGCCTGATTTCGGGTTGGTTGCATAAAGAGCGGAGCCTTCGGGCTCCGTTTTTTTTTGCGTTTTTTCAGTGAGACCGAGCAGCGGACTTCGCGAGCAAGCCCGCTCCCACAGGGTTTTGTGAAAGGCACACCTCTCAATTCAACACCGACCTCCTGTGGGAGCGGGCTTGCTCGCGAAGGCGGTATTCCTGATGGTGCAGGAATTGAATTGTGACTCCCCATTCAGGTGCAATATCAGGCCAAAAAGCAGTCTGTTTTATATCCTGTGCACCATTTAATTTCATAAATGCGACATTTTGCTCTGTTCTTGTGCGCGAATCGTTTGTTACAGTCCGGCCCAATCCCTTCCAACGACAATAAATTTGCCGAGACTTTTCCATGATCGAATCCGTCGAATCCTTCCTTGCGCGCCTGAAAAATCGCGATCCGGACCAACCTGAATTTCACCAGGCCGTGGAAGAAGTACTACGCAGTCTGTGGCCGTTTCTTGAAGCGAATCCGCATTACCTGACCTCGGGCATTCTGGAGCGCATCTGCGAGCCGGAGCGGGCGGTGGTGTTTCGCGTGTCGTGGGTCGACGATCAGGGCAAGGTCCAGGTCAATCGTGGTTTCCGCATCCAGATGAACAGCGCGATCGGCCCGTACAAGGGCGGCTTGCGTTTTCACCCGTCGGTGAACATGGGCGTCCTGAAATTCCTCGCCTTTGAACAGACCTTCAAAAACTCCCTGACTTCATTGCCCATGGGCGGCGGCAAGGGCGGTTCGGACTTCGACCCCAAAGGCAAAAGCGATGCGGAAGTCATGCGCTTCTGCCAGGCCTTCATGAGCGAGTTGTACCGCCACATTGGTGCCGACGTTGACGTGCCGGCCGGGGACATCGGTGTGGGCGCGCGGGAAATCGGTTTCCTGTTTGGCCAGTACAAGCGCCTGAGCAACCAGTTCACCAGCGTGCTGACCGGCAAAGGCCCAAGCTACGGCGGCAGCCTGATTCGCCCGGAAGCCACCGGTTTCGGTTGTGTGTACTTCGCCGAGGAAATGCTCAAACGCCGCGGTTTGGCAGTCGAGGGCAAGCGGGTGGCGATCTCCGGTTCCGGCAACGTTGCGCAATACGCGGCGCGCAAGGTCATGGACCTGGGCGGCAAAGTGATTTCGCTGTCCGATTCCGAAGGCACGTTGTATTGCGAAAGCGGTTTGACCGAGGAGCAATGGCTGGCGATGCTGGAGCTGAAAAACGTACAGCGTGGGCGTATCCGTGAACTGGCCGGCCGTTTTGGCCTGGAGTTCCGCGCCGGTCAGTTGCCATGGAGCCTGAGCTGCGATATCGCGTTGCCGTGCGCGACGCAAAACGAACTGGACGCTGAAGCCGCTCGCACCCTGCTGCGCAACGGCTGCATCTGCGTGGTTGAAGGCGCGAACATGCCGACCACCCTTGAGGCGGTGGACCTGTTCATCGAGGCGGACATTCTGTTTGCGCCGGGCAAGGCATCCAACGCCGGTGGCGTGGCGGTGAGCGGGCTGGAGATGTCGCAGAACGCCATGCGCCTGGCGTGGACCGGTGGCGAAGTGGACAGCAAGCTGCACGCGATCATGCAGTCGATCCACCATGCTTGCGTGCATTACGGCGAAGAGAATGGCCGGGTCAACTACGTCAAGGGCGCGAATATCGCCGGCTTCGTCAAAGTCGCCGATGCCATGCTGGCCCAAGGCGTGGTTTAGGCGAAGCCTACGCCGGATCGATACGAATCACTTCGATCAATTGATCCCCGGCGGGGCGCTGCCACAGCACTTCGTCGTTGAGTCGTGCACCGAGCAGTGCCCGACCCAGCGGCGAACCCCAATTGATCAGGCCGTGGGCGGCATCGGCCTGATCTTCGCCCACCAGTTGTACCCGACGCTCGGTGGCGTGTTCATCGGCGTAGGTCACCCAACTGCCGATCTGCACTTTCTCGGTCGAAGTCGCGGCGGGTACCACCTGAGCGCTGCCCAGGCGCTGCTTGAAGTAACGCAAATCACGCTCGAGATCCACCAGGCGCTGCTTGTCGGCCTGCTCGCCCCTGGCCGATTGTTCGGCGTGCAGGGTTTGCAGTTCTGCGACTTTACCCTGCAACAGAATCAGGCCTTGCGGCGTGACGTAATTGGGCTGCGCGCTGACCTGCCTTTCGACAGGCTGATCGGTTTGCGCGGCGGCGTTATCTTCATTGACGAAGGCACGGCTCATGGAATTCTCCCGGTATAGGATTTAGGTCATGGTCGCAGGTATTTGGTTTCAGCAAATGTCTGAAAGCGACTTACGGCGAGTGATAGGTCCGGGTGGCGTTCTGATCCTTCTGCTGCCAGGCCGATACGCGGCTGATAAGGAAAGTCTAGAAGTGGATGCATCGGGTGGTTGTGAAAGGTGTGTGATCAATCCGTCGGAAACGACGATTCCCTGTGGGAGCGAGCTTGCTCGCGATGAGGGACTGACATTCAACACGTGTGTTGGCTGAACGGCCGCTATCGCGAGCAAGCTCGCTCCCACAGGGATGTGTGGTGCGTTCGGGTCAGTAGTGATACCACTTCAGCTCAAGCATCACTTCGTTCTCGGGGGTCGCCAAATGGCTGAACTCGCGCTGGGCGCTCAAGCGCAGTCCGAGATTGCGGGATATTTCCCATTGCTGATTCAGACTCAGGCTACGACGCACTTCACCATTGGTGAAAAAGTCGCCCTTGGCTTCCAGGCTCAAGTTGCCCAGCGGGTTTTTCCACAGCACACCACTGTTGAAACCGGCGGCCGGGGCAATGAATGCGGCGAAGTCGTTGTTGTGCTCGATACGCGCGGTGCCCAAGGCAAAGCCGAGCAGATCGTCGCTCAGTTGCCAGGTACCGCCGCCGCCACCGTTGACGTGGCTGACCAGGGTTTGGTCATCATGCTTGCCCGGTACCCGTTCCAGACCGCCGGTGACTTGCCATGACAGTGGCTGCAGCAACTCGTTACGCGGGGTCAGGGAGCGAATGGTCGCCAGGTCCAGTCGCTGCACTTGCCAGTCATTGCCTTCGTACTGGCGCAGTTTCAATTGCAGGATTTCAATCTGCGCACCAAGGGGAAAGCTTTCGCTGTTGTCATTGAGGTCGTGATAAGCCATGCGCAAGCCGTACTCGCCAAAGGCTTTATCTCCACGGGTGCCAAGGCCGAGCTGCCAGGTGCGGGACTCGTGACCGTCTTCAGGCAGGCCGGGTTGCGGGATATCCAGCTCCGGCGCCGGGTTCTGGTTGATCGCCCGCAGCAGTTCGAAGCTGCGCTGGGCGCGCGCGGGGTCGCGTTCCTGACCATTGGCTCGGTAACGCTCCAGACGATAGGCCGCATCGATGATCAGCGCCTGGCGTTCGCGGGGTTGTGCCTTGAACGCCGGGGCTTGCAATTGTTTCTGGTCGGCGCTGACTTTCAGCACCCATTGCTGCTCTTCAGGGTTCAACGGCTCGGCGCGACTGAGCAACTCGCGTTCCCGGGACGGACGATACTGGATGGATTCCACCAGTCCGGCATTTTTCACGGCTTTGACGGTGTCGGTCGGAATGGCTGTGAGCGGGAATTGCTCGGTCAGGCGCAGGCTCGGGCGGGCCACCTGCAGCAGTTCGAGCAAGCGGTATGAGCAGTTCTCGTCGAAGAAGAAATAGTCGAATTTGATCTGCTTCAGCTCCCAGACGTGCTCGACCATGCGCGCGGTTTCCTGCCGGGTCAGGTTCAGGCGGTATTCCCACAGATCGCGGTTTTCCAGGCTGCGATATTCCGAGAGTTTTTCCTGATAGGGCACCAGCGCGAACAGGCCGGGATAACCGCCCATCAGGCCTTTCCAGGCATAGAGGATGCTGTTGTCCGAGCCTTCGATGTAGGCACCGAAGTTGATGGCATAGCTGAGCAGCGAAGTCTTGTCGCTCTTTACATCGGCCTGGTCGATGCGCAGCAGGGTGTGGCCGAACATCGAGGACGGGCTGTTCAGGTAAGCCGCCGGGAAGATCATCACCGCGCTATCGGGCGAGACGTCCTTGAACCATTGCTTGAACCCGGTGCAGTCCGGTGTTGGCAGGCCGTTCAGGCCGAGTTGTTCTGTCAGCCAGCGGGTGCGGGCCGGGTAGACGCATTGCGCGTGTTGTTCACCGGCACTGGCCGGGGCGTACAAGGCTTGTACGGTCGCCGCCAGTTCATGGTCCGGATGTTCGTTGCCATCGGCGGCGAGGAAGAATTTTCTGTCGCTGACATAGCTGCGCCAGCCGCCGAGCTTGGCGGTTTCGTAATGGCCCAGGGATATCCAGAAAGGGTCGTTGGCCAGTTGCTGCAAACGTTGTGGATCGATGTGAGGCGCGGCGGACAGCGGGGCGCAGGCACACAGCGCCAGCCAGGCAAGGCGTTTGAGCATAGGTGGCAACTTAAGTCGAAAAAAACAAAGACCCAACGAGGTGGATGCCTTTTACCTGTAGGAGCTGGCTTGCCAGCGATGGTCCTTAACGATTACGCGTGTTTACTGGATAAACACAGCGCCTTTGAAATCATCGCTGGCAAGCCAGCTCCTACAGTAGTCAGCAACATTGCCCGAGGAGGGACAGGTCCAAAAAACAAAACCCGCTTCCCGAAAGAAGCGGGGCGGGTCGAGCTTAAGCTTGAGTGGCGTACTTGGCCAGTCGAGGGTCGGCTTTGAGCACGGCCAGGGTATTGGTATGCACGTCTTCGGCGGTAACGTCCGCCTTGCTGAAGATCTGCTGGAAGTGCTCGTGAGTGACGGCGGCGAAGTGCGCACGGTCTTCCGGCGCCACGCCCAGTACCACGGCGTAGGTGGTCAGCGCCTCGCCCTGACCTTTGGCCATGTCCTCGGACAGCTCGTTCATCATGCCATTCATGGCAAACCAGGATTTGCCGCCATAGGTCAGCGACGCGTTGGTTGCGCAACCGTTGGTGCCGGAGGTCATACCGAAGGTTGCGTTGCCGGAAGTGCCGTTGGTGGTGGATGCCAGGAAGTGAGCCGGAGTACCACGCTGACCTTCGAACAGCATGTTGCCCCAACCGCAATCCGGGCCGCCCGGGGCCTGAGCCATGGCGTTGATGGATACAGCGGTGAAGAGAGTACCAAGAAGAATCCGTTTCATAGCGTTGTTCTCTTTTATGTGCGTACCAATAGACAAAGGGTCTGGCCCGTCTGGTGCCAGTGGGCCGGGCATTAGTCCAGCCGCGCAGTCTGGAGTTTAGGCACGATCATGGGGTTCCGTGATTTTTTGCAAAACATTCATGGGAAACCGCGGCGCAAGCCCGGGCGGCCTGGGGTTTTCGGATTGTCTATGCACAGGTCTGCGGCACTCCTTGCCAGTCGGGCATGGGCAGCGCCAGAATGCTGCAATCTGCCCCGCCTGATTGTTAAGGAAGCCCGATGCCTGATCCTGTTGCTGCCAGCTTGCGTCTAGCGCCCGAAGCGCTGACCCGTCCGTTTTCCGCTGAACAGTTCAGCTTCTCTACCACCAATGATCTGGAGCCCTTTCGCGGTGTGCTTGGCCAGGAACGTGCGGTCGAAGCCTTGCAGTTCGGTGTGGCCATGCCACGCCCCGGTTACAACGTATTCGTCATGGGCGAGCCCGGCACTGGCCGGTTCTCGTTCGTCAAACGCTACCTCAAGGCCGAAGGCAAGCGCCTGCAGACCCCGGCGGACTGGGTCTATGTCAACAATTTCGATGAACCGCGCGAACCACGTGCCCTGGAATTGCCGTCGGGCACTGCCGGTAACTTCATTGGAGATATCAACGGTCTGATCGACAACCTGCTGGCGACGTTTCCGGCAGTCTTCGAACATCCGTCCTACCAGCAGAAGAAAAGCGCCATCGACCGCGCCTTCAACCAGCGCTACGACAAGGCCCTGGACGTCATCGAGCGTCTGGCACTGGAAAAGGATGTCGCGCTGTACCGCGACGCCAGCAATATCGCCTTCACCCCGATGGGCGACGGCAAGGCGTTGGACGAAGCTGAATTCGCCCAGTTGCCGGAAACCGAGCGCGAGCGCTTCCACGAGGATATTTCCGTGCTGGAGGAGCGCCTGAACGAAGAGCTCGCCAGCCTGCCGCAATGGAAGCGTGAGTCGAGCAACCAACTGCGCCACCTCAACGAAGAAACCATCACCCTGACCTTGCAGCCATTGTTGTCACCGTTGTCGGAGAAGTACGCCGAGAACGCCGCGGTGTGCGGTTATCTGCAAGCCATGCAGGTGTACTTGCTCAAGACCGTGGTCGAGCAATTGGTGGACGACAGCAAGACCGACGCTGTCGCCCGCAAACTGCTGGAGGAACAGTACGCGCCGAGCCTGGTGGTCGGTCACTCGGCCAGCGGCGGCGCGCCGGTGGTGTTCGAGCC
>NZ_AKJL01000330.1 GCF_000282355.1 Pseudomonas sp. GM49
CCGGCGTATCCGATCAACAGCCGCGTGGTCACCACCTGGTTCCCCGAGCGCGAGCGCGCCACGGCCATCGGTTTCTACACCTCCGGGCAATTCGTCGGCCTGGCCTTCCTGACGCCGGTACTGGCCTGGCTGCAGCACGAATTCGGCTGGCACATGGTGTTCGTCACCACCGGCGCGGCGGGCATTCTGTGGGCGGTGATCTGGTACGCGGTGTATCGCGAGCCCCGGGATTTCAAAGGCGCCAATGACGCGGAAATCGACCTGATCCGCGAGGGCGGCGGGTTAGTGGATATCCAGGCTGAACAAGCCAAAGTCAAAGCCAAATTCAGCTGGACCGATCTCGGTATCGTTCTGAGCAAACGCAAGTTGTGGGGCATCTACCTCGGCCAGTTTTGCCTCAACTCGACGTTGTGGTTTTTTCTGACGTGGTTCCCGACCTACCTGGTGAAATATCGCGGCATGGACTTCATCAAGTCCGGCCTGTTGGCGTCACTGCCGTTTCTCGCAGCCTTCGTCGGCGTGCTGTGTTCGGGGTTCTTCTCCGACTGGTTGATCCGTCGCGGCTACACGGTGGGTTTCGCCCGCAAGTTGCCGATCATCAGCGGCTTGCTGATTTCCACCTCGATCATCGGCGCCAACTTTGTCGAGTCGACGCCGCTGGTGATTGCCTTTCTGGCGCTGGCGTTCTTCGGCAATGGCCTGGCTTCCATCACCTGGTCGCTGGTGTCGACGCTCGCCCCGGCGCGATTGCTCGGGCTGACCGGCGGGGTGTTCAACTTCATCGGCAACCTGTCGGCGATTGCCACGCCTATCGTGATCGGCTTCCTCGCGACAGGTGATTCTTTCGCCCCGGCGATCACCTACATCTCGGTGCTGGCGTTGATTGGTGCACTTTCCTACATCTTGCTGGTGGGTAAGGTCGAGCGTATCAAGTTGTAGCCGTGGCATTCGGGCGACCATAATGCCGCCCGTTCACTCGCTCAACGGTAAAGGCTGGATATGCAGGAAGACACCCCAAAAATCGCCAAGGATGCCGCTCCGACCGGCACCCAGACCCTGCTTCGCGGGCTGGGTGTGGTTCAGGCCGTGGCCAGCGGCGCCCGCGATCTCAAGGAAATCGCCCGGCTGATCGGCACCACGCGCAGCACTACCCATCGCCTGGCCAGTTGCCTGGTGGACGAACGTTATCTGCGGGTGGTGCCGCAAGTCGGTTATCTGCTGGGACCGAAACTGATCGAGTTGGGGTTTCAGGCCCGTGAAGAGTTGCCGTTGGTGACCCTGGCCGGGCCGTATCTGGATGAGTTGTCGGCGTTGACCGGCGACACCATTCACCTGGCCATTCGTGAAGGCGACGAAGTGCTGTACCTGCACAAGAATCCGGGGCGCAATGGCCCGGAAATGCGCTCGCGGGTCGGCCATCGCATGCCGTTGGCGCGGACCGGGATCGGCAAGGCGCTGATGCTCGATGATTCGCCGCAAGAGTGGCAGCGCCTGTACGAAGTCAGCCTGCCGGTGGGTGGGAAAAATCAATTCTGGCCGCAGCACCCGGAGCAATCCTGGGAGCAGTTCGAGCAGCGTATGGTCGAGTACGTGGCCGGCGGCTACGCCTTCGATCTGGAAGATAACGAGCCGTCGATCCGTTGCGTGGCGGCGCCGGTGCGCGATGCCAGCAAGCGCATCGTCGCCGGAATTAGCATCGCCAGCACCGTGCCGTACATGCCGCTGGAAAAAATGGCCGAGCTGATTCCCCTGATCAAGGGCGTTACGGCGCGGTTATCGGCGGAGCTGGGCCTCAAGGTCTGATTCGACCCCTTTGTGGGAGCGGGCTTGCTCCGGGCGGCGTTCCGACGAAAGCGGTCATTCATTCAACATGGATGTCGACTGATACACCGCTTTCGCGAGCAAGCCCGCTCCCACAAGGGTTTTGTGTTGTTGCATAAATGCCAGGCAACAAAAAGGCCCCCATTCAGGGAGCCTTGATGTTCGCGGTTCGGCTTACATGTTGGGGTAAGTCGGGCCGCCAGCGCCTTCCGGTGCCACCCAGGTGATGTTCTGTGCAGGGTCCTTGATGTCGCAGGTCTTGCAGTGAACGCAGTTCTGGGCGTTGATCTGGAAGCGCTTCTCGCCGTCTTCCTTGGTGATCACTTCATACACACCAGCCGGGCAGTAACGCTGGGCAGGCTCATCGTACAGCGGCAGGTTCTTGCTGATCGGGATGCTTGGATCGGCCAGCTTCAGGTGGCACGGCTGCTCTTCTTCGTGGTTGGTACCGGAGATGAACACCGAGCTGAGCTTGTCGAAGCTGATCTTGCCGTCCGGTTTCGGGTAGTCGATCTTCTTGCAGTCGGCCGCCAGCTTCAGGCAAGCGTAATCCGGCTTGGTGTCGTGCAGGGTGAACGGCAGTTTGCCGCCGAAGATGTTCTGGTCCAGCCAGTTGAAACCGCCACCGACGATGGCGCCGAACTTGTGGATCGCCGGGCCGAAGTTGCGGCTGGCGAACAGTTCTTCGTAGAGCCAGCTCTTCTTGAATGCGTCGACGTAAGTGGTCAGTTCTTCGGTGCCATCCTTGTCGGCGAACAGTGCATCAGCCACGGAATCGGCGGCGAGCATGCCGGACTTCATCGCGGTGTGGCTGCCCTTGATCTTGGCGAAGTTCAGGGTGCCGAGGTCGCAACCGATCAATGCGCCGCCCTTGAAGACCATTTTCGGCAGCGAGTTCAGGCCGCCCTTGCAGATGGCGCGGGCGCCGTAGCTGATGCGCTTGCCGCCTTCCAGGTACTGCTTGAGCACCGGGTGATGCTTGAGGCGCTGGAACTCGTCGAACGGCGACAGGTAGGTGTTGCTGTAGGACAGGTCGACGATCAGACCAACCACTACCTGGTTGTTTTCCAGGTGATAGAGGAACGAACCACCGGTGTTCTCGGTGCCCATGATGTCCATCGGCCAACCGGCGGTGTGCACCACCAGGCCAGGCTGGTGCTTGGCCGGGTCGACTTCCCAGATTTCTTTCAGGCCGATGCCGTAGTGCTGGGCATCAGCGTCAGTGTCCAGGTTGAAGCGCTTGATCAACTGCTTGCCGATGTGGCCACGGCAGCCTTCGGCGAACAGCGTGTACTTGCCACGCAGCTCCATGCCCGGGGTGTACAGGCCTTCCTTCGGATGGCCTTCGCGATCGACGCCCAAGTCACCGGTGATGATCCCGCGCACCACGCCGTTCTCGTCGATCAACGCTTCCTGAGCGGCGAAGCCCGGGTAGATTTCTACGCCCAGGTTTTCGGCCTGCTGGGCCAGCCAGCGGCACAGGTTCCCGAGGGAGATGATGTAGTTGCCTTCGTTGTGCATGGTCTTGGGCACAAAGAAGTCTGGAACTTTCTGCGCGCTTTCAGCGTTCTTCAGAACGAAGATGTCGTCGCGGGTGACGGGCGTGTTCAGCGGCGCGCCGAGTTCTTTCCAGTCCGGGAACAGTTCGTTCAGGGCGCGTGGTTCGAACACGGCACCGGACAGAATGTGAGCACCGACTTCGGAGCCTTTTTCGACCACGCAGACGCTGATTTCCTTACCGGCTTCGGCGGCCTTCTGCTTCAAGCGGCAGGCGGCGGAAAGACCAGCGGGGCCGGCACCGACGATGACCACGTCGAATTCCATGTATTCGCGTTCCACAGGTTATCTCCTACTCAAGGCTCAACAGTTTTTTTTCTAATTTGGAGGTTGGGTGTCGCATCCATGAATCCCGGCACAACGCCGGAAGCGGACAATCGATTGACCACCTTTCTCTTTGGGTGGCGCATTATATCTACACCACTCTCAGCGTCCAATACAAACGTTTGTTTGAATTGGCTCAAAGCCAGAGAAATCAAAGTCACGCGCCTTATGAACGGCTATTTTGCCGTATTGACCGGAATAGGCGTTCCGGTCAAGATACGGGCGGTTTTGCGCTCGCCGTAGGCTGGCTGTTGGTTTCAAGAGCACCTCTAAAGACAGGGCGATGGCAGTAGAGAGTGATGCACTGCGTGGGGTTGATGCGCAGTTTACACGCCGCGATGTTGAATGACTCGTCAGTCACCACTGACGAACGGTCATTCACATGATGAGCGATGGTCACTTGACACGTTTGCCGGCGTTTTTAGAGGTGCCCTTGCGCCCGATGAGCATCAACCGCCAGGTTCGCCTAGGCGACTTTCTTTTCACCGGAGAGTAACGAGGAATCCATGAAGGTTCTTGTAGCTGTCAAACGCGTTGTGGATTACAACGTCAAGGTCCGCGTCAAGGCGGACAATTCCGGCGTCGATCTTGCCAACGTCAAGATGTCGATGAACCCGTTCTGCGAGATCGCCGTTGAAGAAGCCGTACGCCTGAAAGAGAAAGGTGTTGCGACTGAAATCGTCGTCGTCTCCGTCGGCCCGTCCACCGCTCAAGAGCAACTGCGCACCGCGCTGGCTCTGGGTGCCGACCGCGCCATCCTCGTCGAATCCGCCGAAGATCTGACTTCCCTGGCCGTTGCCAAACTGTTGAAAGCTGTTGTCGACAAGGAACAGCCTCAGCTGGTGATCCTTGGCAAACAGGCCATCGACAGCGACAACAACCAGACTGGCCAGATGCTCGCTGCCTTGAGCGGCTACGGTCAGGGCACGTTCGCCTCGAAAGTCGAAATCAGCGGCGACAGCGTAGCTGTAACCCGCGAAATCGACGGCGGCGCGCAGACCGTTTCCCTGAAGCTGCCGGCCATCGTCACCACCGACCTGCGTTTGAACGAGCCGCGCTACGCGTCTCTGCCAAACATCATGAAAGCCAAGAAGAAGCCTCTCGAAGTGCTGACTCCGGACGCTTTGGGCGTTTCCACCGCCTCCACCAACAAGACCGTGAAAGTCGAAGCGCCGGCTGCACGCAGCGCGGGTATCAAGGTCAAGTCGGTGGCTGAACTGGTCGAGAAACTGAAAAACGAAGCGAAGGTAATCTAAATGACTATCTTGGTTATTGCTGAACACGACAACAAAGTGCTGGCCCCGGCCACGCTGAACACCGTGGCTGCCGCTGCCAAAATCGGTGGTGACATCCACGTTCTGGTCGCTGGCCAGGGCGCTGGCGCCGTGGCTGAAGCCGCTGCGAAAGTCGCTGGCGTGGCTAAAGTGCTGGTGGCCGACAACGCCGCCTACGCTCACCAGTTGCCGGAAAACGTTGCTCCGCTGGTTGCCGAGCTGGGCAAGGGTTACAGCCACATCCTGGCTGCCGCCACTTCCAACGGCAAAAACATCCTGCCGCGCGTTGCCGCTGCACTGGACGTTGACCAGATCTCCGAGATCATCTCGGTAGAAAGCGCTGACACCTTCAAGCGTCCGATCTACGCCGGTAACGCCATCGCTACCGTTCAATCGAACGCTGCGGTCAAAGTGATCACCGTGCGTGCCACCGGTTTCGACCCGGTTGCAGCTGAAGGTGGCTCCGCTGCCGTTGAAGCTGTTGGCGCTGCCCACGACGCTGGTATCTCCAGCTTCGTCGGCGAAGAACTGGCCAAGTCCGATCGTCCGGAACTGACCGCTGCCAAGATCGTCGTTTCCGGCGGCCGCGGCATGCAGAACGGCGACAACTTCAAACACCTGTACGCCCTGGCTGACAAGCTGGGCGCTGCCGTCGGTGCTTCCCGCGCCGCGGTCGACGCAGGTTTCGTACCGAACGACATGCAGGTCGGTCAGACCGGCAAAATCGTTGCGCCACAGCTGTACATCGCGGTCGGTATCTCCGGCGCGATCCAGCACCTGGCCGGCATGAAAGACTCCAAAGTGATCGTTGCGATCAACAAGGACGAAGAAGCGCCGATCTTCCAGGTGGCCGATTACGGCCTGGTGGCAGACCTGTTCGAAGCCATCCCTGAGTTGGAGAAGCTGGTCTAATCCGGCTGCTTCACTTATAAAGAGCCCGGCCTTTTGGTCGGGCTTTTTTTTGCTCTCTGTAGGAGCGAGCTCGCTCGCGATGGACTCGAATGCGCCGCGTTTTTCCAGAATGAACGCGTCATCGTTAACGTCCATCGCGAGCAGGCTCGCTCCTACAGGGGGGGGGCATAACCGGGTATGAGTGGAGTGTGAAGCCATGGATCTGCGCCTTGTGTGGAGCTTGCTGGGATTGACGCTATTGCCAGCGCTGTCTTTCGCCGCTGGCAAATGTGAACGCCTGGTGGTGACCGGCAGCCCGGACGCGCCACCGTACCTGTGGCAAGACCCGCAGAATCCCAAACACCTGATCGGTGCCAGTGCCGATTTGCTGCAGCAAGTGGCGGGGGAGTCAGGGCTCAAGGTCGAACTGCTTTATGCCGGCAAACGCGCCCAGGCCCTGGACGAAGTGCGCAGCGGACGCATGGACATGCTGGCGGACGCACCGTTGACGTTCAGCGAACTGGAAACCCTGGATTACATCCATCCACCTTTGCTGGTAAACGACTATCTGGTCTGGACTCGCAAGGACTCGACGCTGGTCTACAACGAAGCACAAGACCTGCACGGCCATCCCGGTGCCGTCTCGGAAAAGGCCCGATTGACCCCACAATTCAGCACCTTTGCCGCACAGCAACTGACCCTCACGCGCACGTCCAACCTGACCCTGGCCTTTCAAAAACTGCTGTTGGGCGAGGTCGAGTTTGTACTGGCGGGACGTTACTCGGGCATGGCGACCGCACAGACACTGGGCATGGCCGGTGATCTGGTCGCTCGCCCGCAACCGGTCGACAAGCCTGGCCTGTACCTGGCGATTTCCCATGACTCGGCCTGCAACGATCCGTGGTTGCGCGGACAGTTGGCCAAAAAGATGACAGAATTGCCCGCGTCCGGACTGACGGAAGCCGTGCTGATGCGCAACATCGAGCGTTGGAAGGCACAACGCTCACAACCGCAGCAACCCTCGCAACAACCCGTCAGTACCCCAAAACAGTAGGGATATTTAGTGAGTATTCGACCTCTTTTCGCTGCAGTGGCCTTTGCGGTCCTGGCGGGTTGTGCAACCGATCCTGCGCCGAGTGAACAAATACGCCTGACCGAACAGGCACTCGAACAGGCCAAGGCCGTGGGCGCCACGGCAGACGATGTGCCGGAAATGAAACTGGCCGAAGACAAGTTCAACCGCGCCAAGGGCAACATGACTGATCAATCCTTCAAAAACGCACGCATGCGGGCCGAACAGGCCGAACTCGATGCGCGTCTGGCTGAAGCCAAGGTATTGACGGCCAAGAGCGAGGAACAGTTGAACGTGCTTGATACCCGCATCACCCGCCTGCGCAAGCAACTGGGAGATGCCGAATGAGCCTCAAGACTAAAGCCCTCGGCGGTTTGATCCTGGCAGGCTGCGCGAGTCTCTTTGGCTGCGCCAGCCAGCACAGCGAGTCCGCGTTGCAGCAGGCCGGTGCCGACTTTCAGAAGGTCAAGGAAGACTCCAATGTGCTGCGAATCGCCCCCAAGGACGTGATTCGCGCCGGTGAGTCCCTGGCCCGTGCCGATCGCTTGTCCAGCTATTGGGGCAGCGGTTCGGACGTGGTGCATTACGCCTACCTGAGTCAGCGCTATAGCGCCATTGCCCGGGAACACACCAATCAGGTGCTCAATGAAGAGCAAGCGGCGAAGCTCGAACTGGAAAGGCAGCGCCTGCAATTGGCACTGCGTGAATCCAAACTGTTCAGCGTGCAGCAGCAAGGCAAATGGCTCGAAGAGCAGATTCTGGCATTAACCACCACCCAGACCGACCGCGGTCTGGTGATGACATTGGGCGACATGCTGTTCGACACGGGCGAAGCGGAATTGAAACCATCGGCCAACCGTGTGGTATTGAAGATCGTGCAGTTCCTGCAACTCAACCCCAAGCGAGTGGTGCGAATCGAAGGTTATACGGACAGTACCGGGGGCAAGCAGGAAAACCTCAAGCTGTCCCGCGACCGTGCGCAATCGGTGGCTGACGTGCTGATGGACCTGGGCATCGACGACAAGCGTATCCAGGTCGAGGGTTATGGCGACGAGTATCCGGTGGACGCGAATGCGTCGGAACGGGGCCGGGCGCAGAACCGTCGGGTGGAAATTGTGTTTTCCGACGAAAAAGGCCAGCTCGGCGCCGCCCGCTAAGGGTTGCGTCGCTGGAAAACCCGGCCTGCCATGCAGCGCCGGGTTTTTTTATGTTCGCCGAATACCGCACAAAACAGTACAGATTTTGCTGACACTGCACTGTATGGTCGACTATTGTGGCAACTGTCCCAGTACACTTCTAAACTGTTCCGGTATTGTTTTACACAAGAATAAAATGCCCGTGAAATCGAGTGCTGCGTCATGACCAATCTTTTGCTCTATCAACGTATTGCTCAACAACTGGCCGAAGACATCCGCCGCGGGGTCTATCAGCCGGGGGAGCGCGTGCCTTCGGTACGCAAGATGAGCTCGCAGCTCAATGTCAGCCACGCAACGGTGTTGCAGGCGTATGCCAATCTCGAGGATCAGGGGCTGATCCGCGCCCGGCCGCAGTCGGGTTACTACGTGCACCAGACACCGGCACTCACCGCACCGACGCCGGATATCGCCCGGGTCGAGCGCCCGGGGCTGGTCACCCGCAGCAGCATCATTCAACAAGTCCTGGTCGAATCCCGTCGTGAAGGTGTCTTCCCGCTGGGCGCTGCCGTGCCGAGTGTCGACTATTTGCCGGTGCGGGCACTGCATCAGCAATTGGCCAAGGTCACCCGTTTCCATAGCCCGCGGGCCTTCAGCTACATGTTCAGCCCCGGTTTCGAACCGTTGCGCCGGCAGGTGGCGATCCGCATGCGCGATGCCGGCGTGGTGGTCGATCCGTCGGAGGTGGTGATCACTCACGGCTGCGTCGATGCGCTGCAGATGTCCTTGCGCGTCTTGACCCGTCCGGGCGATCTGATCGCGGCCGAGTCGCCGACCTATTACGGGTTGCTGCAACTGGCCGATCTGTTGGGCCTCAAGGTCATCGAGATCCCCAGCGATCCGGCCACGGGCATGAGCCTGGAAGCCCTGCAACTGGCGGCCAACCAATGGTCGATCAAGGCGTTGGTGCTGACCACCCGACTGAGTAATCCATTGGGCGGCACCATGCCGGAGGAGCGGCAGAAACAATTGCTGCGCCTGGCGTCGGACTTCGATATCCAGATTGTCGAAGACGATATCTACGGCGAGTTGATGTTCGAGCAGGGGCGCACCAAGTCCCTCAAGGCTTATGACCGGCTGGACCGGGTGATCTATTGCTCAAGCTTCTCTAAAACCCTGTCGCCTGGCGTGCGGATCGGCTGGATGATTGCCGGCAAGTATCAACAGGAAATCCAGCGTTTGCAGACCTTCAGCACGCATTCTGCGTGCAGCGTTACCCAGATGGGCATCGCCGCTTATCTGGAAAATGGCGGGTACGACCGGCATTTGCGCTTCATCCGTCAGGAATACCGTAAGAACCTCAGTGCCTTCCAACTGGCCGTGCAGCAGTATTTTCCGGAAGGCACGCAGATGACCCGGCCTACCGGCGGCTTCATTCTGTGGGTCAGTCTGCCGGGGCGGGTAAACACGCAAGAGTTGCACGTGCGGGCATTGCAGCAAGGCATCAGCATTGCGCCGGGTCTGATCTTCAGTAACACCGAGCAGTTCAATCACTGCATTCGCCTAAATTGCGGCACGCCGTGGAACCGTGAAGCCGAGCGCGCATTGATGACCTTGGGCATGCTGGCCACCCAACTCTGCCAGGAAATGGCAGGCGGTTTGTAACAGGCTGCTACTGCGCTTGTCTTGTGGGCTGCAACAGGCGAGCATATGCACCTCTGCCGTTTGCACCCACCGTTGGATACATGAAACCGACTCTTCCTGCCGCCTGGCTTTTGCTCTGCCTGTTTACAAGTATTCAGCCGGCATCCGTCGTGGCGGCTACCGAGCAGGAACAGACTACCGGCAGTTTCCACGTCGCACCGATAAAAACCGAACCGGTGAAAAAAACCTCGTCGACCAGGAAAACGGCGACGCCCGTGAAAAAGCGTCCGCCCATTGCCTCCAAATCGAAACCGGCCAGCGAGGTGGTAAAGACTGAGCTTCCGTCTGCGAATCTGGATCTGAGCTTGCCTCGGGACATGGTTCAGGAGCTGAAGCCGCCGGGAACGGTGACATTGCCCAAGCGCGAACCGTTATTGCCACCGATGTTTGGCGAAAAGAGCGGCAGCAGTCCGTTCCAGCTCAACGGACGCTTGCTCAGCAATGAAATGCAGCTGCAACTGCGAAATGAAGAGCGCCGCGAGGTCGAAGGCGCGGCACTGGATTTCGAGTTCAAGCAGTAACCTCATCCCGATCCGCGAGCCCCAGACCAGACGCTTTGTCGGAGACTGGTCGGTCATGTTCGTTTGCACTGAAAACCCCGCTCGCAGGTAATTTAAAACAACTGTTTTAGCGGGTACTCTGTGCCCCGTCCTTTAACACATTGCTCGTCGCGAGGAGCTTGTCGTCATGAAATGCCGTGAGGGCTGTGGCGCTTGTTGCATTGCCCCGTCCATCAGTTCACCGATTCCCGGTATGCCCAATGGCAAAGCTGCGGGGGAGCGTTGCCTGCAACTTTCCTCCGATAACCTGTGCAATATTTTCGGCCAGCCGGAACGGCCGGCGGTGTGTTCTGCCTTCGAGGCCGACCCCGAGGTGTGCGGAAGCAGCAGCGAAGATGCGATCCGGTTGATTGGCTGGTGGGAGCAAATGACGGCGGCGTGATGTGTGGGCTCGCACCTCCGATCACCTGCGAAAGACCCGAAGGTGATCGGAGGTGCAAGCCCAACGAACAGAACTTCAACAATAAGGAATAAGACTATGGGTTCGCTGCATCGTATTGCTGTGCTGTGTGGTTTGACGGTTGTGCTGGCTACCTCGACGGCCCAGGCCGAAGACTGGAAAGTCAAAAAAGACGAAGACGGCATCAAGATCTCCCTGAGTGAAGTGGCCGGGTCCGACTACAAGGCCTACCAGGGCGTCACGCTGATGAAAACCACCATAGCCAAGCTGCGTGCGTTGCAGGACGACGTGTCCGGAGCCTGCGCCTGGATTCACGAATGCAAGACCCAGAGGCTGCTCAAGCACGAAGGTAACCAGAGCTGGACCTACACTCAGTTCAACACCCCGTGGCCGGTTACTCCGCGTGATTCGGTGCTGCACGTCACCACCATCGAAGGTGCCGATGGCAGCCTGACTCGCAAGCTCGAAGGTGTATCGAAATACCTTCCTGAAGAAAAAGGTTTCGTCCGGGTCGCCAAGGTCGACGGATTCTGGAAGTTCGTACCCAAGGGCGACCAGATCGAAGTGACCTATCAGGTGCACACCGAACCGGGCGGCAGCGTGCCGTCGATGGTGGCCAACAAGTTCGTGGTGGATGCCCCGTTCAATACCTTGAAGGCCCTGAAAGAACGCGCCGAGAAGTAACCGCGCCGCTCTTTCGATAACGCCCCGACTTGTTCGGGGCGTTTTTTTTGCGCAATAGGGAAAATGCCGCTCAGTTAAACCGTCACGCGACCTGTAGCAGCTGGCGAAGCCTGCGTTCGGCTGCGCAGCAGTCGTAAAACCCGGAGCCCCCGGTCTTCCTGAAGAACCGCGCCGGCTGATCTTACGACTGCTTCGCAGCCGAACGCAGGCTTCGCCAGCTGCTACAAGGAGCGTGTTTTGCCTGGGGTTTATTGTGTTTCCGGATATGCGTTGCACGAAATTTTCACAAAGTGTCCAAGACAATTCGCCCGCGCCAACATTGCGGACAGTAATCAATGGCAATGCTGCCGTTGATCGTGCAACATTTGCGCACCGCGCAATCCCCGGGGCCTGGTACTGGCCAAAAAGAGGGCAAGGCGCAGCTGTATTTTTGAAACTTCAACTTCCAATGGGTCCTAAAACGACATGGCAATCCCGGACGCCCTGAATCAGCAGCGAGCTTCTAGTCGCCTGCTGCAACCGACCGTCAAATCGCATCTGGCCTACACGCTGTTGTGTGCCCTGGTCATGATGGTCATGTTCAGCCTGCTGCGCGTCGCGCTGCTGGTTTACAACCGCTCGATGATCCTCGACACACCGGCCTCGACCTTCCTCGAGGCATTCGCCAACGGTCTGCGTTTCGACGTGCGTCTGGTGGTCTATCTCAGTATTCCGTTGCTGCTGGCATTGTTCAGCGCCCGGGCCATGGCGGCACGCGGGCTGTTCCGTTTGTGGCTGACGATCGTCTCCAGCATTGCGCTGTTCCTGGGCCTGATGGAGATGGACTTCTATCGTGAGTTCCACCAGCGCCTCAACGGCCTGGTCTTCCAGTACGTCAAGGAAGATCCGAAAACCGTGATGAGCATGCTCTGGTACGGTTTTCCGGTGGTCCGTTACCTGCTGGCATGGGCCGTGGGTACCTGGATCCTGAGCCTGGCATTCAAGGGCGCCGACCGTGCGACCCGTCCCCGTGGTCCGTTCAGTGGCGGCAGCATCGGTACGCGCCAGGTTGCGCCGTGGTATGCGCGTATCGCGGTATTCGTGGTTTGTTTGCTGGTTTGCGTGGTCGCCGCGCGTGGCACTCTGCGCCAGGGCCCGCCGCTACGCTGGGGTGACGTCTACACCACCAACTCGAACTTCGCCAACCAGTTGGGCCTCAACGGCACCCTGCAATTAGTGGCCGCCGCCAAGAGCCGGATATCCGAAGAGCGCGACAACATCTGGAAAGCCACCTTGCCTCAAGAGCAAGCCCAGCAAATCGTGCGTGACATGCTGGTGCTGCCGGACGAAAAACTGGTCGAGGCCGACATGGCCGCCGTACGTCGTGACTACACGCCGCCGGCCGACAAGACCCTGCCGATCAAGAACGTCGTCGTGATCCTGATGGAAAGCATGGCCGGACACTCGGTAGGTGCTTTGGGTGGGCCGGGCAACATCACGCCGTACCTCGACAAGCTTTCGAAGGAAGGCCTGCTGTTCGACCGCTTCTTCTCCAACGGTACCCATACCCACCAGGGCATGTTCGCCACCATGGGTTGCTTCCCCAACCTGCCGGGTTTCGAATACCTGATGCAGACCCCGGAAGGCAGCCACAAGCTGTCTGGCCTGCCGCAGTTGCTCAGTGCCCGTCACTATGACGACGTGTACGTCTACAACGGTGATTTCGCCTGGGACAACCAGTCGGGTTTCTTCAGCAACCAGGGCATGACCAACTTCATCGGCCGTAACGACTTCGTTAACCCGGTGTTCTCCGACCCGACCTGGGGCGTGTCCGACCAGGATATGTTCGATCGCAGCCTGCAAGAACTCAAGGCCCGTGAAAACGGCAAACCGTTCTATGCCTTGCTGCAAACCCTGTCCAACCACACGCCCTACGCCTTGCCGACGCCATTGCCGGTCGAGCCGGTGACCAATCGCGGCAACCTGAATGAACACTTGACCGCCATGCGTTACGCGGACTGGGCACTCGGCCAGTTCTTTGAAAAGGCCCGCAAGGAGCCGTACTTCAAGGAAACCCTGTTTGTCATCGTGGGTGACCATGGTTTCGGCAACGAACAGCAGATCACCGAAATGGACCTGGGCCGCTTCAACGTGCCGATGTTGATGATCGCACCGGGCATCCAGGAGAAGTTCGGCCAGCGTGACCACACCGTGGGCACCCAGATCGACATCGTGCCGACCATCATGGGGCGCCTGGGCGGCGAGACTCGCCAGCAATGCTGGGGCCGCGACCTGCTCAACCTGCCTGAAGGCGATAAGGGTTTTGGTGTGATCAAACCTTCGGGTAACGAGCAGACCACGGCCATCCTCAGCGACGACCGGATCCTTGTGTTGCCGAAGGAAAAGGACATGGCGCCAAAGTTGTACCAGTACGAAATGGGCGCTACGCCGCACGCCGAGATCATTGCGGATGCACCGCGCACCGCTGAGCTGAAGCTCAAGCTCGAAGCGTTCCTGCAAACCGCGACCAAGAGCCTGCTGGACAACACCGCCGGTGTAGTTCACGGCACGCCGCAATAAGTTGTGACGCAATAGAAAAGAGGCCCTTCAAGGGCCTTTTTTTTTGCCTGGCGGATTTTTATATTCGGCCAAGCAAGAGCAGGATCAACAACACCATCAACACCACGCCGATAATTCCGGACGGGCCATAACCCCAACTTCTGGAGTGCGGGAAGACCGGCAAACCACCGATCAGTAACAGGATCAGAATGACGAGAAGTATTGTGCCCATGTCTATTTCCTTGTCGAAAATGCAGTGGATTGACCATGCCAATCAAGGTCAGCGGGAATAAAGTAAATTCGAGCTGCTTAAAAATTCCGACTCTTGCACTTACAGGATAATTCCAGGTTTTTTTAAAGTATTTCGAACAGGCTCTTATTTCGTTTGTGGTTGCCTTGGTTACTTCAGGCGCTCCCGCGGTTTGCTCGGGCCATTCAGCAATCTGATGGAGCGTGGGTCGGGCAATTTCCTTCGCTACACTCGGTGCATCTTCCGAGAACAACAAGGCTGTTTGCTATGCAAAATCGCATGATGATCACTGGTGCAGGCTCTGGCCTGGGTCGCGAAATCGCGCTGCGCTGGGCGCGTGAAGGCTGGCAACTGGCCTTGTCGGACGTCAGCGAACCCGGCTTGCAGGAAACTCTCAAGCTGGTCCGTGAAGCCGGTGGTGATGGTTTTATCCAGCGCTGTGACGTACGCGATTACAGCCAATTGACGGCGTTCGCCCAGGCCTGCGAAGTCAAGCTCGGCGGTATCGATGTCATCGTCAACAACGCGGGTGTGGCGTCTGGCGGGTTCTTCAGTGAGTTGTCCCTGGAGGATTGGGACTGGCAGATCGCGATCAACCTGATGGGCGTGGTCAAGGGCTGCAAGGCTTTCCTGCCTCTACTGGAAAAAAGCAAAGGCAAGATCATCAACATCGCGTCCATGGCCGCGCTGATGCAAGGCCCGGCAATGAGCAACTACAACGTGGCCAAGGCGGGTGTGGTGGCGTTGTCGGAAAGCCTGCTGATCGAGCTGGCGCATCAGGAAGTCGGCGTGCATGTGGTGTGTCCGTCGTTCTTCCAGACCAACCTGCTGGACTCTTTTCGCGGCCCAACCCCGGCCATGAAGGCCCAGGTCGGCAAGTTGCTGGAAAGTTCGCCGATCAGTGCCGCCGACATCGCCGACTACATCTATCAGCAGGTCGCCGCCGGCGAGTTCATGATCCTGCCCCACGAACAGGGCCGCATGGCCTGGGCAATCAAGCAGAAGAACCCGCAGTTGCTCTACAACGAAATGACCGTCATGGCCGATAAAATGCGCGCCAAGGCCAAGCAATCCGCAGGCTGATCTTGCCCGCAGGCAACGCTGTGGTTAGGGTGGCCGCCATTGGCCATCCTCGCGAGACATTTGCATGCTCAATTACCTGTGGTTTTTCCTCGCCGCGCTGTTCGAAATTGCCGGTTGCTTTGCCTTCTGGATGTGGCTGCGCCAGGGTAAAAGCATGTGGTGGGTGGTGCCGGCGCTCCTCAGCCTGACCCTGTTCGCCCTGCTGCTGACCCGTATCGAAGCCACCTACGCCGGCCGCGCCTACGCCGCTTACGGTGGCATCTACATCATTGCGTCAATCGGCTGGTTGGCCGTGGTCGAGCGGATTCGTCCGCTGGGTTCGGACTGGCTTGGCGTGGCGTTGTGCGTGATTGGCGCGAGCATCATTCTTTTCGGGCCGCGATTCTCCGCGTCCTGACAGTTCGTCCCTACAATCACCCGGCGTGTCAGACTTTTCCGTCAGTGGGGTGGTTCAGGGGCTGTCAGTCCGGTCCGGTTTGCTGTCGGAGCATTGTAGGCGTACGGCGGGCCGGGCATCTTCAGGGGCCAGTAACCCCTGAAGGACACTCCTCATGCTCGTACTCACTCGCCTTGTGGGCGAAACGATTTCCATCGGTGACAACATTTCCGTGCGCGTTCTCGCGATCAACGGAAGCAACGTGCGCTTTGGCGTCGAAGCGCCTCAGGACGTCAATGTGCACCGCTGCGAAATCTACCAACGCATCCAGAACAAACCGGCGAAAACCAAGGGACGCTGAAGGCCTCAGTCAAACAGGTGCTTGGGCACGTCATGCTTGAGCATCAATTGGCATTGCTCGCTTTCCGGGTCGAAGACAATCAGTGCCTGGCCCTTGGTCAAGGCCTGGCGCACGCGCAATACGCGGGTTTCCAGCGGTGTGTCGTCACCATTGTCGGTGCCGTCGCGGGTCACGAAATCCTCGATCAGGCGGGTGAGGGTGTCGACTTCAAGTTGGTCGTGGGGGATCAGCATAGGCACCTCGGTTGGATCAATGGCGCGATGCTACGGCGAATGCGAGATTGCCGCTAGTTTGGTCGTTTTATGTTGTCTGATCCGCCGCCATCGCGAGCAAGCTCGCTCCCACAGGGTTCAGCGGCGAACCGGAGAATTGTGTTCACCACCGATCAACTGTGGGAGCGAGCTTGCTCGCGAAGGCGATCTGTCAGGCAATGAAGAGTCTGACTTAACTCTCCGACCGCTGCCCCACCAGGCTGTCCACCGACGGCACCCGCGTGTCGCTTTCCATCTGGGTGTCGTGCTCAAGTTGATGGCTGAAGCGGTCCAGTGACCCCTTGGCCGGTTGCGCATCGCTGGCAAACACCGGCGGACTGAGGATGTACGCACCGAGCAGGCGGCTCAGGGCGGCGAGGCTGTCGATGTGGGTGCGCTCGTAACCGTGGGTGGCGTCGCAGCCGAAGGCGAGCAGGGCGGTGCGAATGTCGTGGCCGGCGGTGACCGCCGAATGTGCGTCGCTGAAGTAATAACGGAACAGGTCGCGGCGTGCCGGCAACTCGTTGTCGCTGGCCAGGCGCAGGAGGTGGCGCGACAAGTGATAGTCATACGGCCCGCCTGAATCCTGCATCGCGATGCTCACGGTATGCTCGCTGGAGTGTTGGCCAGGCGCCACCGGTGCGATGTCGATGCCGACGAACTCACTGACGTCCCAGGGCAATGCCGCCGCCGCGCCGCTACCGGTTTCCTCGGTGATGGTGAACAGCGGATGGCAGTCGATCATAAGGTCTTCGCCACTGTCGACGATGGCTTTGAGCGCCGCCAGCAGTGCCGCCACTCCGGCCTTGTCATCGAGGTGGCGGGCGCTGATGTGGCCGCTTTCGGTGAACTCGGGCAACGGATCGAAGGCGACGAAATCGCCGACGCTGATGCCCAACGACTCGCAGTCGGCGCGGGTGGCGCAGTAGGCATCCAGACGCAATTCGATGTGATCCCAACTGATCGGCATCTCATCCACGGCGGTATTGAATGCGTGCCCGGAAGCCATCAGCGGCAAGACACTGCCGCGGATCACGCCATTGTCGGTAAACAGGCTGACCCGACTGCCTTCGGCAAAGCGGCTGGACCAGCAGCCGACAGGCGCAAGGCTCAGGCGGCCGTTGTCCTTTACCGCACGCACCGCCGCGCCGATGGTGTCCAGGTGGGCGGAAACGGCGCGGTCGGGGCTGTTTTTCTTGCCTTTGAGCGTGGCGCGGATGGTTCCGCGACGGGTCATTTCGAAGGGAATGCCGAGTTCTTCAAGGCGTTCGGCGACATAGCGCACGATGGTATCGGTGAACCCGGTGGGGCTGGGAATGGCGAGCATTTCCAGCAGGACTTTTTGCAGGTAGACGAGGTCCGGTTCGGGGATTTTGCTGGTCATGGAAACTCCTGATGAGTTGAGCGCACCGATGGTTTCGATGAGGGATTTGTGTTGTCAGTCAGGCCGCCATCGCGAGCAAGCTCGCTCCCACAGGGGAATGCGGTCGAGTGTTGGAGCGAGCTTGCTCCGGGCGGCGATCCGACGAAGGGGCCAGTCCAGACAACGCATAGCTAAGAGACCACCGGCTGACTGTGCGGAAACAGCAAATCCACAAACCGCTCCGCTGTGGGTTGCGGTTCGTGATTGGCCAGCCCGGCCCGCTCGTTGGCTTCGATAAACACGTAGTCCGCCCGGTCAGCGGCGGACACCATCAGGTCAAGGCCGACCATGGGAATGTCCAGCGCCCGCGCTGCCCGCACGGCGGCGTCAACCAGCATCGGATGCAGGATCGTCGTCACGTCCTCAAGAACACCTCCTGTATGAAGGTTCGCCGTACGCCGTACGAACAGATGCTCGCCGGCCGGCAGAATGCTGCTGTAGTCGTATCCGGCGGCACGCAAGGTGCGCAGGGTTTCCTGATCCAGCGGGATCTTGCTTTCGCCGCCCGTGGCCGCTTGTCGCCGCCGGCTCTGGGCTTCGATCAATGCGCCAATGGAATGCTGGCCGTCGCCGACCACTTCGGCCGGCCGGCGAATCGCGGCCGCGACCACGTTAAAACCGATCACCAGAATTCGCAGGTCGAGGCCTTCGTGGAAGCTTTCCAGCAGCACGCGGCTGTCAAATTGGCGAGCGGTCTCGATGGCTTGCTGAACCTCGTCGATGGTCTGCAAATCGACCGCCACGCCTTGGCCCTGTTCACCGTCCAGTGGTTTAACCACCACGCGCAGGTGCTCATCGAGAAACGCCAGATTGTCATCGGCATTACCAGCCAGTTGCTGAGCCGGCAGGTTCAGTCCGGCAGCCTTGAGCACTTTGTGGGTCAGGCTTTTGTCCTGGCACAGACTCATGCTGATGGCGCTGGTCAGGTCGCTCAGGGATTCACGGCAGCGTACCCGGCGCCCGCCATGGCTGAGGGTGAACATCCCGGCGTCAGCGTCATCGACCTGAACATCGATGCCACGACGATGAGCTTCCTCGACAATGATCCGCGCGTATGGGTTGAACGCCGCTTCCGGACCTGGCCCGAGAAACAGCGGCTGATTGATGCCGTTCTTGCGCTTGATGGCGAAGGTCGAGAGGTTGCGAAAACCGAGCTTGGCGTAAAGGCTTTTCGCCTGGCGGTTGTCGTGCAGTACGGACAGGTCGAGGTACGCGAGACCGCGACTCATGAAGTGTTCGATCAAGTGCCGCACCAGCACCTCACCGACACCCGGCCGCGCACAATGCGGGTCGACCGCCAGGCACCACAGGCTGCTGCCGTGTTCCGGATCGTTGAAGGCTTTTGCATGATTGAGGCCCATGACGCTGCCGATTACCGCGCCGCTGTCCTCGTCTTCGGCCAGCCAGTACACCGGGCCGCCCAGGTGGCGCGCAGTGAGCCGGGTGGCATCGATCGGCAGCATGCCGCGCGCCTGATACAGCTGGTTGATAGCCTGCCAGTCGGCATCGCTTTGCGCGCGTCGGATGCGAAAACCACGAAACACCCGGGTCGCTTGGCGGTAATCGCTGAACCACAGACGCAAGGTATCGGACGGGTCAAGGAACAGCTGGGTCGGCTCCAGCCCCAGCACTTGCTGGGGGGCGGCGACGTACAGGGCAATGTCCCGTTCGCCGGGCTGCTCGTTGAGCAACTCCCCGGCGAGGCTCGCGGCATCGGCAAAGGTGTGGCCGATCAGCAAGCGGCCCCAGCCACAATGCACGGCGATCGGCGCCCCACCGAGTTCACTGCCATCCTCGGCCAGACGTGCCTGCAAGCGTTCGTAGGAAGGCGACTGCCCGCGCAACAGGCGTTGGCTGAAAGCCGTGGCATGAGGTTTCATCGGTCAGATTCCTTGTTCGCTGAGCCACAGGTTGAGGGCCGCCAGTTGCCACAGCTTCGAACCGCGCAACGGCGTCAGTTGCCCCTGTGGATCGGTCAGCAGACGGTCGAGCATCGCAGGCTTGAACAGGCCGCGATCCTGGCTTGGATCGAGCAGCAACTCGCGCACCCAGTCCAGCGTATCGCCCTGCAAATGCTTGAGGCCCGGCACCGGGAAGTAACCTTTCTTGCGGTCGATCACTTCACTGGGAATCACTTGTCGTGCGGCTTCTTTCAAGACTTGCTTGCCGCCGTCCGGCAGTTTGAAACGCCCCGGAATCCGTGCCGACAGCTCCACCAGGCGGTAGTCGAGAAACGGCGTGCGCGCTTCCAGGCCCCAGGCCATGGTCATGTTGTCGACGCGTTTGACCGGGTCGTCCACCAGCATCACCGTGCTGTCCAGACGCAAGGCCTTGTCCACCGCCGCATCGGCACCGGGCTTTGCGAAATGGGCTTTGACGAAGTCACCGGCGGCATCATTGGCGGTCAGCCATTTCGGTTGCACGGTGGCGGCGTAGTCGTCGTAGCTGCGGTCGAAAAATGCTTCGCGGTACGCGGCATACGGATCGCTCGCACCGTCCACCTGCGGATACCAGTGGTAGCCGGCAAACAGTTCGTCGGCACCCTGGCCGCTTTGCACCACCTTGCAGTGTTTGGCCACTTCCCGGGACAACAGGTAGAAGGCAATGCAGTCATGACTGACCATTGGCTCGCTCATGGCCCGGAACGCGGCAGGCAGTTGTTCGATGATCTCTTTTTCATCGATGCGCAACTGGTGATGCTGCGTACCGTAGTGTTGGGCGATCAGGTCGGAGTACTGGAACTCGTCACCGCGCTCGCCACCGGCATCCTGAAACCCGATGGAGAAGGTCGACAGATTTTCCACGCCGACTTCTCGCAACAAACCCACCAGCAAACTCGAATCGACGCCACCGGACAACAGCACGCCGACATCCACTGCCGCGCGTTGACGGATGGCGACCGCTTCGCGGGTGCTGTCAAGCACACGGTCGCGCCAGTCTTCGAGGGTCAGATTCATCTCATCGGCGTGAGGGCCGTAGGGCAGCGTCCACCAGGTTTTCTGCTCGGTGCGACCATCGGCTTCGATACGTATCCAGGTGGCCGGCGGCAGTTTTTCAATACCCGCCAGCAAGGTGCGTGGTGCCGGGACCACAGCGTGGAAATTCAGGTAGTGATTGAGTGCCACGGGATCGAGGAGCGGATTGATATCGCCGCCCTTGAGCAAGGCCGGCAGGGTGGAGGCAAAGCGCAAGCGCTGGTCGGTGCGCGACAGGTACAACGGTTTAACGCCGAGACGGTCGCGGGCGATGAACAGCCGTTGGGCATCGCGCTCCCAGATGGCAAAGGCAAACATGCCGTTGAGTTTCGGCAACAGCGCTTCGCCCCAGGCGTGATAACCCTTGAGCAGCACTTCGGTGTCGCCACCGGAGTAGAAGGCGTAACCCAGGCCTTCAAGCTCGGCGCGCAGTTCCGGAAAGTTGTAGATCGCCCCGTTGAAGGCCAGGGACAAGCCCAATTGAGGGTCGATCATCGGCTGCGCCGAGCCGTCCGACAGGTCCATGATTTTCAGGCGCCGGTGGCCCAGAGCAATCGGTCCCTGGCTATGAAAACCCCAGGCGTCGGGGCCACGAGGGGCCAGGTGATGGGTGATTCGTTCAATGGCTGCAAGGTCTGCAGGTTGATGATCAAAACGTAACTCGCCAGCTAATCCGCACATAAATTCCTTACCGGTTTTTCCGTTGGGGAGGGTCATTCGATACCACGCCAAAACGGCAGGCACTCAGAAAGTGACCCTCCTCGGTAAGGGGAGTTTTAGATCGATGGGTTATATGCCGACAGACCATGGCCGAATCCCCCGTGAGGGCGACTTCGGCTGCTTTATCGATTACTTGCCCCGGATCAATCGCCGCAAGGCAAACCGGTTGGGATGACAGGCTTCTGCCACGCTTCTGGGCAGCGGCAGAGGTTCGTTGTCCAGCCAGGCTGCCAGCAGTTCCCCGGACAATGGCGCTGTGATCAGGCCGCGCGAGCCGTGACCGCTGTTGATGTACAAGCCGTCAAGCCAAGGGCATTCGACGTCCGGCACCTGCCGGGCATCCTTGCCCAGCGCTGCATAAGCCTGAGTGAACGCCCGGGTGTCGGCCAAGGGGCCGACGATCGGCAAGTAGTCAGGGCTGGTGCAACGAAATGCAGCGCGACCCTGGAGGCTTTCGGGAGCAAGTTTATCGGCCCGTAAACGCTCGACCAGATCGTGGGAAATCTCTTCGAGCATGGCCAGGTTGCCCAGGTGTTCTGCCGTGGTCGGTGTCAGGTCATCGCTCTTGAAATCGAAACTGGCCCCCAGGGTGTGTTCGCCCAAACGGGCAGGGGCGACATAGCCTTCGGCACACACTACGGTGCTCAGGGCCCGGCTTTGCGGGGTTTGCGCCAGGCGCGTGATTTGCCCGCGAATGCGTTTGAGCGGTAACCCGGCGCTCTCGGGGAAACGCTGGATTTCAGCAGCACCGGCAAGCACCACCACCGGCGCGCTGGCTAGCAAGCGTTCGCCGTCCCAGGCCTGCCACTGGCCCTCAACCTTGCGCAGTTGCAGCGCATCGTGATGGGGGAGCAATTGAATCTGTGGATGTGCAGCCTGCCACTGGCACAGCGCAGGTGGGTGAACCCAGCCGCCTTCGGGATAGAACAGGCCGCCGTGTGCCAGCCCGATACCGGCCACGGCCTGTGCCTCGGGTTGATCCAGCAGGTGCAACAAGTCCGGCGCAAACGCTGCCGCCAATTGCAATTGGCGTTCGGCTTCCTTGGCGTTGAAGGCCAGTTGCAACACGCCGCAATCGTTCCAGTCGCGGCCCCGTTGCAAGTGTTCGAGCAGTCGTCGGGTGTAGCCGAAACCGCTGACGATCATTTGCGACAGCGCCGTGCCATGCGCCGATAGCTTCAGGTACAGCACGCCCTGCGGGTTGCCCGAAGCTTCCTGGGCGATGTCGTCGTGGCGCTCCAGCATTGTCACTTGCCAACCCCGCGCGGCGAGGCTGGCAGCGCTGGCACAACCGGCCAGGCCGGCGCCGATCACCAGTGCCTGACGCTCGCCGGTCAGCGGTGCCGGGCGGGCAAACCAGGGTTTATCCAGGGCCGGGGCAGACGTTTCCCGGGGCCAGCCGAGGAACTCGCCGCGCAGGATTTCCCATTTATGACCGATGCCGGGGGTGCGTTTCATCTTGAAACCGGTGGCGTTGAGCAGGCGCCGCACCCACCCGGTGCTGGTGAAGGTGCTGATGGAAGCACCGGGGGCGGCCAGGCGTGCGAGTTCGGCAAACAGTTCGGCGGTCCACATGTCGGGGTTTTTCGCCGGAGCGAAACCGTCGAGGAACCAGGCGTCGATCCGGGCATCGAGTTGAGGCAGTTGCTCCAATGCGTCGCCGATCAGCAGGGTCAGGGTGACACGGCCGTTATCCAGTGTCAGGCGCTGAAAACCCTGATGGATCGCCACGTACTGCGCCAGCAATTGATCGGCAAACGCCTTGAGTTCCGGCCACAGCGCCAGGGCCCGTTGCAAGTCGGGCGGGCTCAAGGGGTACTTTTCGACGCTGACAAAATGCAGCCGTGCACCGGCCGCCGCGTGTTGCTCGAACACCTGCCAGGCACACAGGAAATTCAGCCCGGTGCCAAACCCCGTTTCACCGATGACTAGCCGCCCGCCCTCGGGCAACGCAGCAAAACGTTCGGCCAGACGGTTCTGTTCGATGAACACATAGCGGGTTTCATCCAGCCCCGACTTATCGGAGAAGTACACATCGTCGAACACTCGCGAGTACGGACGACCTTGGTCGTCCCAGTCGAGTTGGGCGTGGGGCAGTACAGGTTTCATGGCAGGCTCGGCAACGGCAAGGTCGCCATTCTAGCCGATCGACGGCATGGTCAAACTCTTTGTGGCGA
>NZ_AKJL01000331.1 GCF_000282355.1 Pseudomonas sp. GM49
TGAAAAAGCTGCCACCGGGAATCGGATCGAGGGCATTGCCGCTGCCAGTGCCCTGGACGCTGGTGCCGGCGTCGCGGTCGAAGCTCAAATCGCCGTATAGAACCTGCAAGCCGGCGGTGATTTGCGTGCCCGGCAGGTAGCTCATGCCCGCGGGGTTGCTGGCGATGGTCGAGGGGCCTTGCGCACGGGCAGCGGCACCGGCGTTGGCCAGCCCGGTGTTATCGGTGCCGACTTCGTAAAGCATGATGCCGCCGGCCCAGGCTGGCTGGCAGCACAGGGTAAGTAGCGTAAAGGCAGGCAGTGCACCTATTCTGGTTTGCATGGATTAAATCCCGGCAAGTGTAAATTTTCGAATAAGGATCGAATTAACAATCGTCGAAAAATCTGAACCACGTTGAATCGGCCCAGTTCGGTCACACATAAGTGGTAGTTCAAATTTTTGATATTGAAAGGCGCCACTAATGAATAAAAACGTAACGATATGGATGGCCGCCTCAGGGTTCGTGTTGAGGACTGCTGGAGACTGCCCGCGGTACTTCAATTTCTGCGTGTACGGTAAGTGACCAGTGCAAAGTCTTCCAACGAGTATTTTATGAGGGCAGCACATTTATTAATGAGCTATACCCAACGTTCCCCCCATGCACTTCTTCCACGTTTGGAGGTTGTTTATGAATACCCGTATCGTCCCGTTCGCGCTGCTCATGGCAAGTCTCTTCGGTTGCAGTACCGCTTCAAACCACTCAATGAATTTGCCTCTGGCTGCCACCCACCGCAATGCGGGCCAGACTGGCAACACCACATTGACTGCCGAAGGCAATCAAACCAATTTTGACTTCTATATCACTGGCGTTCCGGCTGGAACCATCCTGCCCCCGCGCATTTACACATTCATCAATAAAGGCAGCTGCCAGCAACCCGGGCCAGTCGCCTATGCAATGAACGATAAGGTCAACACAAGAGATGCCGCCGGAGCCAACGGCTGGAGCTTTTACCGTAGTGCGCCTATCGCAACGTCAGAATTGCTTTCCGGCAAGTATTCCATCGTCGTGCGGACATCACCCGAAGATGGCAGCGTCGATATTTTTTGCGGCGATGTCGCGCAGGCAAAGCGCTGAAATGATGTGGCAAGGTTGCTAAATAGACGATCTCGGAAAACACTAAACTACGAAACGCCCGCTGAACGATTGAGCCAATCTGTTGCATCGACCGGTTGAATCCACAACCCAAACTGTCATTGGTGACTACCCGTAATAATCGAAAAAATTGTGAAGCCAGAATCGCCAATGGGCAAAATGCCGTGCACTTCTAACAGGTTTTGAAAGCCACTGAGTTCGCGCCGCTTTCCGTTAGGATCTCGAACTGCCGACTGCACGCAAACGTCAAATTGAAGTGGCGACCCCGGATGAGGCCGCCACTTTTCGGCTGATTGATCAGTTGCCGGCTGGCATCGGCAGGTTAATGCCTTCTTTTTTCAGGACTTCACGCACGGATTGGAATTTCTGGTACTGCGACAGTTCGATCGGCCCGTCGTAGCCCATGCTTTGCAATTTGCGTGGTGGGTAATCGACGTAGGTCTTCATCAGTTTCATGATCGCGCCCGTGATCGGCACCATCGTCCAGGTACGCTCAGTAAAGTTGTTCATGAAGAGGTCATAGCGTTCTTGCGGGTCTTGCCACAAGTCAAAGACCTGCGGCACGGTGGCCACATATTTTTCTGCGCCCTTCCATCCCAGGTTCGAGTCCACGGCCAGACCACCGGTTTGTGCGCCATCATCGCCGCGCAGGTTGAACACGGCCTTATAGTTCCCGACACGGGCCGCACCCGGGGACAATTCGTTCTCGGTAAAATAGAACCACTCCTTGCGCGGCGAAGGGGCACTGCCGGTGAGTACCGGCGTCATGTCGTAGCTGTCGAAGATGATCGGCTGACCTTCACGATCTTTCTCGGGCAGCTTCACGCCAGCCACAGAAGCGAACGTCGCCATCAAATCCAGGCCACCGAGAATCTCGTGGTTTTTCGTGTCCGGCTTGATCTTGTCTGGCCAGACGGCAATGGCTGGTACCCGGTTACCGCCCTCACGCACCGTGCCCTTGGTTCCACGGAACGGGGTGTAGCCGGCATCCGGATAAACGTCCTGCCAGGCGCCGTTGTCAGTGGTGTAAACCACCAGCGTGTTCTTATCCAGGCCCAGCGCCTTGAGCTTGTCCATGATGCGGCCGATGTGGGTATCGAGTTCGACGATGGAGTCGGCGTACTTGGACTTGGACATGGACTTATGAACGAACTCCGGAGCCGGCATGTTCGGCTGGTGGACTTTCATGAAGTTGACGTTGATGAAAAACGGCTTGTCGGATTTGGCCGCCGTGTCGAGAAACTCAAGCGCCGCTTTTTCGACATAGTTGTCAAAGAACGGAATGCCGACCACGCCGGGTTTGCCGTCTACGACAGGCGTGTCAACGTACTGGCCATTGACCTTGAATTCTTCGATCGGTTTTTCACCAGCCTTGCCGGACAATGCGCCCTTGGTCACCTTTTGAAACATCGCGCGGGTTTCCGGGTCCATGTCGGGGAACCATGTCGGGTCGGCATAGGTGTAGGCATTGAGGTGGTACAGGCCGACGTATTTCATCACGTCATAACCTTGTGCATTGGGCAGCGCGTAGTCGGCTTCCCCCAAATGCCATTTGCCGGTGAAGTAGGTATCGTAGCCACCGGTTTTCAGCACCGATGCCAGCGTCCACTCGGCTGCCGGCAAGCCACCGCCCTGGCCCTGGAAGGCCACGGTAGTCATGCCGCTACGATTGGGGATCCGCCCGGTTTGCATGGCCGCCCGGCCAGGCGTGCAGCTTGGCTGGGCATAAAAAGAGTAAAAAGTGACGCCTTCTGCCGCCAACTCATCGATTTTGGGCGTGGGCATCCCGCGCCCGATCCCACCGCCATAGGGACCCAGATCGCCGTAGCCCGTATCGTCGGAGACAATAAACAGGATATTGGTCTTTTCCGTTTGAGCGGCGTGGGCAAGTCCGTTCAATGACAAAAGCGCAGCAAACACGATAGATAGCCTGAAACGATCCGATAACTGTTCCATACCAGAATCCCTCGTTATTTCATGGTGTTGGCAACCGGGTGATGAATACACATCAACATTGACCCTTGGTGCATTGACCACCGAGTAATTAGCCTAGGTACTGCGTACAGAATCATTTCCCCCTTAATTGCATGACCATGCACGGGTTAAGGCGCACGAAAGAGTCTAGTGCGGTTTTTCCAGTTGCCGTGGTAATTGCCCGGGCCGCATCTACTGCCCTTTATCCAATCTGAACACGGTTAAATAACCTGATCTAAGCTCAACCGCGGCAGGGCTAACTCTCAGCCTCCGGCTTGCAGTAGCGACGCGGTGGTCCAGAATCTCAATTCCCGAGAAAGGAGCAGGCAATGAACAAAGGCGTCCAACTTGCCCGTTTTATTGCCTTGGCGACGGTGTGGTCTGAATCTGGTGTCGCTGCCGATAGCCAGGCGGAACTAGCCAAACAATCCCTGAACCCGGTCGCCGCGCTTTACAGTTTGCCGATTCAATACAACTGGAACCAGAAACTCGGACCCAGTGGTGAGGGCTATCAGAGCGTCACCAACATCCAGCCGGTACTGCCCTTCAGTCTCAACGAGGAGTGGAACCTCATTTCCCGCACCATCCTGCCCGTCATCGATCAGCATGGTCTGGTCCCCGGCGGGATTGCCGACAAATCAGGTGTGGGAGACACCACGCAAAGCTTCTTTTTTTCACCCAAGCAACCCACCGCCAGCGGTTGGATCTGGGGCGCAGGCCCGGCCATATTGGTGCCCACCGGCAGCGATGATCTGCTGAGCAGCGAGCAATGGGGGTTGGGGCCGACGGTGGTGGCGCTCAAACAAAGCAATGGTTGGACTCGCGGCATTCTGGCCAACCATATCTGGTCGCTGGAAGACAGCCCGCCGGATGACAAGGACAAGGTCAATCAGACGTTTCTGCAACCGTTCTTCAGCTTTACCACCCATACCTACACCACGTTTGGCATCAATACCGAGTCCACCTACGATTGGCAGACCAGGCAGTGGTCTGTGCCGATCAATCTTTTCGTTACCCAATTGTTCAAGGTGGGTCACCAGCCCATGAGCTTGCAAGCGGGGCCACGCTACTGGGTCGAAAGTCCGGAAAATGGCGCCGAAGGCTGGGGGTTTCGGGTAGCGTTTACGCTGTTGTTTCCCAAATGAGTGGTGTAATGAAGTAGAACGTTTCAAGTGCTCACTTCTGGCCGGTTTCATCCGGTCGCCACCGGCAGCAGATGTGGACTTCGCGTAGAAACGCGATTTCCAGTCCGATTTTGAGTACCTGTCGCACTCAAAACCGTTTTCCCTATGTTGACTGGCACGACAAGCGCTCGTTCCGGCATTTTCGGCCGTGTTACTCAACCTTCCGCGTAATACCGTGCCGCCCGCCAGAGGTTTTTCGATTCTTCTGTCAGATGGCGCAAGCCACTACGGTCCAGCATGCGCTCCGACTCCTCTTGCACCGCGGCCAGCACAGCAGCCTCGTCGACGGTGTGTACGACGTAGTCTTCCATCAGGATCTTGCCATCGACGATGGTGGTACACACGTCCCCGCCGTTGGCGAAGCAAGTGATACGGTGGACTGGCATGTTCATCGGCATCAGGTGCGGTTTGAACAGGTCGATCAGAATGATGTCGGCTTTCTTGCCGACTTCCAGCGAGCCGATCTCGTGTTCCATCGACAGTGCCCTGGCGGCGTCGATAGTGACCATTTCCAGCACTTTGCCCTGGGGCAGGATGTCCGGGTCGCGGAAATGCCGGCGGTGGTAGTGCATGCACTGGAACATGTGACGGAACATGTCGTAACCGCGGTCTGGGGCGGCGCCGTCGGAGCCTAGGGCGACGGTGACATTGGCCTCGATCAGTTCCGGTACCGGGCAGCGACCCAGGATCGACATGATGGCGCTCGGGTTGTGCACGATCTTGGTCTGTGTCTCGTGGCACAGGGCGATGTCTTCCGGGGTCAGGTCAATGCAGTGCGACATGAAGGATGTCGGGCCGAGCAGGCCCAGTTCGCGGTGGGCCAGCGCCAGCGTACCAGCGCGGTGGCCATCCTGGGTGAACGTAAGGCCATAGCGGTGGGCCAGAGCCAGGTAATCCTGGGCTTGCTGGCGGAACAGAGGCGCCAGCTGCCGATGGCCGGGCTCGTATTGTGGCGCGTATACCGGCAACGTGATGGCAATGCGCACCCGGCCGTCCCCCATACCGTCGCAGGTCCTGGCGATTTCTTCGCAGACCTCGAACATGGTCTCGAAATTGACGTCGCGCCGAGTGGGTGGTTCGGTCGACCAGTCCAGGTAGGTGTGCGGCGCTGGAGGCCGCGACGGCCCGACGGCCACCACCGAGCGGGTACCGATTTCGGCGATAGCCTGGGCGTGGCGTTGCGCGTACACCGGGTCGTCGACCCGCATGATCGAATCGCCTCCGCCCAATAGCGACACGCCGGTGGTGGTGCCGCATTTGAGCCGCTCCAGCGCCGACAACCTCGCTTCGACCTCCCAGAACTCGACTCCGGAGGCCGATGTGTAGATGGTCTGGCAAGCCTCCATCCAGGCATCGCCCTCCCCGCCGCCGATGGTTTTCAGCATGGCGTGGCCAGCATGGGCGTGGCTGTCGATCAAGCCTGGGAGCACCGCCTTGTTGCGTGCATCGATGATTTTTTCAGCAGTGAAGCGAGCCCGCAGTTCATCCGTGCGCCCCACCGCTACGATGCGGTTGCCGAGCACGGCCACTGCGCCATCCTTGATGACGCGTCGTTGCTCGTCCACGGTGATGACCACGCCGTGCTCGATCAGCAGGTCTACTTTGTCGAGATTATTTTGAGTCACAGGCGGCTCCGCAGCAGGCTGCCGTTTTTCGCCACGACGACTCCGCGACTGATCACTGTCCGCGCCAGCGGACGCGCCACGACGGCTTCACTCAGTGTCTGCGCAGGCAACAACAACAAGTTGGCGGTTTGCCCCGTCGCCAATCCGTAATCAGTTCGCCCAAGTGCCCGGGCGCCATTGCTGGCAGCGGCTTCGAACGCCGTGCAGATTTCAGGGTCGGTTCTCATGCCACAGCGCAAGGCGAGCAGCATCGCGCGTTCAAGCATGTCGCCATTGCCCATCGGGGTCCATGCGTCCCGAATGCCATCCGAACCGAGGCAGACGTTCACCCCCGCAGAGAGCAGTTCAGTAAAGGGTGGTATGGCGATATCGGATGGCGCCGTGGTCATGAGTGAAATCCGGTTGGCCGCCAGGCGTTCAGCCAACGGCAGCACCTGGGCCCAGTTTTTCATGCCCAGGCAAAAGGCATGGCTGATCATGACTCGCCCCTGACGCTGATAGCGCTCGGTGAAATCAATGATGCGAGCAATTTGCCAGAGCCCCAGTTCACCACCGTCATGCAGGTGGATATCGATACCGCGGTCAAACTTGTCCGCGAGCTCGAACAGGATCGTGAGGTGCGCAATGGGATCATTGTCTATGCCGCAGGGATCCAACCCCCCTACTACTTCACACCCCAGCTCCAGGGCTTCTCGCATCAATGCCTCGACCCCGGGGCGGTTGACCAGGCCAACCTGAGGGAAGGTGACGAACTCGATATCAACCAGGTCGGCGTAGCGCTCGCGCAGCTCCAGCATGGCTTGCACATGCTCGATGCCCAATTCGGGATCGGCGTCCACATGACAGCGCAACATCAGCGAGCCGCGAGCGATGCATTGCTCCAGCAGAGCACCCGCCCGCTCTGCAATGGGTGATTCGAGCTCGCGCAGGATCTGCCGCTCATTGGCGATGCGCGCTTTTAGCGTCGGGCCTGCACTGTGGGGCCGCCATGGTTGGCCCCACAGGGTCTTGTCCAGATGGATGTGGCTTTCTACCAGCGACGGAACGAGTAACTGACCTTGCCCGTCAAGGTCAGGCTCCGCGACTGGATTGCCACTGGCTGGCTGACGGGCGCCGATACGACCGTCAACAATCTGTATGTCTTCAATTTCGCCGCCATAGGGGCGGACATTACGCAACCAGAACGATTGGATCATTGGAACCTCATCACTTTCGAACAAGCCCCTGTCGCCGGATAGCCAACAGGGGCACTGTTTACTGAATCACCAGAAGCGCTACTTCAAGTTGCCGGCAAGGAACTGCTTGAGGCGCTCACTTTTGGTGTGCTTGAACAGTTGCTCCGGGTGGCCCTCTTCCTCGATTTTGCCCTGGTGCAGGAAGATCACGTGGTTGGACACTTCGCGGGCAAAGGCCATTTCATGGGTCACCACCACCATGGTCCGGCCCTCTTCGGCCAGGGCCTGCATCACCTTGAGCACCTCGCCGACCAGCTCGGGGTCGAGCGCCGAGGTCGGCTCGTCGAACAGCATCACTTGCGGCTCCATCGCCAGGGCGCGGGCGATCGCCACACGCTGCTGCTGGCCGCCGGACAGGTGCGAGGGGTACTTTGCCTCCATGCTGGCCGGCAGGCCGACTTTGGCCAGGTACTTGCGTGCGCGGGCCATCGCCTCATCGCGGCTGAGGCCGAGCGCATGCATCGGCGCCTCGATAACGTTTTCCAGCACTGACATGTGCGCCCACAGGTTGAAGTGCTGAAACACCATGGACAGCTTGGTGCGCATGCTTTGCAGCTGCTTCTGGTTGGCCACGCGCAGCCCACCGTTCTTATCCTTCTCGGTGCGGATTTCCTCGGCGTTCACCGTAATTCGCCCGGCACACGGTTGCTCGAGGAAGTTGATGCAACGCAAGAAGGTGCTCTTGCCGGAACCCGAGGAGCCGATGATGCTGATCACATCGCCTGCCTTGGCCTTGATCGACACGCCCTTGAGCACCTCGTGGTTGCCATAGTTCTTGTACAGATCGTCTACGGTCAGTTTGTACATGGTTTTGACCCTGCGTATGCGGCCTTCAGGCGGCCTGGGGTTTCAGGAAGGCCAGCCAGCGGGTTTCACCGCGACGAAATAGCCAGACAAGCGACAGCGCAATCACCGCGTACAACAGTGCGGCGATGAAGAAGGCCTCGAACGACGCATAAGTCGCCGAGTTGACGTCGCGGGCAACCTTCAGGATGTCGGGAACCGTGGCGGTAAACGCCACCGAGGTTGAATGCAGCATCATGATCACTTCGTTGCTGTAGTACGGCAGTGCGCGACGCAGCGCCGAGGGCAGGATGATGCGGCGGTAAAGGGTGAACTCCGACATGCCGAAGGCCCGGGCCGCCTCTACCTCGCCGAACGGTACCGACCTGATCGCGCCAGCGAAGACTTCCGTGGTGTAGGCGCAGGTATTGAGCGCGAACGCCAGCACCGTGCAGTTGAAGCCTTCGCGAAAGAACATGTCGAGGAACTCGTGCTCACGCACTACGCTCAGGCTGTAGACACCGGTGTAGATGATCAACAGTTGTATATAAAGCGGCGTGCCACGAAACACATAGGTGTAAAACCAGACCGGAATCCGGATAAACCGGTTTCTTGACACGCGAGCCACGGCCAGCGGCACCGACAGTACGAATCCGATCGCGATCGACAGCACCAGCAGCCACAAGGTGATTGCCAGGCCGGAAAAGCTGGCGCCGTCCGACCACAAATACGCTTGCCAGTATTCCTGGATGATATCGATCACAGTTGAGCCTCCCGAACGCCGACAGAGTAATGATGCTTAAGCCACATCAAGACGCCGTTCGAGAGCGTGGTAATGAAGAGATAAATCAGTGCACCGATCACGGTGAAGTAAAACAGCTGCATGGAGCTCTTCCCGGCATCCTGGGTGGCCCTGACGATATCGGACAGACCGATGATGGACACCAGTGCGGTCGCCTTGATCATGACCTGCCAGTTGTTGGCAATACCAGGCAAGGCAAAACGCATCATTTGCGGGAACAGAATCCGATAGAACGCCTGCCATGGGCTCAGGCCATAAGCCATGGCTGCCTCTGTCTGGCCGCGCGGAACCGCCTGGAAAGCACCGCGAAAGGTTTCGGTAAAGTAGGCGCCGTAGATAAACCCCAGCGTCGCAACACCGGCAAGAAAGGGATCGATATCGATCTGATCAATTCCCAGCCCTTCGGTGACCTGATTGAGGACGATCTGAATGCTGTAGAACAGCAACAGCATGGTCACCAGATCCGGAACACTACGTATCAGCGTGGTATAGAGGGTGGCGACATTGCGCAGCCACCGATTGCCTGACAACTTGGAACTGGCGCCTGCCAGACCAATCAGTACTGCGGTCAGCAGCGATAACATGGCCAGCTTCAGTGTCATCCAGGTGCCACTTGCGATCAGCGGCCCATAGTCTACCAAGGACATTGCATTCTCCTTGAGTTCGATAGTCCAGCCGATGCTGCCTATCTTGTTCAGTTGTGTTGTTCTTGTTTTTGAATGCTGACTGCCCGCAACTTGCAATCAATCAGTTGTACACATCAAAGGAGAAGTATTTATCGGAGATCGTCTGGTAAGTTCCGTCCTTGATGATCTCGGCAAGCGCACCATTGATCTGTTCGCGAAGTTCATTGTCTTCCTTGCGCAAACCAATGCCCGCACCCACGCCGAGGGTTTTCGGGTCGCGCAACTCCGGGCCGGCAAAGGCGAAATCACGTCCGTTCGCGGTTTTCAGAAAGCCCAGGTCGGCCTGGACCGACGACTGCAGCGCTGCATCCAGGCGGCCGGCCATCAGATCCTGGTAAACCATGTCCTGGTTCTGGTAGGTCATGACAGTGACGCCCTTGGGCGCCCAATAAGCCCGAGCATAGGTTTCCGACGTGGAACCCTGCTCGATCCCTACCCGCTTGCCTTGAAGGGATTCGGGCGTTGGCAGGAGATCCGAGCCTTTTTTCGCAAGGAGACGCGGCAGGACATTACTGATCTTGTCGGAAAAGGCGATCTGCGCCTGACGTTTCTCGGTCACGCTCATGGAAGAAAGAATGCCGTCGAACTTCTTGGCTTTCAGCGCCGGGATGATGCCGTCGAAGGAGTTCTCGACCCATACACATTTGACCTTCAGCTTCTCGCAGATCGCGTTGCCAAGATCGATATCGAAGCCCACGAGCGTGCCATCGGGCGCCTTCGACTCGAACGGGGCGTAAGTGGGGTCAACGCCGAAGCGAATGACTTGCAAGTCTTTCGCGTATACGCCGCTGGCGGCCAAGGCGAGAACAACTGAAACTGCTAACTTCTTCATATCAATCTCCGTAGGCACAGTGGTACTGGGGTTTAAAAGTGGCCAGTTCTGTTTAGGTTTTTTGTATTTTTTAACCTCGGTCACAACGCTTGCATGCTGTATCGGTAGCTCGCCGGGGAGAACTTGACTGTCAGCACCGCCATCGCTGCGAGCACCCCGATGTGCAACCACCAGCCGGTGATGAAACTCCCGCCGGAGTCGCGCAGCCAGCCGATCAACCAGGGAGCACTCGATGCGAGCAAGAAACCGATACCCTGAACGAAGGCCGCCAAGGTGCCGGCCGCTTGCGCGCCGGACAAGTGGTCGAGGCTGACAATCAGGCTGAGCGAAAAGAACCCGCCGAGGCCGAAACCGGCCAGTGCGACCCACAACCACGGCGCTGCGTTGGGGGCAAGCGCAAAGCCGGCGAAACCAGCGGCCTGCAGCGCTATCGTCAGCCACAAGGCAGCGCGCCGGTCAATGCTGTGGCGGGCGAGCATCGGCATCGCGAACGCCGCCGTCGCCTGGAACATCGCCAACCACGCGAGCAAATTGCCCGAGGCCTGCAGCCCCATGTTCTGCTGCTGGTAGAAGGACGGCAGCCAGGCCACCAGACTTGAGTAGCCGCTGTTGGTGAGTCCAAAGTAGGCGGCCAACTGCCACGCACGCGGATTCTTGAAGAAGCTGCCGGTCAAGACCGGTGCAGGTCCGCCAGCGGCTATCGGCGCAGTGCGTGGCGCACACACCAGCCAAAGCAAGAACACGGCAAGCGCTGGCAACGCCCAAATGGAAAGCCCTAACCTCCAGCCGCCATACGGATTCAGCCATGTGCTTGCCAGCGAGCCCAGCGCTCCGCCGCCGACCAATGCCGCCGAGTAGAGCCCCATCACCATCGCTATCCTTTGCGGAAACCAGCGTTTGGCGACACCCGGTATCAAGGCCTGGATCACTGCCACGCCGGTGCCGGCGATTCCGGCGCCAATGATCAACTGCGCTCCGTCCTTGACCACGGCGCGTGACGCGCAGCCGAACATCAAGAGCAACAATGCGCCGGCCAGCGCCCGCCTTTCGCCGAAACGACGTGCCACACCGATGCCAATGAAGGCAATCAGGCCCATCAGCACGAAGGGCAAGGTGGTCAGCATCGCGGCGGCGCGAAAATCGAGGCCAATGTCGGCACGCACCAGATCGAGCACCGGCCCTACCGAAGTCAGGAATGGCCGCAAATTCAAGCCCAGTAGCACCAGGAGCACCAGTGCAGCCAGTGACACTTCACTCACGCGCGACACGCCCGTAGCGATGCAAGCCGATCCGCGGTCAGTCATGGCGCGTACTTCTTTCTCGCCGGTGCGGGTGCAGACTCGGCTCCTGCATCAGCGTCACGTCACTGGTCATCACATTTACCTAGGGGGATTCTGGTCAACAGGCCGCATCAGCGGCTGTTCTTAAAGATTAAGAGCAGGTGCTATCATTCGGAAATGAAATGTTCGAATGACAATTAGTGGGAAAACAAATGACTTCAACGCTGATCGATCCGTTGCTGCTCAAGAGTTTCGTCGCGGTGGTAGAGAGCGGCAGCTTCACCCGCGCCGGTGAGCGCGTGCACCTGAGCCAGTCGACCATCAGCCAACAGTTGAAGCGACTTGAGGAGCAACTTGGCTGCGAGCTGCTCAACCGCAGCGGGCGCTACGTCGGCACCACCGAGGATGGCGAGCGCCTGCTCGGCTATGCGCGCCGGCTCCTGGGGTTGATGGAAGAGGTGGTGGAGGATTTACGCAAGGGCCACGCACAGGGCGAGGTGCACATCGGCGTGCCAGAAGATTTCGCGTCAGACTTGCTGACGCCGACGCTTGGCGCCTTCGCGCGCGCGCACCCGGCGATAAGGCTTGAGATCAGCAGTGGGCTCAGCAACACGCTATGGCAACAGTTTTGTGCAGGCGACTACGACTTGGTGCTGATCAAACAGCGCCCGGGGCAGTTTGTGGGGCACGCCGCCTGGCCCGAACCGCTCGCCTGGCTCGACAGCCTCAGCCAGCCGACGTACGAGCGCGACCCGCTGCCACTGGTGGTGTTTCCGGTCGGTGGCTTGTACCGCGATGAGATGATCCACGCGCTCGAGAGCGCCGGCCGACGCTGGCGCATCGGCTAAA
>NZ_AKJL01000332.1 GCF_000282355.1 Pseudomonas sp. GM49
CGGCTTGCGGCGCGGGCCCCAGCCACCGATACCGATGGTCATGCCATCACGCAGTTGGCCGACGATCTCGGCGGTGCTCATTTGCTTGTCCATCGTCATGTTCCTCATTGGCGACCGACACTGAAGTCGTGGCCCCAGTGGCTGACCACGGTGCTTTCGAACGGTGTGTGGCGATCCCAGTCGACCACCAGGCCATCGCAGCCGTATTCCAGGTCAAACCCGGACGGGGTCTTGATATAGAAAGAAATCATCTGGTCGTTGGTGTGCTGGCCGAGGGTGGCCGAAAGCTTCACGCCGTTGGCGTGCACGCGGTCCAGGGCGCGACCGACTTCGTCCAGCGCGTTGACCTCGACCATCATGTGTACGCAGCCGTGGGGCATCGGGCACTCGAAAATCGCCAGCGAGTGGTGCCGGCCGTTGTTGCAGTGCAGGAAGTGGATGCGCTTTTGCGGTTCGGCCGGGTCCGGGGTGAAGCGGACTTTCATCAGGTCCGACAGGCCGAAACCGAGCACCTGTTCGTAGAAGTCGCGGCAGCGTTCGAAGGCTGGCGCCGGCAACACCACGTGGCCCATGCCAAGGTCGTTGGTGACAAAACCTTTGACGCCGACCGGCGAGACGAAACGGGCGAAGTCCTGCAGCGGTCCCCAGAACAGTTCGTGGCGATTGCCATCCGGATCACTGAAGTGCACCAGTTCCTGAACCTTGCGCAATTCGGCCTCGACGGTGGTGCCACGGGTCACTTGCACGTCGGCCTGTTGCAGATCGAGGACTGCCTGTTCCAGCGCCGCCTTGCCGGCCACTTCCCAGCCGCAGGCACCGAAGCCGTTGTCGGCATTTTTCTGCACCAGGATGCGGTAATGGCGCTCGTCCATTTTCAGGTACAAAAGCTCATCGTCGCCGCTGACCATCATGCCCAGCACCTGGCTTGCGTAGTGACGCCATTGCGCCAGGTCGCTGGACAGCAGGGTGACGTAACCCAGACCACGGATATCCATGGATGCACTCCTCGTTTTTCTCAGGCGGTGCCGCCCTTCGGCGACTGCCGGGGGAGACTTTATGTAGGGCCTATTCAAGCGGGTTCGGGGAGGGGCAACATCGTCCAATGGGACTAGCGGATTTGATGGCGCGGAACATGAAAAACCTGTGGGAGCGAGCTTGCTCCCACAGGGCATTGGTGCAGGCTAAAAAAACGGGCCATACAGGCCCGCTTGAGGAAGGTTCAGAGGTATGAAACTTATCTTTTCTTACATTCTTCAAGCTCGTTTTGGCTTTTCAAAGTCGTAGCTATACCTAACCGATACTTGCAGTACTGGATGACCAGCTGTCGCTCCGTATCGCTTAGCTCACTCAATTTTTTGTCATCTGATTCGTACGCGAAAATATTTTCAAACTTCATCTGAAGTGTCGGACTTTTCTTGATGAAGAATACTTTTTCCGGGTAAGCGTCTTCCATCTTTTCGTAAAAGCCAATGTAGAGGAAAGCGAAGAGTGCGATCGGAAAAATAATAAGCAGCGGCTTCATGATGAAGGTGGTTGCATGAGTTGGGTTTTGATTCGAAGGATTCTCACCAGGTCCATCCCGATGTTGCCAGGGCAAATTTTTCCTTCGCCGGCTTGCATGGGGAATTCACGGTGCCCACCCAAAGTAGTCACCCTGAAAACACTGGTCAGAGCTTGAATCAAGTTCAGTAGCGCGTCGATTTGTACGGCAGGGATTTTCTGGTCCATATTGCCATGCATGGTTTCAAGAGCCTGACGGGCAATAGAAACCATATCGCCACCTTCTTCTGCGGTTGTCAGGTTTTCCAGCAAAACGATGCCAATAACACCTGTGTTGTAGTTACGTACGTTTGAGCCTTTGAACCGGATGTCCCGTCCCTCAAAGACTTTACCCATACAGTCGATGCCATAGTGGTAACCGATGTCATCAAATTTAGCCTGATGCTCGCTCTGAATCGCAAGCATTTGTCCTGCGCCGAAACCACAGCCCACACTTCTACCTGCATGGTGAAGTGCGATCATCGAGTAGTCCCAGTCATCAACCATTTCGCCTTTTGCTTCATGAGCTCCCCAGGACGATCTTTCTACAAATTCATGACCATTTTTTCGGGCGAGCCTAATGATTGCTTCTCTGATCGCAGCTCTATCGTTGACAGTAATGGTAGTAAGGGTTGCTGGATCGTAGGGATTGACTTCGGTCGCCCTTGCCTTAAAAGCAAATTGTTGAGCCATTTTTGATCGCTCTTGAGGTAGCGAGCTTGCTACTGGCTTGGCTTTTGGCAACGATGGCTTGCGTTGAGCGGCAGGTACGGCAAGAGGATAATCCTGCGATCCCGCTCGCCGACGCATTCCGATGCGTGAATACCTGCCTGTCGAGTCTTCACTCAACGGGCTGAAAGGTTCACTGCGGACCAACAGCCAATCGCCGTTTTCCACGGTAGTCAGTATTCGCTGCATATCGTCGTACAACAGCCGACCACGCGAACGGCCATGAGCATGCAAAAAATCATCCAGCCCCAAGACCTCGTCGCGGCGGCTCAGAAGCGCCTGCCGTACCATGGACTTGGCAAAGAATGGCGATTCGATTTGATTGAAACCTATACCTTGACGCTCGCGGTCTTGCTGACGAATAAGGCGCATCCTCATACACCATCCTCCATAATAACGACGCGTTCCAACAACATTGATGGGCGTCGATTTCCTTGTTGAGGACGGCAGAATAAACGCCCTATAGACCACTCGGTCAAGGCGCAGAAATCCCTGTAGGAATAGTCGCTGAGACTGCGCCATTTTGACCTTGCCGCAGAACCTGTGGGACCGAGGTTACTCCGGGCGGTGAACCGACGAAGGCGGCCTGATGTTCAACATCAATGTTGACTGTGCTGACCTCTTCGCGAGCAAGCTCGCTCCCACAGGGGTAAGTGGTGTTGCGGGTTTATGTAGGCGGGTCGATTTGATCGAGTACACGGTTCGCGGTGATCTCGGCGAGCATGACGCTGTTGGAAATGCCCAACAGGGCATTGCGGTCACCGCCCTCCAGATGATCCACCAGTTGATGGACCATCACATCGACCGAGGCCAGGGTCTCGACCAGATAGACCACCAGGGTTTCGGTCGTGGCCCCGGGGTCGACGCTGAACAGCGTGCTGATTGTTCGAGGGGTGGCTTTGATGTCGGCTGTTGAGGGGAAGTGGTAAGCGAGGGCTCGCTCGGCGGCTTCGTTGAGTTTTTTGGAATCGGGTTCGTTCGGGGATGCCGGATCGGCTTCCGGGGGATTAGGTGAAGGCTTGATCATAATTCCGTCTCCAGATATTGGAGCCGTCACCCAATTGCGACCAAACAAGGGGGTGGCAGCTGTACGCAGGTTAGTCGACCGGGGAGACACGAAACCGGCGCGCCCGAGAGCGCCCTGCGCACAGCTACCATCAAGCGCAGACATGAAATGACCTGACTCTCTGGAACGCATGCACGCTTCGTGTAACCACAGGCGACTAAACCCGATCACTGATTGGCAGTGACGCGAATCAAGTTACCGAGGGGGTCCAAAGCGCACAAGCCGGCGGATTCTGGCGTACCTGTAGGCAACGACGCAAGGCGTTGTAGCTTTCATCAAGTAACACTGACAGCCGTTAAACAGGCGCTGATCAAAGGCCAAACCGGTAGCTGGAGCTGTCCCCAAAACCTGTGGGAGCGAGCTTGCTCGCGATGGGGCCATACCAGTCAACATCGATGTTGAATGTAAGACCGCCATCGCGAGCAAGCTCGCTCCCACAGGGGGTATGCAGTGGTCAATGCCCTATCCGGCAGGCATAAAAAAACGGGCCTTGGGGACCCGTTGGAAAGTTGGCCTGACGTCCGTGCCAGGCCTGAGACACAAGCGATCAATTGCCTTGTGCTACTTCCTGTGGCGAGGGGGCTTGCCCCCGTTGGACTACGAAGTAGTCCCAAGACCGGGCGACTCGGAATGTCTGAAAAACCGTGCAGCCCTGTTTTGCGACCGCTTCGCGGCCGAACGGGGGCAAGCCCCCTCGCCACAGGTTCGGTCCGAATGGAGAACATTCGTTAACCGGCTAGCTTCGTCCGGGCATCAACCCTTGCGAAAATGCGGGATCACCTTCTCGCCAATATTCTTCAGGGTCTCCAGCTGCGCCCACTGCGGCACGGTGCCCATCTGGCAGATGAACAGGATTTCGTCGGCGCCGGCATCGATCAAGCGCTGCACATAATTGATGCAATCCTCGACGGTGCCGTAGGCGTGGTTGGGGTTCATCATCGCCATGGTGGGGTCGGAGAAATCGACGCTGACTTCTTCGGAGGCGAAGCGCGACTTGATCACGCTCTGGCCGTTGCCGTCGACGAAGGTGTCGTCTTTCCACTTCTCCGGGTCCGGACGCTCGCCACCGCCGTACCAGTAGCCCAACGATTCCATGAAGTAACGCTGACCACGGATGCCAATGCGGCGCGCTTCTGCGTTGTCTTCCAGCACGATGGCCGGGCACAGCGCGGCGATGTGACGGTTTGGACGGAAGCCCACTTGCTTCTTCTCATCGCGGTTTTCGTAGGCCGTGTGATACACCTCGACCTTCTTGGCGATCTCTTCCGGGCCACCGAAGCCCAGCACCAGCGCGCCCATGCCGCGACCGCCGGCGTTTTTCAGCGACTCGGTGTTGGTGCATGCCAGGTACATCGGCGGGTGCGGATCCTGGTAAGGCTTTGGATGGATCGGACGCTTGGGGATCTGCACGAAGTCGCCGTTGTGTTCGATTTCATCCTGCACGAACATTTTCGGGATCAGGTACATCATCTCGTCGATCTGCGGCTGCAAGGTCGCCAGGTCGTAGCCGAAGGTGCCGGCTTCCTGTTGGGTGCCGCCCTTGCCCACACCGAAATGCACACGGCCCTTGGACAGCAGATCGAGGGTGGCGATGCGCTCGGCGACTTTCACCGGGTGGTTCATCGCCGGAGGCAGGCAGACCACGCCGTGGCCGATGCCGATACGCTCGGTTTTACCGGCCACGAAAGCCAGCATGGTTTCCGGCGCGGACATGTGCGAGTAGTTGCTCAGCGCGGTGTGTTCCACGCACCAGAAAGTGTCGAAGCCAAGCTTGTCGGCGAGTACGGCCTGTTCGACCGTGTCTTCAAAAATCTTGCGGTCGCCTTCACGGCTGGAGTCCACCGTCTGGGCTTCGTAAATCAGGGAAAATTTCATGGGTGATCCTTGTGCTTATTTGGATGCGCAGTCGGCGCCGTAGACCTTCGCCTTACCGTCAATGCTCGTGCATCGACGGGGCGCTCGAATCACGCAAACGGACTAGCCGATTTATAGGTAAAGAGCCGGGCATCGCGTCAGAGGAAGAAGTCGTTGCTGTCCTGGCCCATGCTGACGCCGCCAAGGTTCCAGGCGTACTTGGCCGGGCTGTTGGCGACGTGGGCGCGACCGGTGTGAATGTCGCGGAAGGCACGGTTGATCGCATGACTGCGGAAGATCGTCGAAGCACCGCTGTTGAACATCAGGTCGCCAACGGCCTTGGCGCACTTGTCGGCCACCAGCGCCGAGTCGTAACGCATCTTCACTCGCTCGGGCATGCTCAACGGCTCCCCCTTCTGCGCGCGCTCAAGCATCAGGGCGAAGTTGCGCAGCAGCACGGTCTTGCATTCATCGACGCAGACCATGGCGTTGGCCAGCGCCAATTGCGCGGCCGGATCCTGAACCATTTTGCGACCGTCATTGACTCCGACCCGCGCACGGTTGTGCTCGACAAACTGATCCACCGCGCCTTGCAGGGCACCGATGGCGGACGACGAAACCGCACGCACGAAAATCTGCCCGAACGGCAGGCGGAACAACGGTGCAGTGTTCACCTCGTTGCCCGGGCTGTTCTGCATGAAACCGTCGAACGCGCGATGGGTGCGGTACTCCGGCACGAAAGCGTTCTCCACCAGAATGTCGTGGGAGCCAGTGGCTTCCAGGCCCATGACATTCCAGTTGTCGAGAATCTGATAGTCACTGCGCGGCACCAGGAACGTCCGATAATCCGGCGCCCCACCCGCCTCTGCCGGCGGCACCAGCGCACCAAGGAACACCCAGTCGCAATGCTTGCTGCCGGAAGAAAAGCCCCAGCGGCCGCTCAACTTGAAGCCACCTTCGACCCGCTCGACCTTACCCACCGGCATATAGGAAGACGAAATCAGCACGCTGGAATCGCTACCCCAGACATCCTGCGCGGCGCGGTCGTCGAACAGCGCCAGTTGCCAGTTGTGGATCGCCACCACCCCCAGCACCCAGGCCGAGGACATGCAGCCTTCGGCGAGGGTCATCTGTACCTCGAAGAAATCCTTGGGCTCCAGCTCATAGCCTTCCCAGCGGGACGGTTGCAGGATGCGAAAGAACCCGGCGTCCTGGAAATCCTTCAGGGTTTCTTCGGGCAACTGGCCGGCTTGCGCAGCGTTCAGGGCGCGCTCACGCAGGATCGGCACCAGCTCGCGGGCACGTTGGCTCAGACGCTGGCGAATCAGGTCTTGATTGAGCATTTTTATTGTTCTCCTTTGTTCACCCCATCCGCCGGGGCGCGCGTGCAACGGGGCGGGTGTAGCGCCCCTACACTGGCATTCAAGCAATGCGCAACAGAGTGGACATCCCTCAAACGGACCATGTGGTTTTGGGGAACAGGTATCTGGGGGGTATCTGCAAGGGGGCGTGTTGGCTGACAGGCCGTCTTCGCGGACAGGCTCGCTGCCGCATTGGATCTCAGGTTTTACTTAGGACTTGTGGCCACGGAAGATCCCTGTGGGAGCGAGCTTGCTCGCGATGGCTATGTATCAGGCGATGATTATTTTGTAGGGGTACATATCCGTTGCTGCGGTAACGGCGGCTTATGGTTCCGCCCTTACGGCACCCGAGGCGGCCTACCGGCCGGCCTGGTTATTGGGGACGTTCGTCTGTGCGGTACCTGGTCGACTGGCCGGCCGCCATCGCGAGCAAGCTCGCTCCCACAGGTACTGAGTACATCTGCAAGCAATTGGTTGGCTGGCAGGCCGTCATCGCGAGCAGGCTCGCTCCTACAGTTGGGCCGGGTACATTCGGAAGAAATTGGTCGGCTGACAGGCCGCCATCGCAGGCAAGCCAGCTCCCACAGGGATTGCGGACATCTGCAAATACCAGGTCGGCTGTCAGGCCGCCATCGCGAGCAGGCTCACTCCTACAGAAGAGCAACGGCAGATCGGCATACCCCCACGTTCTTCACCACTCATCAGGCCGAGCGTTAGCTCGCCTGCAGCTCTTGATCTTGATCCACCCGCCCCCTCGGCAGGCTGAGCGGAGGCGTTCATCCGGGGGGTGGGCGCGCAGCGCCGTTCGGCGTAGCCGAACACATCGAGAGGAGGTCGAGCGAAGCCGACCGGAGGCGATGCCCCCGGATGAATGCCGGAGCGAAGGAACCCCGAGCCTAAGCGAGGGGCCGTACGTCAGGGGCGAGACCTTTTGGTTACTTTTTGGGCGTTTGCCAAAAGTGACCCGCTGTAAGAGCGGAACCATAAGCCGCCGTTACCGCAGCAACGGATATGTACCACGCCCCCCAAGCCTAGTCCCCTCGGACGATGTTCCAGATAGACACCAGAGCAAGAATCCATCGCACTCCCCAACCAACAAAAAGGCCCAGTGCGATGAACGACGCCAACCTCAAAGCCGACATGCTCCAGGCCATGCGCCGCCTGGCCAAGTCAGTCACCATTATCAGCACCAGCAACGGCTCCGAACGCTTCGCCATGGCCGCCACCGCGGTCGATTCCCTGAGCACCGAACCGCCATCGCTGCTGATCTGCGTCAACAAGACCGCCTCACCCCACGCCGCACTGGCGACCGGCGCGGACTTCTGCGTGAACATCCTCGGCGTAGAACAACAAGACCTGGCCAACCTGTGCAGCGGCGCGATAAAGGGTGAAGCACGCTTCGACCGTGGCAACTGGCTGACCAGCCCCGGCGGCATCCCTTACCTGGGTGACGCACAGTCGGCGATCCTCTGCCGTCAGGACGGCCACTTCAGCTACGGCACCCACACCGTGTTCATCGGACGCATCCTGCAGATCCACACCACTGACGCCATCACCCCGCTGGTCTACCTCGACGGCAGCTACACCACCACCGCCAAACCAGCACCTTCTCTCGCTGCGGCTGGCTGAGGCCCGAACATGGACAGCCTGAACCGGTTGACGGCGTTGCGAGTGAACAGCGCCGACCAGTTGCCATGGGATGACCGCTGCGACTTGCTGATCGTCGGGTTTGGCGGAGCCGGCGCCTGTGCCGCTATCGAAGCCAGCACTCGCGGCCTGTCGGTGCTCGCACTGGATCGCTTCGAAGGCGGCGGCGCCACGGCACTCAGCGGTGGCGTGGTCTACGCCGGCGGCGGTACGCCGTATCAGCGTCAGGCTGGTTATAAAGACACCAGCGAGGCGATGTTCAATTACCTGCGACAGGAAGTTGGCGAGGCCGTCAGCCCCGAGACGCTACGGGATTTCTGCGAAGGCAGCCGCGAGCAACTGGCCTGGCTGGAGCGACAAGGCGCGGCCTTCGAAGCCAGCGTACCGCCGCACAAGACCTCGTACCCGAGCGACCAGTACTACCTTTATTACTCGGGCAACGAAGCCGTACCGGCCTATGCCGCCAGCGCCAAGCCGGCGCCCCGCGGCCATCGTACCAAAGGCCCGGGCATGTCCGGCGCCAGTCTGTTCGCCCCGCTCAAGGCCAGCGCCTTGCGCCACGGCGCACGCCTGCGCAGCCAGTGCGAAGTGCGGCGGCTGGTGCTTGACCTAGACGACAAGGTCATCGGCGTCGAAGCCTGGCAGTTGCCGTCGGCTAGCCGCGCAGCCAAACAACATTCACGTCTGTCGCGCTGGGCCGCGGCCTTTCATATGTACGCTCCGGCGTTGGCCGACCGCTTGCGCGCCCGTCAGCGCCATATCGAACAGACCAGCGCCATACGCCAGTTGATTCGTACCGAGCAGGCGGTGTTGCTGAGCAGCGGCGGTTTTATTTTCAATCGCGAACTGGTGCGCCAGCACGCGCCGCAGTACCTGGCCGGTTTGCCGCTGGGCGCCACCGGGTGCAACGGCAGCGGCATCGCCCTGGGCCAAAGCGCCGGTGGCAGCGTGGCGCGGATGCACAAGGTCAGCGCCTGGCGTTTCATCAACCCGCCACTGGCCTGGGCCCGCGGGCTGATCGTCAATGCCCGCGGACAACGTTACGCCAACGAAGAAATCTACGGCGCGACCCTCGGCCACGCCATGGTCGAAGAACAGGACGGTCGCGCCATTCTGGTGCTCAACCGCGCGCTGGTTCGAGAAGCACTCGGTCAGGTAGGCCCCGGCAAAGTGTGGAATTTCCAGCGCCTGCCGGTGCTGCTCAATTTGCTGTTCAACGCCAAACGCAGCAGCAGCCTGGCCGGGTTGGCCAAACGCTGCAATCTGCCGCCGGAACTGCTGCGTCAGAGCGTCGAACGTTACAGCCGCGCGGCGCGAGGCGAATTGGCCGACGAGTTCGGCAAATCCGCGGCGATGCTCGCCAACCTCGACCAGGGCCCGTGGTACGCCCTCGATCTTTCATTCGCCAGCAAACTCTTCCCCTGCCCGGTCATCACCCTGGGCGGGTTGAAAGTCTGCGAGGCCAGCGGTCGGGTGCTGGACCATGCCGGCCAGCCAATAAACGGCCTGTACAGCGCCGGCCGCAACGCGGTCGGGGTCGCCTCCAACCTGTATGTCTCCGGCCTGTCACTGGCCGATTGCATCTATTCCGGTCGCAGGGCTGCTGCCCACGTGGCCGACCAATTCGCACTTCAAACCGCACGATCAGGAGAACAACAATGCAACGTGTAGAAGGCAAAGTCTGCATCATCACCGGCGCCGCCAGCGGCATCGGTCGCGAAGACGCCCTGCTGCTGGCCCGCGAAGGCGCCAAAGTGGTACTGACCGACCTCAATGAAGAGGCCGGTCGCCAGGCCGCTGCGGAAATCGGCGCCAACGCGCTGTTCATCCGCCACGACATCGCCAGCGAAAGCGACTGGCAACACGTGGTCAAGACCACCGTGGAACACTTCGGCCGCCTCGACGTACTGGTCAACAACGCCGCGATCCTGGCGGTGGGCAGCATCGAGGACACCACCCTTGAGCTGTGGCAGAAGGTGCAGAAGATCAACGGCGAAGGCTACTTCCTCGGCTGCAAGTACGCGATCCAGGCCATGAAGGAAACCGGTGGCGGCTCGATCATCAACATGTCGTCGGTGGCCGCGTTGGGCGCGATGCCGATGTTCTGCGCTTACTCGGCATCCAAAGGCGCAGTGGCGGCGATGACCCGCTCCATTGCCTTGCACTGCAAGCAGCAGGGCTACCGCATCCGCTGCAACAGCGTGCACCCCGATGGCGTGAACACGCCGATGACCCAGGCCCTGGCCGGTGGTCAGCCGATCCCGCAGGAAGCACTGGACCAGGATCCGATGAACCGCATGGCCGCGCCACGGGACATTGCCAATGTGGTGCTGTTCCTCGCCGCCGACGAGTCGCGATTCGTCAACGGTGCCGAGATCCGCGTCGACAACGCCCAACTGATCAGCGGGCTCTGAGGCCGAGGTGAACATGGGCACGCAACAACAGAACCTGACTCCGGCTGAATCGACGGCGGCAAGCGTCTCATTGCAAGTGTGCGCGGTGATCGACGAGACCGCTGATGCGCGCTCGCTGGTGCTGGACGTACCGCCAAACCTGCGTGAGCGCTTTCGCTACAAACCGGGCCAGTTCCTGAGTTTTCGCGTGCCCTTGGCCGGCAAACTGTTGACCCGCTGCTATTCCATGGCCAGCTCGCCCCTCGCGGACGCACTGCCCAAGGTCACGGTGAAACGGGTTGACGGTGGGCGGGTGTCGAACTGGATGAACGAAGTCCAGGTCGGCGACTGGCTGGAAGTGCTGCCACCGGCCGGGCATTTCTGCCTGAGCCCGCAGGCGGAAACCGAAAAGCCCCTGGTCTTGTTCGGGGGCGGTTCGGGTATCACCCCGGTGTTTTCCATTCTCAAATCGGTGCTGCACAGCAGCCGGCGGCCGATCAAATTGATCTACGCCAACCGCGATGAAGCATCGGTGATTTTCAAGGACGAGCTGTGCCGGTTGATCAAGGCGCATCCTGATCAACTGCACGTGGTGCACGTCCTCGACTCGGTGCAGGGTTTCCTGACGGACCATCAGGTCCGTCATCTGCTGCGCGGATCGGCCGGCGGTGATTACTTCATCTGCGGGCCGGGGCCGTTCATGGACACCGTGGAGCGCACGCTGCTGGCACTGGGCGAAGCGGCCGAGCGGATCCATGTCGAACGTTTCGTCTCGCCACCGGACCCCGATGAACTGTTGGCCGAAGAAGCCGTGGCGCGAGCCGCGGCCATGCAATCGCAATGCGAAGCGCTGATCGTCGAACTCGATGGCCAGCAACACAAAATTACCTGCAAACCCGGTGACACCCTGCTGCAAAGTTGCAAGGCCGCCGGCCTGGACGTGCCATCGTCCTGTGAAGAAGGCTTTTGCGGCGCGTGCATGTGCGTGGTCAAGGAAGGTGAAACCCAACTGGCGCGCAACGACGTGCTGACGCCAAAGGAACTGGCCGACGGCTGGACACTGGCCTGCCAGAGCCGCCCGACGGGTGCCCGGGTACGCCTGAAATTCCCGGATTGATATTCAAGACAAACACTGTACCTGTGGCGAGGGGGCTTGCCCCCGTTCGGCTGCGAAGCAGTCGTCGCTTTAAGATTTTGGGGCCGCTTCGCAGCCCAACGGGGGCAAGCCCCCTCGCCACAGGTTGCTTTTGACTGGCCAACATTGCGTGGCCGGGGCTTTGTCGCCTTAGTCTCATTGGACGATCACTCAGGCCAAGTCTGCAGTTAGACTCGACCCCAGCATTAGCCCACAACAACAAAAGAGGTGCAGTTATGGCTCGTTTGCAGAATAAGATCGCGGTGGTCACCGGCGGCGCTTCGGGTATCGGTCTGGCCTGCGTGCGCCGTTTCGCTGCCGAAGGCGCGCAAGTGGTCGGGCTGGACATCGGCAGTGCACCGGCAGACTTTCCCGGCCTGTTCATGACCCTGGACGTGCGCGACGAAGCGCAGGTGCAGCAGGTCATGCAAGAAGTCATCAGCCGCTTCGGGCGCATCGACGTACTGGTCAACGCCGCCGGCGTCGCCGACCAGGGCAGCGTGACCCAGACCACCACCGCCAGCTGGCAACGGGTGATGGACATCAACCTGACCGGCAGCATGCTCACCAGCAAATACGCGCTGGAATCGATGGTGTCGCAACGCGGCGGCTCGATCATCAACGTCGGTTCGATCTTCGGCCTGCAGGGCTGCGACGGCAACGTGGCCTATAACGTATCCAAGGGCGGCATCAACCAGCTGACCCGCTCGATGGCCATCGACTACGGCTACGCCAACGTTCGCGTCAACGGCCTGTGCCCGGGCCTGATCGAAACGCCGATGACCAGCATGGTCCGTGACAATGACGCGTTCCACGCGTTTTTCGCCTCGCAGCACATGCTCAGCCGCTCCGGGCAACCGGAAGAAGTGGCCAACGTCGCGCTGTTCCTGGCCTCGGACGAAGCGTCCTTTGTCAGCGGCCAGATGATCGCCGTGGACGGTGGTTTCTCCGCCGGTCGCCGTTTCGCCCCGCCCGCCCAGTAATTCGCAATCCGGCCGGGCGCCCTGCCCGGCCTACTCCCTTTTTCGTACTTGTCTTCTAACCGGGGAGGCCCCATGCCGCCTGTCGCCACCGCACTGACCATCGCTCAACTGTTCGCCAACGCTGCCCAGGCCTACGGCGACCGCCCGGCCATTGAGGACGCGGGCCACGTCATCAGCTACCGACAACTGGACCAACTGCGCCGCCAGGCTGCCCGCGCACTGCTGGCCCTCGACGTACAGGTCGGGGACCGCGTGGCGATCTGGGCGCCCAACGTATGGGAATGGATCGTTGCCGCCGGCGCCCTGCAAAGTGTCGGCGCCGCTCTGGTACCGCTCAATACCCGGATGAAGGGCAGCGAGGCCGGCTACATCCTGCGCGAAAGCGGCACCTGTGTGCTGTTTGCCATCGGCGAATTCCTCGGCGCGGACTACCCCGGCATGCTGGCGTCGGAAGACCTGCCCGCACTGCGCCACATCGTCAGCATGCGCGGCGCCAATGCGGGCACCCTGGCCTGGGAGCGGTTTATGGACCTGGGGACCGACGTGCCGCACCTGGCCCTGCGCACCCGCGAACAGAGCGTTGGCCCGCAGGCCTTGTCCGACGTGCTGTTCACCTCGGGCACCACCGGCAAGCCCAAAGGCGTGATGACCAGCCACGGCCAGAACCTGCGCATCGTGCGCGACTGGAGCGACATCGTCGGGCTGCGCGAAAGCGATCACTACCTGATCGTCAATCCGTTCTTCCATTCCTTCGGCTACAAGGCCGGTTGGCTGGCAGCGCTGATGCGTGGCTGCACCCTCCTGCCGCAGCAAGTGTTCGACGTGCAGGCCGTGCTCGAATGCGTGCAGCGCGAACGCATCACCGTGCTGCCCGGGCCGCCGACGCTGTATCAATCGTTGCTGGCCCATCCGCAGCGCAGCGAGTTCGACCTCAGCTCCTTGCGCGTGGCGGTAACCGGGGCGGCGGCGATTCCCGTGGAGATGATCCACCGCATGCGCGACGAACTGGGTTTCGCCACCATCGTCACCGCGTATGGCCTGACGGAAGTCTGCGGTTTCGCCACGATCTGCCGCGCCGGCGACTCTGCGGAACTGGTCGCCAACACCAGCGGCCGGGCGATGCCGGGGGTAGAAGTACGCTGTGTCGGCAACAGTGGTCGCAGCCAGCCGGCGAACATTCCCGGTGAAGTGCAGATTCGCGGCTACAACCTGATGCAGGGGTATCTCAACAACCCCGAAGCCAGCCAGGAGATTCTCGACGCCGACGGCTGGCTGCACACCGGCGACATCGGCATGCTCGACGAACAGGGTTACCTGCGCATCACCGACCGCCTCAAGGACATGTTCATCACCGGTGGCTTCAACGTGTACCCGGCGGAGATCGAACAGTGCCTGCTGACCTATCCGGGCGTGGCCCAGGCCGCGGTGATCGGCATTCCTGACGAGCGTCTGGGTGAGGTGGCGATGGCGTTCCTGCTGCCCGCCCCCGGGATGGACATCGAGCAAACCCGATTCCTCGCCTGGTGCCGTGAGCAGATGGCCAACTACAAGGTGCCGCGCCGGGTGCAGGTGCTGCAGAGCATGCCGATCAATGCGGCGGGCAAAGTGACGAAGAATGTGTTGCGCGAGTGGGCTGAAGCGGGGATTGAGTGACTTAGGTCACTCAGTCATTTTTTCAGTCGACAACTACCTCTGTGGGAGCGAGCTTGCTCGCGATGGCGGCAGAACATTCAACATCCATGTTGACTGACCTGGCCCTATCGCGGGCAAGCCCGCTCCCACAGGATTTGAGGATTCACACAGATTTCGTGTCCGACACTGATCAACTGTGGGAGCGGGCTTGCCCGCGATAGCGGAGTGTCAGCCAACATCAATGCTGGCTTTGCCGGCCTCATCAAGGGCAAGCCCACTCCCACAGTTTTTTGAGTTTTGCCGATTAGTCAGACCACCCGCGCCGGATGCTGCTGGCGAGGGTCGCCGAGCATGGCGCGGTGAGACGGTGGCTGACGGCCTTCGGCTTCGCTGATGCCGTAGCCAGGGGCGATTTCGGCGGTGATCAGGGTCTGTCCGGACAACGCCATCAACTGCGGATCATTGAGCAAGGCATGAATCACCCGCCCGTTGAATTGCGGGGTTTCGGCATGGGCGAGAAACGCCTGGTACTGCTCGCCATGCTGTTCGCCGGCAATCTTCGTGCGCTCGGTCAGTTGCGGGCCGAGCCACAACGACAACGCCGCCACGCCCTGCCCTTCGAAATCGATCGCCATGTCCGCCGCCAGTTTGTCGACCCCGGCCTTTTGCGCACCGTACGCCGGACCATGCATGTAGCACCCGGCGCCGAATGACGAAGTGAAGCAAACCAGCCCTTGGGCACTTTTCAGCAACAGCGGCGCGGCGTAGTAGCTGGCGATATAGGCCGAGCGCAGACCGACGTCAAGAATGCGCACCAGGTCCAGGGGTTTGGCCCAGAACGGTCCGGGTTCGATCAACTGGTCATGAATGAACGCGGCGTTGTTCACCAGCAAATCCAGATGCCCGCACTCGGCTTCTACTCGGGCAAACAGCGCCTGGACCTGCGCGTCATCGGCGTGATCGCAGACCACCGCGATACCGCGCCCACCGGCGGCGGTGATCGCGGCGGCGGTGTCCTCCAGCGAGCCGCGCAAGGCATGTCCGTACAATTTCGACCCGCCCTGCGCCGGGGCGCGGCCAGTGACGTACACGATCATGCCGGCCGCCCCGAGGGCCAAGGCGATGCCCTGGCCCACTCCGCGACTGGCACCGGTAACGACAGCAATCTGTTGACGTGGCTGATTCATTCGACACTCCCGAACAAGGTTTTCGCCGAAGCGGTTTCGCTCTGGCGCTTGATGTGATTGGCTGCCAGGTACCCGAAGGTCATGGCCGGGCCGATGGTCGAACCGGCACCTGGATAAGTGCGGCCCATCATCGAGGCGGCGCTGTTGCCGATGGCGTACAGGCCGCTGATCGGTTCTCCGTCTTCATGCAGCACGCGGGCGTGCACGTCGGTCAGCAAGCCACCCTTGGTGCCGATGTCGCCGGCGTCGATGCGCACGGCGTAGAACGGTCCCTTGAGCAACGGTGCCAGGCATGGATTGGGTTGCACGTTCGGGTCGCCGTAGTAGCGGTCGAACAGTGATTCGCCCTTGTGGAAATCCTCGTCGATACCCTGCACGGCCATGCCGTTGAAGCGCTGCACGGTGCGGACAAGTCCGGCGCCGTCGACGCCGATTTTCGTTGCCAGTTCCTCCAGGCTCGACGCCTTGTGGAAGTAGTCGCGCAGATGTTCGGGCAATTGCCAATCGCGCTGGGCATAACCCGGCAGCAAGGCGCCGCACGGGTATTTGCGCCGGAACTCGGCGTCGAACACCATCCAGCACGGCACGCTCGCGGCGCCTTCGCGGTGGTTGGCGTACATCGCGTAAACAATATCGGTATAAGGCGCGGCCTCGTTGACGAAACGCTCCCCCGCCGCGTTGACCATCACACACCCCGGCAGGGTGCGTTCAACGAACAGCGCACGCTGTTTTTCTTCGCCCTTGACGTAAGTGGTCGGCGCCCACCAGCTGTGTTCCATCAACGCGGTTCGCGCGCCGATGGCCTGGCCGGCGCGAATGCCGTCGCCGGTATTGTTGGGCGGCGTGGCACTCCAGTTCGCCTGGGACGGCTGCGGCAGATACTGCTCGCGCATCGCCTGATTACGCTCGAAACCACCGGCGGCAACGATCACCCCGTAGCGCGCCTTGACGTTGAGCAGCTGACCGTTGCGATTGACCCGCGCACCACCGACCCGGTCGCCGACCAGCAGCAGTTCTTCGAGTGCACAGTTGAGCCACAGCGATTTGCCGCGATCCTGCAACGAACAGCGCAAGGCACCGATCAAGGCATTGCCCAGGGTCAGGAAGCGGTCACGGCGAGACAAGCGTCGACCCTCGCGATCACGCCAGTAACGCCACATCACCCGCAGGGTCAGGCGCAACCAGCCGGGGCCACGGCACAGCAGCACTTGCGCCTCTTTCATGGTCATCGCCATGCGCCCCATCATCAGGGTGCCGGGGGACGGCGCGCGCATGCGCAGGAATTCTTCGCCGAGTTCGGCGGCGTCAAACGGTTGCGGATCCATCGAGCGATAACCCGGTTTTCCGCCAGCGACTTCCGGGTAGTAATCAGCGTAGCGCGGTTGCGCCTCGAAGCGCACGCGGGTGTGTTTTTCCAGGTACTCGACCATCTCCCGGCCGTGTTCGACATAGGCTTCGATGCGCCCGTCGTCAATCTCGCCATGGGTCACTGCGCGGATGTAGGCAATCGCTTCGGCCGCCGAATCACTGCCGCCGATGGCGTTGATCCGGTGGTTGTTGGGGATCCATATCCCGCCGCCGGACACTGCCGAGGTGCCGCCGTACTCGCCGCTCTTTTCGATCAGCAGCGCATTCAGGCCCAGGTCATGGGCGCGCAGCGCAGCGGTCATGCCACCGGCTCCCGAGCCAATCACCAATACATCACAGCACTCGTCCCATTTGATCCCGGCAGCGTTCATGCGATCACCCTTGCTCAGCGCCCATCAGGCAGAAACCGCCACCGCCGGATCTTCGCCCGGTGCAGTCGGTCTCGGGATTGTTGGCCGCACGCGCCCGGTGTTCATCGTCCGAAAAGACTAAGGCCTGGACTGTGGTCGCCCCGTACAAATCGCTTAGTCCGCTTGGACGATGTTGCGTGCAAGTCGTGACTCCATAGTCGCCCACAGCACCAATCACCCCCCTGAAATGCAGGTCGGGCAGGTCTGACCTGGGCCATGAGGACGACATGATAAAAACAATAATCGCCCCACCAACACAGCACCCTCGCGTACAGCTGGCTTTGCTGTTGCTGGCTGGCGGATTAAGCGCTCACGTTAACGCCATGAGCTTTCAGCCGAGCGAAGACTTGAGCATCGATTGGGACACCACACTGACCTACAGCCTCGCCTGGCGGACCGAGTCTCGCGATCACAAGCTGACCGCCAATGCCAACGGCAACGACGGCGACAACGCCTTCGACAAAGGCAGCCTGATCAACAATCGCAGTGGTTTTCTCACCGAAGCCAACATCAAGTGGCAGGACGACTACGGCGTGTTTGTCCGGGCAACCGGTTTCTACGACAACGTCTACGATCAGGACAACGACAACACCACCGGCACCTCGAACTGCTTCGCCGGCGGCCATTGCAGCAAACCCGACCGTTTCTCCCAGGACACCATCGACCAGCATCGCAATGAATTGCGCATGCTCGACTACTACGCCTATGGAAACTGGGACGTGAGCGGCCATGCCCTCAACGCGCGCCTGGGCAACCAGGTGGTGAGCTGGGGTGAAAGCCTGTTCTATCCGGGTATTTCCGCGGCCCAGAGCCCGGTGGACGCGACCAAGGCGACTACCCCCGGTGTCGAGGTCAAGGAAATCCTGCTGCCGGTCGGCCAACTGTTCACCCAGTTCGCCCTGACCGAAAGCCTGGGTATCCAGGCCTACTACCAATACAAGTGGGAGAAAACCGAGCTGTTCGGCGTGGGTAGTTACTTCTCCACCACCGACTTCATCGATGAGGGCGGCTTCAACGACGCCTCCGGATTCGTCACCCGCCTCAAGGACGACAAGCCGAGCGACAGCGGCCAGTACGGTCTGGCCTTCACCTACGCCGCCGAGTCGTTGAACAACACCGAGTTCGGCATCTACTACTCGCGCTATCACGACAAGACCCCGTCGCTGGACTTCGCCTCGACCCTGGGACGCTACCAGGTGCGCTACTTCGACAACATCGACCTGTTCGGCGCGAGCTTCGCCACCGTGCTGGGTGACGTCAGCTGGGCCGGTGAAGTCAGCTACCGCGACGGTACGCCGGTGATGGTCGACAACGGTTTCTCCAGCCCCGTGCGTGGCAAGACCGTACAAGCGCAAACGTCAATGATCTACGTGCTCGGCCCGACCTCCTTCGCCGACAACACCACCCTGACCGGTGAGGTGGTCTACAACACCGTGATCAGCAACGACAAGTCGCAGCCAGTGACCCTGGCCCCTGGCTTCGCGCTGCCGGGCACCGACAGCCTGGTCTATGACCGCGATGCCTGGGGCTACACGGTGCAGGCGAACTTTGACTACAACGACGTGTTCAGCGGTTGGGACATGTCGGTGCCTGTCACCTTCAGCGCCGCCGCCCACGGCGACAGCTCGATGGTCGGCTCGATCAACGCTGGCCAGAACGATAACCGCGCCAGTATCGGCAGTTCCTGGCGTTACCTGGGCAACTTCACCGTCGAGGCCCGCTACAACGCCTACCTCGGCAATGCCAACAACAGCCCGTTGGCTGACCGCGACAACGTCGCGCTCAACTTCAAGTACCGGTTCTGATTCCCCTGTCGGAGGAGCACAGCATGTCCAGATTCACCCAAACATTATTGAGCACGGCGCTGACCGTCGGCCTGCTCGGCAGTGGCCTGGCCTACGCCAAGGTCAGCCCCGAAGAAGCCGCCCGCCTGGGCCAGGACCTGACCCCGATGGGCGCCGAAAAAGCCGGCAACGCCGACGGCAGCATCCCGGCCTGGACCGGCAAATGGCGTGGTCTGCCACCGGGACTCAAATACGCCGGCCCCGGCACCCCGTATCCGGACCCGTACGCCGCGGAAAAACCGCTGTTCGTGATCGATTCGAAGAACATGGACAAGTACGCCGATAACCTGACCGATGGCCAGAAAGCGCTGCTCAAGCGTTACCCTGATACGTTCAAGATCCCGGTGTACCCGAGCCACCGCGACTTCCGCCTCGATCAGCGCCTGGAAGACCAGGTCAAGAAAAACGCCGTCACTGCCGAACTCGACAATGACAACAACGACACCAGAAACGCCTGGGGTGCCTCGCCATTCCCGATCCCGAAGAACGGCAGCGAGTTGATGTTCAACCATACCTTGCAGGGGCGCGCCAGCACTGAAGAGGCCAACTACGGCCAGGCAGTGGTGTACTCCAACAAGGAAAAGGTACTGGAAGAGGTCGACTACAAGATCTTCTCGATCTGGTCGACCCCGGACAAAACCCTGGATACCGCCAACGGTGTGTTCACCCACTTCATGATCACCACACTGGAACCGGTACGCAAGAAAGGCGAGATCGTGGTCGGTCACGAGTTCATCAACCCGACTGCCTCCCCGCGCCAGGCCTGGCAGTACAGCCCGGGCCAACGCCGGGTACGTCGCGCGCCGACCGTGGGTTATGACTCACCAACCGGCGCTGGAGGTTTTCGCGTGTACGACGAAGACCGCTTGTTCAACGGTGCGCCGGACCGCTACAACTGGACCATCGTCGGTAAAAAGGAAATCTACATCCCGTACCACAACTACAAGATCGACGACCCCAGCATAACAACCGACCAGATCCTGGACACCACCGGCCACGTCGATCCGCAGTACATGCGCTACGAGAAACACCGCGTCTGGGTGTTGCAGGCCAACCTCAAGGAAGGTGCCCGCCACGTTTACGCCAAGCGCGTGATGTACCTGGACGAGGACACCTGGTCCGCGACCATGGCCGACAACTACGACAGCCGTGGCCAGTTGTGGCGCACCAACATGCAGACCTCGATCTACGCCTACGAGATGCAGCGCTACCACGCTCGCCTCGGTATCTACCACGACCTGATCGCCGGCTCTTACCTGGTTGACCGCATGCTGGTCAATCAGAAACCGGCCAAGCTCAACGCCACCGCCTTCACCGACGACGAATTCACCCCTGGCAACCTGCGCAAACTCGGCACCCGCTAAACCCATGACGCCCCGACCGATTCATTCGGTCGGGGCGTCATGCTTTGTAAAATTCGCTCCTTCCACGGAAGAATTCCCATGAACAAACTTCTCACCGGCATCATCGCCATGGCCAGCGTTGGCCTGTCGATGCAAGCCAACGCCCTGAACATCCTGCTGACCAACGACGATGGCTGCCGCGCTCCAGGCATCGATGCGATGTACCGCGCCCTGACCGCGGCCGGGCACAAGGTCACCCTGGTCGGCCCGTTGAACGACAGCAGCGGCATCAGTGCCGCCAGCGTGGTCGTACCCGGCCAGGCCCTGGCGGTGACCGAGCTGGCGCCGGGGCGCTTTTGCGTCGGGCCGCCGGAAGGCTACGCCCCGCCCGCCGGCAAGACTTCCGCCATTGGCACGCCGGTGGATGCAGTCAACGTCGGCCTCGACGTGATCCTCAAGGACTCGCCGCCAGACCTGGTGGTGTCCGGCAGCAACTTTGGCGAAAACGTCGGCCCGCTGACGCAGATGTCCGGCACTCTCAACGCGGCTGTGCGGGCGATGTTCAAGGGGATTGCGGCGGTGGCGGTGTCCACGGGTATCGACATGGACCTGATCATCCGCGACCAACAGGCCGGCTACCGCAAGACCCTCGGCGCCATGGATGACACGGCGCGTTTTGCCGTGAAGGTCATAGAGCAGGCGAGCCTGGCCGGCACCGAAGCCAAACAGGCCTGCGCCAGAAACAAACATCAGTGTGATTTGAATGTGCTCGGTCTGCCGGGCGTCAGCGGCCTGAACCTCAACTACCCACCCCTGAAACCCGATGAAGTCAAAGGCGTGAGCTTTGCCCCGATAGGCAACTGGGATCGGGTGAACTTCACCGCCCAGCGCGGCACCGACGGCGTGGTCCACGTCAACCTGACCACCCCGTCGACACCGACCCAAGCCCAGCAAAAGGCCGATGCCTATCAACTGTGGCAAGGCCACGCAGTGATCACTGTGATCGACGGCAACATGACGGCACCGCAGGCGGTGCAGGATCAGGCGAGGAAGATGTTGAGCAGCATCAAGCCTTAAGCCAAAGCGAGCGCACGCAACATCTGCGGACAACCCAAAATTAGTGTGGGAGCGAGCTCCCACAGGGTTAGCGGGTGTACGCAACATCTACGGGTATCCAAAAAACATTGTGGGAGCGAGCTTGCTCGCGATGAAGCCAGCACATTCAAAATAGTTGTCGGCTGACACACCGCCATCGCGAGCAAGCTCGCTCCCACAGGGTTATCAGGTGTACGCAGCATCTGCGAACAGCCAAATCTACTGTGGGAGCGAGCTTGCTCCGGGCGGCGTTCCGACGATGGCGGCAACCCGGTTCCGGATCAAACCCATATCGCATCCCACAGCGGATAATCGCCAAGCTTCCCAACCAACCCAGCTCGCAATGGATTGGCAACGACATATCGAGCCAGCTTCACCAAGTCCTCATCCCGCCGCAGTGCCCGATCGTGATAGCCCTGCTGCCAAAGACTGCCTCTACGTCCGACGGACATGTTCACGGCCCGCGTACTCAATGATTTGGTTTTTTGCATCAGTTCGCTAAGAGAGCACTGCTTCAGCTCGATCAACCAATGAAAATGATCGGGCATGACAACCCAGGCCAAAGAGTTCGCCCAGTATTGTTCCTGTGCAAATTGAAATTGCTTAACGACCAGCCTGCCCAAACCGAAATCCTTGAAGACCGGTTCTCGATTCAGCGTGTTGCTCGTCAACAGGTAAACCCTGTTGGGCTCGGCATAGCGGCCGATGCGCAGACGATATGAAGCAGGTAAATCAGGCATTCCTTTGCCCTCTCCATGGTGAATTCAGGAGTAAGGCTAGACCGGTGAGTGTTTGGGCATGGGATCGACTGTTAACTGGATGTGACCAATAGATAGCCATCGCGAGCAAGCTCGCTCCCACAGGGTGAGGGGGTGTACGCAAAATCTGCGGACAACCGAAATTACTGTGGGAGCGAGCTTGCTCGCGATGAGGCCAGCACATTCAAAATAGTTGTCGACTGACACACCGCCATCGTCGGAACGCCGCCCGGAGCAAGCTCGCTCCCACAGATTTTTGTGTTGGCTCTAGCCTGCCGGTTGAAACGGCACAAACTCCGTCACCTCCAGATCAAACCCGGACACGGCCTTGTACGGCACCGGCGAACTCATCAGGCGCATTTTTCGTACGTTCTGGTCGCGCAGGATCTGCGCGCCGATGCCCAGGGTCCGTTGCGGAAACTGCGGCGTACGCAGCTTGCCGCCGCTACGCTGGCGCAACTGCTCGAGCACGCCGTCGGCGGTTTCCTTTTGAGCCAGCAACACCAGTACGCCGTTACCGGCGGCGGCGATGCTCGCCAGCGAGCGTTCGAGGGTCCACTGCTGCGACCCGCCTTCGCTTTCACACCCCAGAACGTCGCGCAATGTCTCGATGCTTTGCACCCGCACCAGCACCGGCTGACTGCTGTCGATCCGCCCCTTGACCAGTGCCAGGTGTAACGCGCCCTGGTAGGTGTCCTGATAGGTCGTCACCTGGAACTCGCCGTGGCGGGTGTGCAACGGGTACTCGTCGCCGCGCTCGATCGTGCCTTCATGCAGGATGCGGTAGTGAATCAGGTCGGCAATGCTGCCGATGCGCAAGCCATGAAGTTGGGCGAACTCATGCAACTCGGCGCCACGGGCCAGCTCGCCGTCCTCGTTGAGAATCCCCACCAGGGTCGCCGCCGGCTGCAGCCCCGCCAGTCGTGTCAGGTCGCAAGCGGCCTCGACATGCCCGGCCCGCTGCATCACGCCACCGGGCAAGGCCTGCACCGGGAAAATGTGCCCCGGCTGCACCAGGTCCGCCGGGCCGCTGGCCGGGTCGACCGCCACCTGGATCGACCGCGCCCGGTCCGCCGCCGAAATGCCGGTAGACACCCCGGTGGCCGCCTCGATCGAACGGGTAAAACCCACGCCGTGTTGCGCCCGGGAGTTGGGCACCATCAGGTCCAGGCCCAGCGCGCGGCAGCGCTGCTCGGTCAGGGCCAGGCAAATCAACCCGCGTGCCTGCACCGCCATGAAGGTGACGGCCTCGGCCCCGGCCTGTTCGGCGGCCATCAGCAACGAGCCTTCGCCATTGTTTTCGTCGTCGGTGATCACCACCATGTGACCTGCACCAATGGCCTCGATCAGTTGCGGCACTGTGTTGAAAGCCAGGCTGCTCATTGGAGTGCTCCACGCAGATCGGCGCAAGCCTCTGACAACGCTTGGGCTGCGGCTTCAACAAAAGGTGTCATGCTGATAAAGCCGTGAATCATGCCTTCGTAACGCTGCGCGCGCACCGGCACACCGGCTTCGCGCAGGCACTCGGCCAATGCCTCGCCCTCGTCCCGCAGCGGATCGAACCCGGCGGTGAACAACGTGGTCGGCGGCAAGCCTGCCAGGCTTTCGGCTCGCAACGGCGAGGCCAGCGGATCATCCGCTTGTCCATCCTCTTGCAGGTATTGCTGCCAGAACCAGCGCATCGCCTTGGCGGAAAGCAGATAACTTTCGGCGAATTCCTCAAAGGACTGACTGTCACAACCGGCATCGGTGACCGGGTAGAACAGGCATTGATAGCTGATCTTCGGTCCCTTGCGTTGCGCCGCCAATTGGCTGACCGCCAGTGCCAGATTGCCACCCGCACTGTCGCCGGCCACGGCCAGTCGGCCGCCATCGAAGCCAAGCTCGGCTGCATGCGCCACCAGCCAGCAGGTCGCCGCATAGCAATCGAGCGGTGCGACCGGAAATTTGTGTTCAGGCGCCAATCGGTAGGCAACCGACACCACCACCGCCTCGGTCTGGCGGGCCAGCGAGCGGCAGAGATTGTCGTGGGTATCGAGATTGCCCATGACAAATCCGCCGCCATGGAAAAACACCAGCAACGGCAGGTCGGGCGCTTCCGATGGCCGGTACAGCCGTGCGTCCAGATCACCGTCCGCGCCGGCCACTTTCAGATCGCGCACCTCGCTCATCGGATCGCCGGGGATGGCCGGCAGCAGGTTATCGGAGAACTGCCGGTACTGAGCGGCATCGACCTGGCTGAAATCGGGTTCCGGGAGGTCGCGAAATTGCTGGAGAACCCCAGCGATCTGCTTATCGAGCGGCATGGGCATCGTCCTCTACGTCGGCCATTTGAAACTGCGGATTGGTCTCGCCCAGGATGCTTTGTACCCGGCGCTCAAGGGCCGGTCTGAAACCCTTGTGAGGCAGGATCCAGAAGCGTTTTTGCGCGACGGCGGCGAACACTTGCGCGGCCAGTTCAGCTGGGGTCATGCCCTGGCGAATGGTGCTGTCGAGCAGTTGGCTGAAGTCGGATCCGGCAGTGTCCACCACCTGGTTCGACGCCATGATTTCACTGGCCACCGGCCCCGGGCACAGCACCGAAACCGACACCGGCGCACCGAGCATGGCAAGTTCGTAATGCAGGGTTTCCGAGAGCGCGACCACCGCCTGCTTGGTCACGTTGTACGGTGCCATCAGCGGGCTGCTGACCAGCCCGGCAAGGGATGCGGTATTGATCACATGGGCCGCCCGGCCCTGGCTGAGCAACAGCGGCACGAAACTGCGAATGCCGTTGATCACTCCGCTCAGGTTGACGTCGAGCATACGCTGCCATTGCGCCTCGGTGATTTCCCAACTGAAGCCGGTTTGCATCACCCCAGCGTTGTTGAACAGCAGGTCGACCCCGCCAAAGTGCGCGACCGCTTGATCGCGCAAGCGCTCGACCTGCGTCACATCACCGACATCGGTGACGCAGGCAATTGCTTGCACACCGCTGGCCTTCAGTTCGTCGCACAGGGCTTGCAGGCCCGCTGCATCCCGATCCGCCAGCACCAGGCGCATGCCCAGCGTCGCCGCGTGTTCGGCCAGGCCACGGCCAATACCACTGGCGGCCCCGGTAATCACCGCTACCGGCCCTTGTTCATTACTCATCGCCAACTCCTGCCATGGGTCCAATGGCGCCAGTAGAGCGGGCCTGCTTAAAGCAGCCATCGTCCATTCAGACGATGCCCGCTTTTACAGGGCCGGCAGAATCCCTTACATGCGCCAACCCCGTGATCCCTTGGGAGAATAATAAGATGAGTACCCTGCACCGCATCGAAGCCAAATTACTGGAAGACCGCTACGCCCGCGGCTGGCATTGCCTGGGCCTGGCCGCGCAATACCGCGACGGCAAGGCCCATCGCCTGGAGGTGTTCGGCACCCGTTTGGTGGCGTACCAGGGTGAAGACGGCGAGCTGCATATTCTGGATGGCTACTGCCCGCACATGGGCGCCGACCTCAGCACCGGTTGCGTCGAAGGCAACTCGATCCGCTGCCCGTTCCACGCCTGGCGCTGGGGCGCCGACGGCGTCTGCGACGACATCCCTTACGCCAAACGCATTCCGCCACGAGCCAAAATCAAAAGCTGGCCGATCATGGAGGAAAACCAGCTGCTGTTCGTCTGGAATGACCCCGAAGGCAACCCGCCGCTTCCGGAACAACGCATCCCGCGCATCGACGCCTGCTTCAGCGACGAGTGGGCTTCCTGGGAAGTCGCCGAGTTGCAGATTGACACCAACTGCCGCGAACTGATCGACAACATCGCCGACATGGCGCACTTCGGCACCGTGCACGGTGCACCGGTTGATGAGTTCATCAACGTCTTCGAAGGCCACCTGGCGACCCAGATCATGCGTGCCCGCAGCGAGCGTCTGTCCGGTGACAGCCTGTTGACCACCGAAGCCACCTACTTCGGCCCGGCCTATCAGATCACCGAAATGAACGGCGCCATGAACGGCCAGCCGATCCATTCGATCCTGCTCAACTGCCACGTGCCGATCGACCTCGGCAGCTTCACCCTGCGCTACGGCGTGCTGGTGAAGAAGATCCCGGGGCTCAGCGAGGAGCAGAACCAGGCGATGGCCAAGGCCTACGTGCAACAGGCCCAGGCAGCCTTCTACGAAGACGTGGCGATCTGGCACAGCAAGACTCGCGTCGACAACCCGCTGCTGTGTGACGGCGACGGTCCGGTCTACCAGTTACGCCGCTGGTACGAGCAGTTCTACACCGACGTCGCGGCGCTCTCGGCGGATGTGGCGGAGCACAAGAAGTTTGTCGTGCGCGCCAGCGAACGGGTCTGA
>NZ_AKJL01000333.1 GCF_000282355.1 Pseudomonas sp. GM49
CTTGCGAGCTACACCCTGGGTGCCAACGTCGAGAATCTGTATTTCGGCGGTAGCGGCAACTTTGCGGGCACCGGCAACACGCTCGCCAACACGATCGTGGGGGGGGCGGGTAATGACGTCCTCGTCGGTGGCGCAGGTAACGACGTCCTCATCGGTGGCGCAGGTGCCGACACGATGGTCGGTGGCGTCGACAACGATACCTATGAAGTCGATAACCTTGGGGACGTGCTGACCGAGCTCGCCGGTTCCGGCAGTGACACGGTCTGGACCTCGCTTGCGAGCTACACGCTGGGTGCCAACGTCGAGAATCTGTTTTTCGGCGGCAGCGGCAACTTTGCGGGCTCCGGCAACGTGCTCGACAACACGCTCGTGGGCGGTGCGGGTAACGACCTCCTCATCGGTGGCGCAGGTGCCGACACGATGGCCGGCGGTGGCGGCAACGATGTCTACGAAGTCACCGAGCTTGGGGACGTGGTGAGCGAGCTCGCCGGTGCCGGCATCGACACGGTCTGGACCTCGCTTGCGAGCTACACGCTGGGTGCCGACGTCGAAAATCTGTTTTTCGGCGGTAGCGGCAACTTTGCGGGCAGCGGCAACACGCTCGACAACACGCTCGGGGGTGGCGCGGGTAACGACTTCCTCGGCGGCAGCGGCGGTGCCGACACGATACTCGGCGGTGGCGGTGCCGACACGATGTTCGGCGGTGTTGGCGACGATGTCTACGAAGTCGCCGACCTTGGGGACGTGGTGGCCGAGCTCGCCGGTTCCGGCAGCGACACGGTCTGGACCTCGCTTGCGAGCTACACCCTGGGTGCCAACGTCGAAAATCTGTTTTTCGGCGGCAGCGGCAACTTTGCGGGCATCGGCAACGAGCTCGCCAACACGATCGGGGGTGGCGCGGGTAACGACTTCCTCAACGGCAACGG
>NZ_AKJL01000334.1 GCF_000282355.1 Pseudomonas sp. GM49
TTGGCGGCCACGCTGACCGTGAACACCAGCAGGTTGCCCGTGGCCGTACGGCCTTCGACCACAGTGCCGTTGAGCGACAGGTTCACCCCCTCGCCCGAGGCCGTGTCGGTCAGGCCGGAGGCTCCGGCCACCACGCCCAGCGCATAGGTCAGTGTGCCCGCCCCATCGGCGCCAAACGCCGAGTTGAAGTTGGCGGCGAAACTCTGGGTCGCGTTGGTCGCCAGAATCGTCTCGTCCACCGTCAGCGTCGGCTCTGCGCCGGTGGTGGTGATGCTCGGCCCGTCGTCCTTGAACACCAGGTTCTGCCCGATATTGAGGGTCGCCTGGGCGCTGTCGCCGTCCCCGTCGGTCTTGGTCGCGGTCAGTGTCACCAGGTTGTCCGAAGTCAGGCTCGTCGAGTCATCGGGATTGCTGGCGTCGGGATGTACCACGGCCCGGAGCTGGTCGAGCGTGACGCTGCCATCGGCGGCGACGCTGACCGTGAACACCAGCAGGCTGCTGAGGGCCGTACGCCCTTCGACCACGGTGCCATTGAGCGACAGGTTCACCGCCTCGCCCGAGGCCGTATCCGTCAGCCCGGAAGCCCCGGCCACCACGCCCAGCGCGTAGGTCAGGGTGCCGGCACCATCGGCGCCAAACGCCGAATTGAAGTTGGCGGCGAAGCTCTGGGTCGCGTCGGTCGCCAGCACCGTCTCGTCCACCGTCAGCGTTGGCTCCGTGCCGGTGGTGGTGATACTCGGCCCGTCGTCCTTGAACACCAGGTTCTGTCCAATGTTGAGGGTTGCCTGGGCACTGTCGCCGTCCTTGTCGGTAATGGTCGCTGTCAGCGTCACCAGGTTGTCCGCGGTCAGGCTCGTCGAATCATCGGGATTGCTGGCGTCTGTATGCACCACGGCCCGGAGTTGGTCGAGTGTGACGACACCATTGGCGGCCACGCTGACCGTGAACACCAGCAGGTCGCTCGTGGCCGTGCGGCCTTCGACCACGGTGCCGTTGAGTGACAGGTTCACCGCATGGCCCGTGGCCGTGTCGGTCAGCCCGGAGGCTCCAGCCACCACGCCCAGCGCATAGCTCAGGGTGCCGGCACCATCGGCGCCAAACGCCGAATTGAAGTTGGCGGCAAAGCTCTGATTGGCGTCGGTGCCCAGTACTGTCTCGTCCACCGTCAGCGTCGGCTCCACGCCGGTGGTACTGATGCTCGGCCCGTCGTCCTTGAACACCAGATTCTGTCCAATGTTGAGGGTCGCCTGGGCACTGTCGCCGTCCTTGTCGGTAATGGTCGCGGTCAACGTCACCAGGTTGTCCGCGGTCAGGCTCGTCGAGTCATCGGGATTGGTGGCGTTGGGATGCACCACGGCCCGGAGCTGGTCGAGCGTGACG
>NZ_AKJL01000335.1 GCF_000282355.1 Pseudomonas sp. GM49
TCGGCTGGAGCAACTTTGCCGCCGTAGTAGACTGCCGGGTATCGGGCCTGAACAACCAGGGAGTCTGCGGTGAAGGACAGAGGATTGGCCACATGATTGGTGCAGAGCTGCTGACACTGGAAACGCTGTCAGTCGGCTGGCTGATTTACCTGCCAGTGCTGATCTGGGCGGTCTGCCGCGCCCCATGGGTTGAGCTGTTCACCGACAGTCGGCGCCAGCATTTGCTGTTCGGGACGGTATTTGCGCTGTTTATGCTGTGGCTGGTGCGGCGGGATTTCGATACTGGCGTTTCATATCACTTTATCGGCATGACGGCGGTGACCCTGCTGCTGGACTGGCCGCTGGCGATCGTTGGCGGGCTGGTGGCGCAAGCGGGGCTGGTGCTGCTGGGGCGTCAGGACCTTACGGCGATGGGAGTGAATGGCGCGCTGTTCATTCTGTTGCCGGTACTGGTCACTGAATGCTGCGCGATTCTGGTGGAGCGTGCGCAGCCAAAAAACCTCTTCGTGTACATCTTCGTCTCCGGTTTCTTTGCCGCGGCACTTTCGGCGTTGCTGTGTCTGGTGCTGGCGCTCACGGTGTTGTGGTACGACGAGTTGTTTGCCATGCCGTACTGGCTCGAGGATTTTGTCGGTTACCTGTGGCTGATCATCTTTCCCGAGGCGTTTATCAACGGCATGGTGGTCAGTGCGCTGGTGGTGTTCTGCCCGGAATGGCTGGAGACGTTCAACCGCACCCGCTACCTCTCGGCACCGTGGAAAGACGACGACTCCAAGCCTTGATCCGGATCAAGGCCTGAAATCGCCGCAGTCGGGATCAATGACGCGGGTCGAAGTCGCCGCTGAACATCTCGTCCTCGGCATCGGGAGCCACTGGAATCTTGTGCTCTTCGGACGCCCAGGCACCCAGGTCGATCAGTTTGCAGCGGTCGGAGCAGAATGGTCGGAATTTACTCTCGGCCGTCCATTCCACGGGGGCGCCACAGGTTGGGCATTCGACGGTTGTTGGTTGGCTCATGACTGGCCTCCACGCAAAGAAAGATAAAAGTGATGCAGGCGTTCGACCTCGCTGTTCAGCCAGGCAAGGTCGCGGTCATTGACCACGACGTCGTCGGCATGGCTCACGCGATCCTGGCGGCTGGACTGGGCCTTGAGGATCGCCTGGACTTGCTGCTCGCTGGTCTGGTCACGTTGCAGGGTGCGTTCGATCTGCAATTGTTCGGGCGCATCGATCACCAGCACCCGTTGGGTCATGGCGTATTGCCCGGACTCGATCAGCAGCGGCGAAACCAGAATTGCATAAGGCGATTTTGCCAGCGCCAGGTGGTGAGCGATTTCCTCGCCGATCAGTGGATGCAGGAGGGCCTCCAGCCAGCGGCGTTCTTCGGGAACCTCGAAGATCAACTTGCGAAGCGCAGCGCGGTCCAGTTGCCCGTCGGATTGCAACACGCCGGGGCCGAAGTGTTCGGCGATTTGTGTCAGTGCCGGGCGGCCAGGTTCAACTACCCAGCGAGCGGCATGATCGGCGTCGACCACATGCACGCCCAGATCGATGAAGTGTTGGGCAGCCGCACTTTTGCCGCTGCCGATGCCGCCGGTCAGGCCGAGAATCCAGGGTTTTTCCACAGGGGTATTCATTTCAAACCGACAAACTGCCAATAGAGGTCGGTTATTTGACCACCCCAGAGCAAGGCAATCCAGCCGGCAATGGCCAGATAGGGACCGAAAGGGATCGGCGTTGAAGTTTTTGCATTGCGCAAGCGCAGGGTTATCAACCCGATAATGGCCCCTACCAGCGAGGACAGCAGGATGGTCAGCGGCAGAATCTGCCAGCCACCCCAGGCGCCCAGCATCGCCAGCAGCTTGAAATCACCGTGGCCCATGCCGTCCTTGCCCGTGATCAGCTTGAATAGCCAGAACATCGACCACAGGAGGGTGTAACCGGCTATCGCACCCCATAACGCCTCGTGCAGCGACACGAACAGGCTGAAACTGTTGACGATCAACCCCAGCCACATCAACGGCAGCACCAGTACGTCCGGTAATATCTGATGTTCGGCATCGATCAGGCTCATCGCCAGCAAACCCCAGCTCAGGATCAGCACCAGGCCGGCCGGCCAACCAAAACCGAAGTGCCAGGCAACAAACGCCGACAACAGCCCGCAAGCCAGTTCGGTCAACGGATAGCGCGGGCTGATCGCTGCCGCACAGGCTGAACAGCGGCCGCGCAAAAACACATAACTGAGCAGCGGGATGTTTTCCCAGGCGCGGATCCGGTGATCGCAGTGCGGGCACTGGGAGTGGGGCAGCAACAGGTTGTAGGTCGGCAGCGGCGTTTCGCCAGGCAGCCCGAGAATGTCATGGGCCTGCTCACGCCAGTCGCGTTCGAGCATTTTCGGCAGGCGCCAGATCACGACATTGAGGAAGCTGCCGACCAGCAGGCCGGTGATGCCTGCGAGAAGGACAAAGGCCAGCGGAGAGTGAATCAGGATTTCATTCAAGGGCATGTCAGATCGCTGAGCCGAGTTGGAAGATGGGCAGGTACATGGCAACTACCAGTCCACCGACGATAACACCCAGCACCACCATGATGAACGGCTCCATCAGGCTGGTGAGGTTATCGACCATGTTATCGACGTTGTCTTCATAGAACCCCGCGACTTTGTCGAGCATGGCGTCCAGGGTCCCTGACTCTTCGCCGATGGCCGTCATCTGTATCGCCATGTTCGGAAAGACGCCGCAGGTGCGCATGGCGAAATTCAATTGCATGCCGGTCGAAACGTCTTGCCGGATGCGCAGTACCGCGCGCTTGAACACGATATTGCCGGTCGCACCGGCCACTGATTCCAGGGCCTCGACCAGTGGCACGCCGGCAGCGAAAGTGGTCGACAGTGTACGGGCGAACCGGGCCACGGCGGACTTGTGCATCAGGGTGCCCACCAGCGGCAGTTTCAGCAGCCAGGTGTCCATGCGGTCACGAAAGGCCGGGGAAGTCTTGAAGGCGTGGCGCACACCGAAGGCCATCGCGATCAGCGCGCCAAGGACCGTCCACCACCAGGCCTGCATGAATTGCGACAGGCCAATGACCATCACGGTGAAAGCCGGCAGTTCGGCGCCAAAGCCTTTGAACACCGACTCGAACTGCGGCACTACATTGACCAGCAGAATCCCGGTGACAATCGCCGCGACGAACACCACCACCAGCGGGTAGGTCATGGCTTTCCTGATCCTGGCCTTGAGACCTTCGCTTTTTTCCTTGTAGGTCGCGACCCGCTCCAAAAGGGTGTCGAGGGCACCGGCCTGCTCGCCGGCATCCACCAGGTTGCAATACAGTTCGTCGAAATACCGGGGCTTCTTGCGCAGGGCGGCGGCAAAGCTGTTGCCTGCCACGACTTCCTGTTTCAGTTCGTCCACCAGCTTGCGCATGGCCGGATTGTCGAAGCCTTCGCCGATGATGTCGAACGACTGCAACAACGGCACGCCGGCCTTCATCATCGTCGCCATTTGCCGGGTGAACAGGGCGATGTCCTGGGCCTTGATGCGTTTGCCCATGTTGAACAGCGAATGGTTTTTTTTGCGAACCTTGCCGGGATTGATGCCTTGCTTGCGCAGTTTCGCCTTGATCAGCGCCGGGTTTTGAGCGCTGAGCTCGCCGGTTACCTTTGTGCCTTTGCGGTCGATGCCTTCCCATGCATACACGCTGATTTTCGTTGCCTTGACCGTCATGTTCAGTCCTGGGTAATCCGGTTGAATTGCTCTTATAGCCTAGTCAAACGACTGAGCCAAACCAGCAAGGGTGAGGTGACAAAAAACGTCAGATAGTGCTAATCCCGGTAGTAGGGCCGGGCTTTTCGGCCGCTATGGCCCCAACCAATAGGGGCTTTGGCGTTGGCACAGGCTGTGCTGCCATGGGGCAGATCATGAGCCTTCGACTCATGCATGGAGCCTGTACATGAACAATCAAAAAGGTTTTACCCTGATCGAGTTGCTCGTCGTGGTGGCGATCATCGGGATCCTGGCAACACTGGGTCTGCCGATGTATTCCAAATACCAGGCTCGGGCCAAAGTCACGGCGGCGCTGGCCGAACTGACAGCAATGAAGGTGCCGTTCGAGGATGTGATCAACCAGGGGGACACCCCGACAATTGCCAACGTGGCGCCCGCCGGCGCGACATCGACTACCCACTGCGCCCTGTCTGTGACGGCTTCAACGCCAGAAGGGGAGGGATCAATCGTTTGTACGTTGCAGAATGCCCCGGGGGTGGTCGTGGGCAAAACCGTCACCCTGACACGGAACGAAACTAAAGGCTGGTCGTGTAAAGGCACCGTATCCCAGGATTATTTGCCTAAAGGGTGTTCCGGTCCTGCGACATGAATAGCTGAATCAAGGCCCCGTGATCGCGGGGTTTTTCTTGCTTGTCGACCGGTTGTCAAAAGCTACAGGGAAAGCTCAGAAATTCAGCACCTTAGGAACTTTCCACAAACCCGCAACTTGCATGCAGCGTTTCTGCGTCTCGTGCATTTTGCATGATTCCGGGGATTGGCTAATTTTATAACTTATTGATTTTAAAGACTTTCTATCTGTTTGAAAGTTGGCACAGCGTTCGCAATATCCTTGGTAACCCTGCCGACAAGACACCCGGCAGACTTTCCAGAAAAACAGGAGTTACTCGTATGAAGAAGTTCGCTATTGCTGCCGCTACTGCTACCGCGCTGACCCTGACCATGGCAAACGCGGCATTCGCCCAGACCACTCAAGCCACCCAGGCTCCAATGATCCTGGCGGCGGGTGAAATGACCAAGGCTACAGAAGCTACTTCCGATACCTGGATCACCACGAAAGTCAAAGCCGACCTTATGACCGAAAAAGGCATTCCAGGTAGCGACATCAAGGTTGAAACCAACAAAGGCGTGGTATCGCTGTCGTCGACCACCGCCGTGACCGAAATGCAAAAAGATACGGCTGTGGCCATCACCAAGAAAATCAAAGGTGTCAAGGCGGTCTCCGCTGACGGCCTCAAAGCCGAGTAAGGCAAGGCTTCTCGCCTGGACCGGGAGAGGGCGCGACAGACGAGCCGAGTCATACGTCTGTTGCAACCTGAGCGTTCATGCGAACGGCCCCGCGCATTTTTGCCGGGGCCAAATCAATTGTGGGAGCGGGCTTGCTCCGGGCGGCGATCCGACGAAAGCAGTCTTTCATTCAACGCATGTGTTGAATGTCAGTCAGCCTTCGCGAGCAAGCCCGCTCCCACAATTGAATCGTGGTTAATTAATTGCCGCGTTTGCTGGTGATCTGCTTCAGTCGGTTACCTTCGAACCGCAAGTATTGATACATCCCGCCATTGGGTCCGTAGGTCCATTCCTCGACCTGGAACTCCTCGCGCCGATCGGCACTGCGCTTGTAGCCCAGTAAGTCGCGGCTGACCGGTTCGCCGCATTTCTGCAGGACCTCACTCGAGCGATCGCCGACGCTGATCAATTGGCTGCCACAGCGCAAGGTATCGGCCGCCCAGGCCTGACTGGCGGATAGCGCCAGAACCAGGCCTGCCAGCCGCCGAATTATCACTCGGCATCCAGATGCATCGGTGTCACTACGCGGCCGTCACTTTGCGCCTCCCCCAGATTGGCGTCGATGAAGTACACACGGTCATCTTCCAGCTGGGCCTTGTCGACCAGATAATCCTTGATGCTGCTGGCGCGTTCCTGGCCCAGTTGACGCAACAGCACGTCGCTGGAGCTCCAGAACTTGATCACCTCGCCACGCATTTTCGCAGTGCGCTCTTCCTTGCCCAGGTCCTTCCATTCGGCAGGGGGTTGGGTTTTCAGGCGGGTGCGGTAGATGCCTTCGAGCAGCGGGCCTTTTTCCCCGTCCGGTACTTCCAGCAACGACGCCTGGGCCGGGACCTTGTCGCCGCGACGCTGGAGCATTTTGTAGTAGTTGTACTGGTATTCACGCTCCAGGCGTTGTTCGGCGATCAGCGGGCCATCGCTGCTCTGGGCGGCGGTGCCTTCGATTTCCAGACGTAGGGCCGGGCGTTCCTTGAGTGCCTTGGACAGTTTGTCCAGGGCGCCTTCAGCGTCCTTGCTCAAGTCGCTGGAACCGGCTGCGAATGAAACGCTGCCCAGGTCTTCCGAGCCACCACCGTTGACCAGCCCGCCAATGAGTTTGAACGGCGCTGCCGCGGCTTTGACGATCAGGTTGCGCAGGGTCTGCCAGATAATCGGCATGACGCTGAACTGAGGGTTGTTCAGGTCGCCGCTGACCGGCAGTTCGATGGAGATCTTGCCATCGACGTCCTTGAGAAGGGCAATAGCCAGTTTCAGCGGCAGGCTCACGGCATCCGGGCTGTCGACTTTTTCACCCAGTTGCAGTTGTTCGACCACCACTTTGTTTTCAGCTTTGAGCTGGCCCTTGGTGATCTGGTAATGCAGGTCGAGATTGAGCCGGCCCTTGCGGATACGGTAGCCGGCGAATTTGCCGGAGTAGGGCGTCAGTGTGGTCAGTTCCACGCGTTTGAAGCTGGTGGCGATGTCGAGGCTGGCCATCGGGTCGAACGGATTGACCGAGCCCTTGATGGTCACCGGCGCATAGCGATCGACCTTGCCCTTGACGTCGACACCGGCCGGTTTCGGCTGGCGGCTGTCAATGGTGCCGATCTGCCCGTTGAGTTGCTGGATGGCGGTGGCGAAGTTCGGGGTCAGGCTGAAGTCGGCGAAATTGGCCGAACCATCATTGATGAAAATGCCGCCGATGTGGATACCCAACGGTTTTTCGTTGCTGGCCGGTTTGCTCGCCGCCGGTTTTGCCCCGGAGTCCGTCGGTTGCGGGATTAGCAGGTCATCGATGTTGGTGGTGCGATCATCGTTGATCATGAAGCGCGCATAGGGCTGGAACAGGTTGATCTTGTCGATCGACAGACTGTCCCCATGCTGATAGTTCAGGCCTTCGACCACGACCTGTTGCCACTTGAGGAAGTCGCGGGTTTTCAGGGTGTCCAGGGTATGCAACTGATCGACCTGGGCGCGGCCGGTGATGTTGAAGGCCAGGGGCTCGGTGCTTTTCAGGTCGACCGCCAGATCGCTGCCGAGCATGCCGCTGCGCAGTTCCAGGCGAATGAACGGCGTGATGTAGGACTGGGCAACCCGCAGGTCGATGTCCTTGGTCTGTACCTTCAGTCTGGCGCTGACCGGGGCCAGGTTGACCTCGCCGTCGGCCATGATCTTGCCTTGCTTGCCCACGCCGGTATCGAGCTTGAGGGTAAAGGGTGAACCGTTGAGGCTGTCGAAGTTTTGCAGGTCAAGGTTCAGCGGGCTCAATTCCAGAGCGACGGCGGGTTGGGCCTTGCGGTCGGCCAGATGCACCTGGTAGTTGCGCAACTGCACGTCCTTGAGCAGCACCTGCCAGGGTTTGCCTGGCGCGGCCGGCTCAGGCTTCGGTGAATCTGCCGCCGCCGGAGCACTGGCCGGTTCGGCATCCGCCTTGGCTTTGGCAGCGGGTTTTGACGGTTGGCTGGCGAACAGTTTCTGCCAGTCGAGTTGGCCGTCCGATTCCAGCGCGGCCCAGGTTTCCAGTTTGTTGCTGCGGATCTTGCCGACCACCACTTGCTGTTTGGCCAGATCCACGGTGGTTTCGCTGACGTCCAGGCGCTCAAGCTTCACCAGTGGCCGGCCATCCGGGGCCTTGATTGCGAAGGGTGCGATGTTGACTGCCAGATTGCTCAGCAGCAGCTCGGTTTCCTTGGCCAGGTTGAACTTGTAGTCGGTACTGATGCTCATGATGCCGTTTTCGAGGTCCAGTGGCACGGCATCGCGCACATAGGGCCAGAAGGCTTTCATCTTGCCATCGGTGATTTTCAGCTTACCTTCGGAGGCGATCGGGATCAGGCTGAAGTTGCCGGTCCAGTCGATCTGTCCGCCATTGGGGCCGACGGCCACCAGGGTCATGTCGGCGCTGTCATCGGGCAGGGTGCTGAGGTTCTTCAGCTCGAAATCGAGTGTGTCGTAGAGAAACTCGATGGGCTCGCTGGGCTCGCTGGGCCGGGCATCTTCAAAGTGCACGGCGCCGCCCGCCAGTTTGATCCGCTCGATGCGCAGCGGAAACGGCTTGGCATTCGGGTCGGCGGGTGTGGGTTCGCTCGCTGGCAGTTTGAACAGCCCAAGCAGATTGAGTTGGCCGTCCTTGCTGAACAGGATTTCGGTCTTTGGCTTGTCCAGTTCAACATCGGACAGGTGCACCGCCTTGGTCCACAGGCTGTCGAATTGCAGATTGGCGTACAGGCGTTCGAAAGCGACCTGCTCCTTGCCGGGCTCGCCGATGTTCAAGCCCCAAAGGGTCAGTTCAAGGCTGAACGGATTGAATTCGATCCGCTGGATCGTGGCGGGGATGGTGGCGTAGTTGGCCAGTTGCTGGTTGGCAACGCGCAACGCGACACCCGGTAAAATCAGAAAACCCAGCAAGCTGTAGAGGGCCAGAGCAGTCAACAGGGCGCCGATGGCGCGAATCAATCCTTTGTACATGTGCGGCGTCATCTGTCTGATTCGGAGTGCGTTGGAGTATGGCACGCGTTTCCGGTTCCGAAGTGATCGGCCTGTTCAGGAAATTCAAGATTTCTCCCACAGCGATCAGAGCTGCAGAATCAGGGTTTTCAGCGGTGGTTGCTGATCCATCGACGGGAAGTCGGCGCCTGGTTTCATCACGCTCCACTCACGCACCGGCCGCCCGGCCTTCTCTGAGCAACGCAAAACCTGCTCGCGCCAGTCGTCCATGCTGACTTTCGCCAGGTTATTGCAGCAGATCAGCACGCCGTTATCAGCGGTGGTCAGCAGGGCCGGTTTGAGCAGGCTCTGGTAGTCGCGCAGCAGGTCGACGGTGCCGAATGCGCTCTTGGCCCAGGCCGGAGGGTCCAGCAGTACCAAATCGTACTGGCGCTGTTCCAGGCGCTGATAGCTCGGCAGTTTTTGCCCGCGACGCTGGCTGATCGGCAGGCCGGCCAGTTGGCGAATGGCCGGGAAGTAGTCGGACTGGATAAATTCCATGGTCGGCAACTGCGGATTGAGTAAACCGTTCTCCCGACCGACCGCCAGGTTGCCTTCGGCGAAGTCCAGGTTGCACACCTCGCGTGCGCCACCGGCGGCGGCACTGAGGCCGACACCACAGGTGTAGGCGAACAGGTTCAGCACGCTTTTGTTCTTGCTGTGATCCTTGACCCAGCCGCGGGTGTTGCGCAGGTCGAGGAACAGCAATGGGTCCTGTCCGGCATGGCGACCCCGCACCCGATAGTTCAGGCCCCATTCGTGGCCGACCAGATCTTGCAGGGCGGCTTCGTCGGCGCGGTAGACGATGTCTTCGCGATCGATGCGCGAATTGCCACGGGAGCGGTCGTTGTAGACCAGCAGGGTGTCAAACCCTAGATGTTGATTGATCGCTTCGTGCAGTTGCAGCAGTTCCTCGCGCAACAGCGATTGGTGAAAGCTCTGCACCATCAGTTGCGGACCGTAGCGGTCGATGGTCAGCCCGCCGGCACCTTCCTGGCTGCCGTGGAACAGGCGATAGCAATCGGTGCCTTGCTGGTGCAGTTCGGCGAGCAGGTCCTGGCGTTGATCGAGGGCGGCGCGCAGCGCCTGATTCAAGGAAGACATGCTGGGCGCCTTGCAGGAGAGAATTGGGCGCGTGAGTTTAACACTGTGGCGAGGGGGCTTGCCCCCGTTCCAGTGCGTAGCGCTGGCAAAATTTCGGAAACGCTCGAGAGCTTGGGGCCGCTCCGCAGCCCAACGGGGCGGTGCGGCGATCCGACAAGCCCCCTCGCCACAGAAAAAATCGCAGCAATACCTGCTAGGTCAGCAACCCCATCCGCCGCTTCGCCCGCTGCACCGATCCGTTACGCACCGCCCAGCGCAGCATCGGCGCACTGCGATTGACGCTGGCGCGGATCAGCTTGCGTTGCAGCGGGTTCTGGCTGACACCGAGCATATCGCTGGCCCAGTCCGGCAGCAGATCGATCCCGGCCTGCATCATCAAACCGCCGAAAGGCTTTGCCAGGCGGCTGGGGGCGGGGGCGTTCAACAACAGGCGCAAGACTTCCCGACTGCGTTCGTCGCACAGCAACTGTGGACGCATGCGCTCAAGGTAGTCGGCAATTTCCTGCCGCGAACGGGGCACATCTCTGGCCCCGAGTCGCTCGGCGATCAGGGCAATTTCAGCGTAGTAGCGATCCTGATCGGGCAGGGACAGGTGCGGGTTGCGATAGCGCAAATGCGCGGCCAGGAAGTTGCTGACTTCTGCCACGTGCACCCACGTCAGCAATTCTGGATCGCTGGCGGCGTAGGCGCGTCCGTCCGGTGCCGTGCCAGTGATCTGCAAATGGATGGTGCGGACTTTTTCGATCAGCCAGTCGGCGTCCTGTCGAGACCCGAACGTGGTGCCTGAGATGAACTGCCCGGTGCGGCGCAAGCGGCCGAGCATGTCTTCTCGAAAGTTCGAATGGTCCCAGACGCCGGCCAATGCCAGCGGGTGCAGGGCCTGCAGCATCAGGGCGCTGATGCCACCGATCAGCATGCTGCTGAAATCACCATGGACTTGCCAGCTCACCGAGTCCGGCCCGAACAGCCCGGGGTCGCCCTTGGGGTTTTCCAGGTCGAGTTTGCCCAGGGACAATCCGCTCAGGCTCATGATCTGGGTTTCGATGCGGGTGCGGATGAATTCCATGGCGACTCTGTAGGAGCGAGCTTGCTCGCGATGGTCGTTAACGATAATGCGTGTTTCCTGAACATACGCGGCGCGCCTGAGTTCAGCGCGAGCTCGCTCCTACGGGGCGCAGTACGTTACAGGTTCAAGCGTTTGTCGATCAGGCCCTGCACCACGCTCGGGTCAGCCAGGGTCGAAGTATCACCCAGGCTGTCCAGTTCATTGCAGGCGATCTTGCGCAGAATGCGCCGCATGATCTTGCCTGAGCGGGTTTTCGGCAAGGCCGGCGCCCACTGGATCAAGTCCGGTTTGGCGAAACTGCCGATTTCCTGGCTGACGAGGGCCAGCAATTCTTTCTTCAGTTCATCGTTGGTTTCGACGCCGTTCATGGGCGTGACGAAAACATAGATGCCCTGACCCTTGATGTCGTGGGGGTAACCGACCGCAGCGGCCTCGGCGATGCTCTCGTGCAGCACCAGCGCGCTTTCCACTTCGGCAGTGCCGATACGATGGCCGGATACGTTGATCACATCGTCGATGCGTCCGGTGATCCAGTAGTCGCCATCTTCATCGCGTCGTGCGCCGTCGCCGGTGAAGTAGTAGCCGGGGTAGGGCTTGAAGTAGGTGTCGACCATGCGCTGCGGGTCACGATAGACGCTGCGGATCTGCGCCGGCCAGCTGGACTTTATGGCCAGTACGCCGCTGCCGGCGCCTTTGATTTCCCTGCCTTGCTCGTCGAGCAGCACCGGTTGCACGCCGAACATCGGTTGCGTGGCGCAACCGGGTTTGATCCGCCGTGCACTGACCAAAGGACTGAGCATGATGCCGCCGGTTTCGGTCTGCCACCAGGTGTCGACGATCGGGCAGCGCTCTTCGCCGACCTCATGGAAGTACCATTCCCATGCTTCCGGATTGATCGGTTCACCGACCGTACCAAGTAGCCGGATGCTGGCGCGAGATGTTTGCTTCAACGGTTCGGGGCCTTCGCGCATCAGTGCGCGCAGCGCCGTCGGGGCGGTGTAGAAAATGTTCACCTTGTGTTTGTCGATCACCTGCCAGAAGCGCGAGGTACTCGGGTAGCTCGGCACGCCTTCGAAGATCAGCGTGGTCGCTCCGTTGGCCAGCGGGCCGTAGACGATGTAGCTGTGGCCGGTGACCCAGCCGACGTCGGCGGTACACCAGAAGACTTCGCCGTCGCGGTAGTCCAGCACATACTTGAAGGTCATCGCTGCTTGCAGCAGGTAGCCGCCGGTGGTGTGCAACACGCCTTTGGGTTTGCCGGTGCTGCCGGAGGTGTAGAGGATGAACAGCGGGGCTTCGGCGTCCATCGGTTCGGGCGGGCAATCGGCGCTGGCATCACGCAGGGCCTGCTGATACTGGATGTCCCGTCCTTCGACCCAGTTCACTTGTCCTTTACTGCGCTCGACCACCAGCACGGTGCTCACGTCCGGGCAGCTTTGCAGCGCCTTGTCGACGTTCTGCTTGAGTGGCACGACCTTGCCGCCACGCACACCTTCGTCTGCGGTAATCACGGTGCGGCAGTCGGCGTCGAGAATACGGTCACGCAACGAGTCCGGGGAGAAGCCGCCGAACACCACCGAGTGCACCGCGCCAATGCGGGTGCAGGCCAGCATGGCGTAGGCCGCCTCGGGAATCATCGGCATGTAGATGCACACGCGGTCGCCTTTTTTCACGCCACGGCTTTTCAGCACGTTGGCAAGGCGGCAGACGTTTTCATGCAGTTTTTTGTAGGTGATCGATGTCGAGTCGGCAGGGTTGTCGCCTTCCCAGATGATGGCGACCTGATCGCCGCGTTTCTCCAGGTGCCGGTCGATGCAGTTGTAGCTGACGTTCAATTGCGCACCGGCAAACCAGCTGGCCTCACCTGTTTTCAGGTTGTAGCGCTGGACGGTTTCCCAGGGCGCGCTCCAGTCGAGAAAATGCGTGGCCTGTTCGGCCCAGAAGGAGCTGGGGTGTTCGACGGATTCGCGGTACAGGCGCTGATAGTCGTCTTGACTCAATTGTGCAGCCCGGCGGACGGCATCGGCTTTGGGGAACTTGCTGATATCGAACATGACGGTTCCTTATTCTTGTTTTGCGACAAGGATAAAGATGCGCCGAGAGGTCAATGGGTTCAAGTCGGATGCAAAACAACTGTGGGAGCGGGCTTGCTCGCGAAGAGGCCGGTACATTCAACATTCTGGTTGACTGAACCGCCGTCTTCGCGAGCAAGCCCGCTCCCACATTTGATATTCGTTGCCCACAAAGTTTGTACTCAATACACACTTTGTGGGCAGGCTTCAAATCAACCGCGGTGACGACCACGGAAGTAATTGATCAGCCCTTGGGTCGAGGCGTCCTCGGCCGGGGTTTCTTCGCTGCCGACCAGGCGGTTGTAGACGCCTTTGCCCAGCTCTTTGCCCAGTTCCACACCCCACTGGTCGAAGGCATTGATGCCCCAGATCACGCTTTGCACGAAGACTTTGTGTTCGTACATCGCCACCAGTGCGCCCAGGCGACGCGGGCTGATGCGTTCGACCACCAGGGTGTTGCTCGGACGGTTGCCCGGGATCACCTTGTGCGGCGCGAGTTTCTGCACGTCGGCGTCACTCATGCCTTTGTCACGCAGCTCGGTTTCGGCCTCGGCAAGGGTCTTGCCGAGCATCAGCGCCTGGCTCTGCGACAGGCAGTTGGCGTACAGCCACTGGTGGTGGTCGGACACCGGGTTGAAGCTGACGATTGGCACGATGAAGTCGGCCGGGATCAACTGGGTGCCCTGGTGCAGCAACTGGTGATAGGCGTGCTGACCGTTGCAGCCGACGCCGCCCCAGATCACCGGCCCGGTGTCGGTGGACACTGGCTTGCCGTCCTGGCGCACGCTCTTGCCATTGGACTCCATGTCCAGCTGTTGCAGGTGCTTGGTGATGTTACGCAGGTAGTGATCGTACGGCAGGATCGCGTGGCTTTGCGCGCCCCAGAAGTTGCCGTACCACACGCCGAGCAAGGCCAGCAGCACCGGCATGTTCTGTTCGAACGGCGCGCTCTGGAAGTGCTGGTCCATGGTGTAGGCACCGGACAGCAACTCCTTGAAGTTGGACATGCCGATGGCCAGGGCAATCGGCAAACCGATGGCCGACCACAGCGAGTAGCGCCCGCCGACCCAGTCCCACATCGGGAAGATGTTCTCTTCGCGGATGCCGAACGCTACGGCGGCGGCGTTGTTGCTCGATACCGCGATGAAGTGGCGATACAGCTCGGCTTCCGAACCACCCTGGGCCAGGTACCAGGCACGGGCAGCCTGGGCGTTCTTCAGGGTTTCGAGGGTGTTGAAGGATTTCGACGAGACGATGAACAGCGTGGTCTCGGCGCGCAGCTTCATGGTTAGTTCGTGGAACTCGCTACCGTCGATGTTCGCCAGGTAATGGCAACGCACGCCTTTCTGGGCGTAGGACAGCAAGGCTTCGGACACCAGCTCCGGGCCGAGGAAGGAACCGCCGATGCCGATGTTGACCACGTCGGTGATCGGCTTCTCGGTGTAACCGCGCCACAGACCATCGTGGATACGGCCGACAAGGTCGGTGATCTGGTTCAGCACCTTGTGCACTTCCGGCATCACGTTGACGCCATTGACCGACAGCTTGTCGCCGACCGGGCGGCGCAGGGCGGTGTGCAGGGCTGGACGACCTTCGGAAGAGTTGACGATTTCGCCGTCGAACAGCGACTTGATCGCGCCCTTGAGGTCGACTTCGTTGGCCAGGCCCACCAGCAGATTGCGGGTCTCGGCGTTGATCAGGTTCTTCGAGTAGTCGAGAAACAGACCGCAGCTGCTGAGGGTGAATTGAGTGAAACGCTGCGGATCGGCATTGAAGGCCTCGCGCATGCTGAAATCCTGCATGGCTTGCCGGTGGTCATTCAACGCTTGCCAGGCAGGCAGAGCGGTAACGTCGTGAGGAGTGCGGTAATACGCCATCGCTGCGGGTTTCCTTTTTACTTGAACGGCCTTTTGAACACTAAAAATCCCGGAGCGCTATGGGTGGGCGTTCCGGTCAACTGCGTCGACACGATTTCATGGCGCAGGGCGAATACAGTAAACCCCGCGCAATGATCTGTCTTGACTTTGTCTGACCTGTTTCCGGTACTTTTTTAACATCGACGTCAGGAGCGGTCCGACAAACGGAAGAGACAGGACTCGGATCAGGCGACTTGGACCGGAATGGCGTTGCTGGTATGGCTAAGTTCATTGCCCGGCGCCATGTAGAGCATGCGCGGCTTGAAGTTGAGCAGTTCGGCTTCGCTGTAGTGTGCGTAAGCGCAGATGATCACGCGATCGCCAACCTTGGCCTTGTGCGCGGCGGCACCGTTGACCGAGATCATGCGCGAACCTTCTTCGCCACGGATGGCGTAGGTGGTGAAGCGCTCGCCGTTGTCGACGTTGTAGATCTGGATCTGTTCGTACTCACGGATGCCGGACAGGTCCAGCCATTCACCGTCGATGGCGCAGGAGCCTTCGTAATCGAGTACAGCGTGGGTGACTTCGGCGCGATGCAGCTTGGCTTTGAGCATGATGGCGTGCATGAGTATTTCCCAGGTCGGAATCGAACGGCGGGCAGTTTGCCCGATGGGGTTGTGGGCGGCAATACAGTCTGTTTGGGCACAGAAGTCCCACTGTGGGAGCGAGCTTGCTCGCGATGAGGGCCTGACATTCAACAGGTGTGCTGGCTGACAGTCCACTATCGCGAGCAAGCTCGCTCCCACAGGGTTTTTTGGTGTTTAGACGGGCGCGTCGAGGTTCAGGTGCAGGTTGTCGATCAACCGCGTCGTACCGAGGAACGCCGCCACCAGAATCACCAGGTCACGATCCTGCGCCGTTGCCGGGCGCAGGGTCAGTGCATGGCGGATTTCCAGATAGTCAGGACGCAGGCCAGCCATTTCGAGCTGTTTGATCTGTGTGCCGATCAGCGCCGGGTAATCGCGTTCGCCCTGCTTGATCGCCTCGCTGATCACATTCAGCGTGCGGTAGACCACCGGTGCCACAGCGCGCTGCTCTTCGTTGAGGAAGCCGTTGCGCGACGATAGCGCCAGGCCATCGGCCGCCCGTACAGTCGGCTCACCGATGATCTGGATCGGCATGTTCAGGTCATGTACCAGCGCGCGAATCACCGCCAGTTGCTGGAAGTCTTTCTCGCCGAAAATCGCCAGGTCCGGCTGGACCATGTTGAACAGCTTGCTGACCACCGTCGCCACGCCTTCGAAATGCCCCGGACGGCTGGCGCCGCACAGGCCTTCGGACAATTGCGGGACGCTGACGCGGGTCTGGCCGGTCATGCCGTCGGGGTACATCTCTTCAACAGAGGGGGCAAACAGCAAATGGCAACCAGCCTGGAGCAGTTTTTCCTGGTCGGCGGCGAGGGTGCGCGGGTACTTGTCGAGGTCTTCGCCAGCGCCGAATTGCAGCGGATTGACGAAAACGCTCGCGACCACGAAGTCCGCTCGTTGAGAGGCTTTGGTCACCAGCGCAACGTGGCCGCTGTGCAGGTTGCCCATGGTCGGTACAAAGGCGATGCGTTTGCCTTCGCTACGGGCACGGGCCACGGCGGCCCGCAGTTCGCGTACGGTTTTTACAGTGTTCATGCAGAGAATCCGTGTTCGATCCCAGGGAAAGTCGCCGCCTTGACTTCAGTCACGTAGGCATTCAGTGCAGCTTCAATGCTGGTCTGGCCAGTCATGAAGTTTTTCACGAATTTTGGCACGCGGCCGGTAATGGACAGCCCCAGCATGTCGTGCAGAACCAGCACCTGGCCATCCGTGCGATTGCCGGCGCCAATACCGATCACCGGAATCTTCACCGCCTGGGTGATTTCTTCTGCCAGTTCGCTCGGGACGCACTCGAGCAGCAGCATTGCCGCGCCAGCCTGTTCCAGGGAAATCGCGTCGGCACGCATCTGCCGCGCCTGGTTTTCGTTGCGACCCTGGACCTTGTAGCCGCCGAGGATGTTCACCGATTGCGGCGTCAGGCCCATGTGCGCGCAGACAGGGATGCCACGCTCGGCCAGCAGGCGGATCGAATCGGCCAGCCACAACGCTCCTTCAACCTTGACCATGTGCGCGCCGGCCTGCATCAACTGTGCGCTGTTGGTCATGGCTTGCTCGGTGGTGGCGTAGGCCATGAAAGGCAGGTCGGCGAGGATCAGGGCATCGCTGTTACCGCGTTTGACGGCGGCCACGTGATAAGCCATTTCTGCGGTGGTGACAGGCAAGGTGCTGTCGTGGCCCTGCAAAACCATGCCGAGGGAGTCGCCCACCAGCAGCACTTCGACGCCGGCCTGGTTGCAGGCGTGGGCGAAGGTTGCGTCGTAGCAGGTCAGCATGGTGATCTTTTCACCTTTTTGCTTCAGACCTTGCAGGGTGGTCAGGGTGATGGCTGGCATGAAAAGTTCCTCATTCAGGCGCTGTGGAAACTACTGCGAGTAACGCGCGTGATTCTTCGTTGAATACAGGCGCACGTTCTTTTGTCGTGCTTTTAAGGCCTGGATTGCGCCCTTGAACGCCGTGTTGGCGGCAGCGGGACGCCTATAGTCGTGAGGAGAACGAGGGAAGTCAATTGCGTGTGTTACCGCATTGTTACGGGTGGGGTGTTACCGGGGTAACTGATGCGATTCAGCAGCAGATCTTGTGCCCGACACAAAACCAATGTGGGAGCGGGCTTGCTCGCGAAAGCGGAGTTTCAGCCAACATTGATTCTGGATGACACACCGCTTTCGCGAGCAAGTCGGATCGCCGCACCGCCACTCCCACAGGGGATTTCGGTCAATTTTGGGGCAGGCGTTCCAGGCCGACGAACGGGCATGCCTTGAGCAGTTCGGCCAAGGTCCGGCCATCGGCCAGTCGTAGATCCGCAGGTGCCAATTCCGCCAGCGGATACAGCACGAAGGCCCGTTCCTGTATGTGGTAATGGGGAACCTTGAGGCGCGGTTCGTCGATCAGACGATCACCGAACAGCAAGATGTCGAGGTCTAGCGTGCGCGGCCCCCAGCGCGCAAGGCGCTCGCGACCCTGGCCGTTTTCGATGGCCTGCAAGGCATCGAGCAAGTCCAGCGCTGCCAGCGTGCTGTCGAGAGCGGCCACCGCATTGGTGTAGCGCGGTTGTCCGGGTAGCAGCGAGTCACTTTGATAAAACGCAGAAACCCCGACCAGCTCCGATTGCGGCAACTGCGCCAGCGCCTCGACGGCGCTGCGCAATTGTTCGGCAGGGTCAGCCAGATTGCTGCCCATGCCGATATAGATGCGTTCCATGGATTACTCGCCCGTGGTGCTCGAAGCGCCGGCGGCGCGTTTGCGCTTGGAGCCGCCGCTGCGGCGACGCTTGCGGGGGGCGCCGGTGCCGTCTTCCTTACCGCTGAGGTCGCGGATCATGTCGCGGCGCTCGCTTTCATTGGCGTCCTGATAGTCGGTCCACCATTCGCCGAGGCCGTCAGTCTGCTCGCCTGCACTCTCGCGCAGCAGAAGGAAGTCGTAACCGGCACGGAAGCGCGGATTGTCCAGCAACAGATCGGCACGCTTGCCGCTGCGGCGCGGCAGGCGTTCCTGCATGTCCCAGATCTCGCGGATCGGCATGGTGAAGCGTTTCGGAATAGCGATCCGCTGGCACTGTTCGGCAATGAGCTCGTGCGCCGCTTCCTGCATCGCCGGAATCGGCGGCATGCCACGCTCCTGCAGGCGCAAGACGCGGGCTGGCAGGGCAGGCCAGAGCAGGGCTGCAAACAGGAACGCCGGGGTGACCGGTTTGTTCTGCTTGATCCGCAGGTCGGTGTTGATCAGGGCTTCGCTGATCAGGGTGTGGGTGTACGTCGGGTTGTATTCCAGTGCTTCGGCGCTGGCCGGGAACAGTGGATCGAACAACTGCAGGTCGACCAGCATTTCAAACGTATCGGCGGCATGGCCGGAGAGGAACAGCTTGAGCACCTCTTCGAACAGGCGGGCCGATGGAATTTCGCGCAGCATCGGCGCCAGGCCGCGGATCGGCAGGGCGCTGTGCTTTTCTATGCCGAAGTTCAGCTTGGCGGCGAAACGCACGGCCCGCAGCATCCGTACCGGGTCTTCCTGGTAGCGTTGCGTCGGATCGCCAATCAGGCGGATCAGGTGGTTGCGGATGTCGTGTACGCCGTTGGCGTAGTCGAGGATGCGTTCGCTGACCGGATCGTAATACAGGGCATTGATGGTGAAGTCGCGACGTTGCGCGTCTTCTTCCAGGGTGCCGTAGACGTTATCGCGCAAGATGCGCCCGCTTTCGTTGCGCGAAGACTGGTTGCTGTCTTCCTCGTCTTCGTTCTGCGGGTGATTGGCGCGGAAGGTCGCGACTTCGATGATTTCGCGGCCGAAGTGGATGTGCACCAGCTTGAACCGGCGCCCGATGATTCGCGCGTTACGGAATTCGGCCCGTACCTGCTCGGGTGTGGCGCTGGTGGCAACGTCGAAATCTTTCGGTGTGATACCCAGCAGCATGTCGCGCACGCAACCGCCAACCAGGTAAGCCTGATAACCGGCGCTCTGCAGGCGTTCAACGATATTCACCGCGTAACGGCTGAATTGCGCCTTCTGCAGCGAATGTTGGCCGCTGTTGAGCACTTCAGGCGTGCTGCGAATGTGTTGCGTAGGACGCTTGGGAGAACGGAATGACTGGAACAGCTTCTTCAGCATGGGATGCACTGTTTGAAGGAATATTCGGCCATAACAGAAGAATGACCGCATGATGGGCGGGGATTCTAGCATTTAGTCGGGGGATGGTGTAGGACACAGCAGATATGAGCTGTAGGTCCGTAGGAGCGAGCTTGCTCGCGATGGACGTGAACGATGACGCGTTCAGCCAGATTCCCAACTGCGCCTTCAGGTTATTCGCGAGCAAGCTCGCTCCTACAGGTACAGGTACAGGTACAGGAAGCGGGTATGGGGGCTTGAATTGCAGAAACCACAAGGGGAGCCGAAGCTCCCCAAGAAGTAGTTGCATGCTCTATTTTTATTTTTGGTTTCGGGCTTCTTGTTTTTGTTGAGTGCCCTTGCCATGAAGCTTTCCTTCATGACCCTCCCAATCGGGAGCCAAGAGCAAACGGATTGCTTTGGTCGCTGAATTGCAGTGATCTTTCGATCCAACCAGTACAGGCTCTGTCTTAAGACAGTTTTTTGTTGTTCTCAGCCTGGTCGTGGGGCTAGCCCCAAATACAACGCCTCTCCAAAAGAATCAGTTAGCTGCGCCTCTCGCCGTCTTGTTTTTATTGTGCGTGAGTCGATTCGTCTTATTTTTATTGTCTTGTGCATTGCTTGTTATTGTTCTTGTATCAAACATATAGCAGGGTGCGTGCCAACTTTTTAGAAGCCCAGTAAAACAAGGGGTTAGGCCGATTGTCAGGCGTTTTGAGGGCCAAAAAAAGCCGGGGCTTCGTTACCGTAAGCCCCGGCTTCTGTTACGTGAAAAAGCTGAGGTAACAGTTTTTCCACAATGTCACGTGTTACCCGCACATGAGACAGGCGCGGTTCAGCTTTCGCTGGCCACCCCGGTCTTGCGCCGCGGGATGCCCAGGCGCTGACGACGCTCCCACAGGCATTTGCGGCTGACCCCGAGCTTGCGGGCCAACTCGGTTTCGGTCATATGGTCCTGATGCTCGAGGACGAAATGCTGGAAATAGTCTTCCAGGGAGAGGTCTTCGGTCGGTTCGTGGTTGTTGTTACTGGCATTGCCGTTGCCCTGTTGTGGGGGCAGGCCAATGAACTCGTCGTCTTCCAGGTCGCCCAGTTCGATGTCGATGCCCAGCAGCTCGGCGGAAATTTCCGGGCTTTCGCACAGGATAACGGCGCGCTCGACGGCGTTTTCCAGTTCACGAACGTTGCCCGGCCAGGAGTAGTGACGAATGGCCTGCTCGGCATCCGCGGCGAACTTCAGGTCGGTGCGGTTGATTCGCGCACTTTGCCGCGCCAGGAAGGCGTTGGCGATCTCGTTGACGTCCGCACCGCGTTCGCGCAGGGCTGGCAGCTTCAGCGCGATAACGTGGAGGCGGTAATACAAGTCTTCCCGGAACTGGCCGATCTTCGCCAGACTCTTGAGGTCGCGGTGAGTCGCGGCGATCAGGCGCACATCGACTTTCTGCGACTGCACCGAGCCTACCCGGCGAATTTCACCTTCCTGCAATACGCGCAGCAGGCGAGCCTGGGCCTCCAGCGGCAGTTCACCGATTTCGTCGAGGAACAAGGTGCCGCCGTCCGCCGCTTCCACCAGGCCGGCGCGCCCGGCGCTGGCGCCGGTGAATGCGCCTTTTTCGTGGCCGAACAATTCGGATTCGATCAGGCTTTCCGGAATGGCCGCGCAGTTAACCGAAATCATCGGCGCCTTGGCGCGTTTGGACAGGTTGTGCAGGGCGCGCGCCACCAGTTCCTTACCGGTACCTGATTCGCCCTGGATCAGAACGTTGGAATCGGTCGGTGCCACTTTGCGGATCTTGCCGTACAGGTCCTGCATCGGCGGGCACGAGCCA
>NZ_AKJL01000336.1 GCF_000282355.1 Pseudomonas sp. GM49
CGGCTTGTCGCTGACCACCGCCACATTGTGTTCGATGGCGTCGAGCACCAGCGCCGGGCGGCCTTTGAGCGGTGTGGACACTACCAGCACATCGACCCCGATCTCGACCAGTTGACCGATGCTGTCGAAGGCCGGCACGCCTGGGTGTTCTGCCGCCAGCAACTGGCGCCGCTCCGTTGAACGGGTAACCACACCAACGAAGGTCACACCCGGCAAACTGCTGATCAGAGGAGCATGGAAAAACCGGCCGCCATGGCCGTATCCGACAAGTCCGATGCGCATGAAAGTATTCTCCTTATAAAACGCGGCCTCTGTGGGAGCGAGCTTGCTCGCGATGACGGCAGCACATTCAACATCTATGTGACTGTCAGATCGCAATCGTCGGAACGCCGCCCGGAGCAAGCTCGCTCCCACAGGATTTTCGTAGGTATTCAGCGGCAGAGTTCGCTTTTGACGCGTTCGAGCATCATCCGGTTGGACTCGTCCGGCCGGTCCTCCCAGGCGAACACCGAGACGGTTGCAATGCCGTCGAACTTGATCTCGCGCAAGGTGCCGAAGAACGCGTCCCAATTGACCTCGCCCTGGCCGATGTCCAGATGCTGGTGCACGGTGGCGGTGACGCCCGGCGGGTTGACGATGTAGCGCAAGCCCGAAGACGCCTTGTGGTTGTAGGTGTCGGCGATGATCAGGTGCGTCAGTTTTGACCCGGCGTACTTGAGCATCGAGGCGATATCACCGACGCCATCGTCATAGAAGAAGGTGTGCGGCGCCGCGTAGAGGTAGTTGATCCAGTCGCGATCCAGTCCGCGAATGATGTCCACCGACTCGTTGTTGCGCTCGCAGAAATCGTAAGGGTGCGCCTGGATGTCGAGTTTGATGCCTTCGCGTTCGAACTCCGGCATCAGTTCATCCATGGAGCGCATGAACTGGTTCTCGCACACCAGCGGGTTGTCCGACTGGCCGGTGAACTCGGTGTTGACCAGCTGGCAGTCCATCTCCACGGCAATCTGGATCGCGCGCTTCCAGTTGCGGACGGCGGCCACGCGCAGGCCTTCGTCGGCGGCGGCCCAGTGGTACATCGGTAACAAGGACGAGAGTTTGACCCCGGCATCGCTCAGGGCTTTGCGAAACTCCTTGATCCGCGCCTTGTCGACCCGCGGGGCTTTGTAGAACGGCAGGAAATCCTCCCGGGGCGACAACTCGATGTGTTCGTAGCCGAGTTCGGCGACTTTGTCGACCATCTTGCCCAGGGACAGGGTGCGGTACATGTAGGGATCTAGTGCGATGCGCATTTTTATTCTCCTTCACCACTCCCCTTGTGGGAGCGAGCCTGCTCCGGGCGGCGCTCCCACAGGGGATCATCGTTAACCGTAGAAGTGTGGGCGCTCTGGCAGGCCGACTTTTACGATCTGCCCGCTGTTCTGCGCCTCGATGCACGCATCGGCCGCCACCGCCGCTGCGAAGCCATCCCATGCCGAAGGCCCGCCAACCTGCCCGGCGCGCACGCCGTCAATGAACGCCTGCAACTCGACGTCATACGCGGCGATGAACCGGTCCTTCCAGTCCATCAGAATCGCATTGGACAGCTTCGCGCCACTGCGCAACTGCACCTGGGACGGTTCCGGCAGTTTGGCGATACCGGTCTCCCCCACCACTTCGCACTGGATGTCGTAGCCGTACTGGCAGTTGACGAACACTTCCACATCGATGCGCGTGCCCTTTGCGGTTTCCAGCAACACGATCTGCGGGTCTTTCAAATGGGCGTGGGCCTTGCTGGTCTTGCGCGGGAACACCACCTGTACCGATACGTAGTCGTCATCGAGCAACCAGCGCAGCACATCCAGCTCATGGATCAGGGTGTCGGTGATCGCCATGTCGGTCTTGTAGTTCTCGCCCACGGTCGGGTTGCGGTGGGCGCAATGCAGCATCAACGGCTCGCCGATCTGGCCGCTGTCGATCACTGATTTCAGTGCCCGATAACCCTCGTCGTACGGACGCATGAAACCGACCTGTACCAGCCGCTTGCCGTGAGCCACTTCGGCTTCGACGATCTTGCGGCAGCCTTCGGCAGTGACCGCCAGCGGTTTCTCGCAGAACACCGGCTTACCGGCAGCAATCGCTGCCAGCACGAACTCTTCGTGGCTCGGCCCCCAGGAGGTAACGAGGATCGCCTCGACTTCCGGTGCATTGATCAGGGCATGACCGTCGGGATAGACCTCGGCAGTCAGTTTCAGATCGGAGACGACCTTGGCCGCTTGTTGCAGGTTGATGTCGGTGACCGCCACAACCTGGCTATTGAGCAAGGTCTGGCTGCAACGCCGGATATGGTCCTGGCCGATGGCCCCGGTGCCGATGACGCCAACCCGCAACGAATTAGAGAGCAAAGACATATAACAACTCCTGTTTATCAGTTTCAGGGCAATCAGTATTGACGGGCCTTGGCCAGTCGTTCGTTCAGGGTCTTGGCCACCGCATCGGTACGGGCACTGGTGGAAACCTGCGCCACACCGACCCGCCACCACGACAGGTATTTGTGAATCATTGTCTTGGGCAAAACCTTGATATCGATCAGCGTCGAAACCGTCTGCAAGCGTGCATCCGCCAGTGCAGCTTTCAGCTCTTCAACGGTGTTCACTTTGTAAGTCTTGCAGCCATAGGCCGCCGCGCTCATGGCGAAATCCACCGGCACAAAGCCGCCATCAAGCTTGCCGGTTTGCGGGTTGCGGAAACGGAACTCGGTGCCGAAGCTGTCCATGCCGTGTTCCATCTGCAGGTTGTTGATGCAGCCAAAGGTCATGTTGTCCAGGAGCACTACGTTGATATTGCGCCGCTCCTGAATCGAGGTCGCCAGCTCCGAGTGCAGCATCATGTAGGAGCCGTCGCCCACCAGCGCATAGACCTCACGATCCGGCTCGGCGAGTTTCACGCCCAGCGCAGCGTTGACCTCGTAACCCATGCAGGAATAGCCGTACTCGACGTGATAGGTGTTTACGCCCTTGCTGCGCCAGCTGCGCTGCAAGTCGCCTGGCAGGCTGCCAGCGGCGGCGACGATCACCGCGTCATCGGCCAGGGTTTCATTGAGCACCCCGAGCACGCGGCTCTGGGTCAGACAGGAGCCGGTCAGCTCCATGAATTCGCGCAGGACGGCCGGGTCCATGCGGTCGTTGATTTCCGGGACGAAATCCTTGGCCTGGTATTCCACCTGATAGAGGCGATCGACTTCCTCATCCAGTTGCGCTTTGGCCTGACGGGGTTGATCGCCCCAGCTCGAACGATAATCACCCAGCGCTTTGGCCAGCGCCGACAAACCGGTTCTGGCGTCCGCCAGCAATTGCACGCCGTCGAGTTTCAAGGCATCGCAGGGGCTGATATTGAGGTTGAGGAATTGCACCTCCGGGTGCTGAAACAAGGACTTCGACGCGGTGGTGAAGTCGCTGTAACGGGTGCCTATGCCGATGATCAGATCAGCATCCCTGGCCAAGAGGTTCGCCGCCAGGCAACCGGTTTCGCCGATACCGCCGACGTTCAGCGGATGGCTGGACACCACCGCACTCTTACCGGCCTGGGTTTCGGCGAACGGAATATCGAAGCGCTCGGCGAATGCCTGCAACGCGGAGTTGGCGCCAGAGTACTTGACCCCGCCGCCGCAAATGATCAGCGGTTTGCGCTTGTCTTTGAACAGCGCCAGCGCATCACCCAGCATCGCTTCGGTGGCCGGACGTCGTTCGATACGGTGCACGCGTTTTTGCAGGAAGTAATCGGGATAGTCGTACGCCTCGGCCTGCACGTCTTGCGGCAAGGCCAAGGTCACGGCGCCGGTTTCCGCAGGATCAGTGAGCACACGCATGGCGTGGATCGCCGCCGTCATCAACTGCTCGGGACGGTTGATGCGGTCCCAGTACTTGCTCACAGCCTTGAAGGCATCGTTGGTGCTGATGCTCAGGTCGTGGAACTGCTCGATCTGTTGCAGCACCGGGTCCGGTTGACGACAGGCGTAGACATCACCGGGCAACAACAGCAATGGAATGCGGTTGGCTGTCGCGGTGGCGGCAGCGGTCAGCATGTTCGCCGCGCCAGGTCCCACCGACGAAGTGCAGGCGTAGATCTTGCGTCGCAGATGCTGCTTGGCGAAACCGATAGCCGCATGAGCCATGCCTTGCTCATTGCGGCCCTGATGGACGATCAGGTCACCACTGTCCTGCTCCAGGGCCTGCCCCAGACCCAGCACGTTGCCGTGGCCGAAGATGGTAAAGATCCCGGCGACGAATTTACTCTGGACCCCATCGACCTCGATGTACTGGTTATCGAGGAATTTCACCAGGGCCTGGGCCATGGTCAGTCTTGTTGTGGTCATGCTTGCACCTTCCTTTGAAGCTAAATCCGGTATGTGCTGTGAACACTGATCATTGTGGGAGCGAGCTTGCTCGCGATGGCGGACTGGCAGCCTGCATCATTGTTGAATGTGCGGGCCCCATCGCGAGCAAGCTCGCTCCCACAGTTGATCTCCATCTGCCCGAAAGTGTTGTCAGGCCAGGGATTTCTGCAGGTGATCCATGCTCGCGCCGATCGCACGCTCGATATCCGCCAGCCCATGCACGCTGTCAGCAAAGGGTTCGAACGACAGATAGCCGCTGTAGCCGCTGCCGAGCAAGGTGTCGATCTGCGCCGCGTTGCCGAGAATGTCGCCATCGCCCACCAGCACCCGGTGACCATCGCGAATGGTCGCCAGTGGCGCTTCGGCATCTTCGACCCCGGAGATGTGCACCAGTCCGGTCAGCTCAGCAAAGAACTCTTGCTCACCGGCCAGGTGATGGTGAAAGGTGTCGTGGACCAACCGGAACACATCCAGACCGCCGATGGACTTGATCGCCTCCACCGCCGTGCGTTTACGGCGCAGCGAGCACTCTTCGAAACCCAGCGGCTCGATGAAACCGAGGATGCCGTGATCGCGCAGGATCGGCGCCAGTTCACTCAGTGCCGTACGCAGCCCGGAAGCACGCTGCGCCTCGGTTCGAGGATCAGCGCGGTCATTCAACGGGCACATGACCAAACCCTGCGCGCCGCAATCACGGGCATAAGCGGAGAGCTTCAGGGCTTGTGCTCGGCGCTCGTCACTCCAGACATCAAACGGATAGAGCGCGTTGATCGACAGCACGGTGATGCCTTTGGCCGCGCACAACTCACGCACGCGTTCGGGTGCGGTGCCGTCTTCGATCTCGACGCCTTTGAGGTCATTGCGGATCTCGATGGCGTCGGCCTTGAGGGTCACCGCCAACTCGATGAACGCGGGCAAGGACAAACGTGGGGCGACCATACGGTTCAGGGCGAAACGCAGGGGTTTGTTCATTATTGTTGTTCTCCGCACAAGTGAATTATTTGGCTGTCGGCATACTGAATTCAGGGCCCTTGGCGATACTGTCGGGCCAGCGCTGCATAACGCTTTTGTAGCGGCTGTAGAAGCGGATACCTTCTTCGCCGTAGGCATGGTGGTCGCCGAACAGCGAGCGTTTCCAGCCACCGAACGAATGCCAGGCCATCGGCACCGGAATTGGCACGTTGATGCCGACCATGCCGACCTTGATGGTGCGGGCGAAGGCTCGGGCGATCCCGCCGTCGCTGGTGAAACACGACACACCGTTGCCGAACTCATGGGAGTTGATCAAAGCAACGGCGCTGGCGAAGTCAGGGACACGGACGATGCCCAGCACCGGGCCGAAGATTTCCTGCTGGTAAATGCTCATCTCGGTCGTGACCTTGTCGAACAGCGTCGCGCCAACGAAGAAGCCATTCTCGGCGCCCGGCACCTTGAAATTACGACCATCGACAATCAGCTGCGCACCTTGAGCCACACCCTGGTCAATGAAGCCTTCGACCTTGGCCTTGTGCTCGGCCGTCACCAACGGCCCCATGTCGGTGTCGCCCTGCAGGCCGTTACCGACCTTGAGCTGATCAATGCGCGGCAGCAGTTTGGCAATCAACTGGTCGCCGACATCGCCGACCGCCACGGCAATCGAGATCGCCATGCAGCGCTCACCGGCCGAGCCGTACGCCGCGCCAATCAAGGCATCAGCGGCTTGATCCAGATCTGCATCGGGCATGACGATCATGTGGTTCTTTGCCCCGCCCAGGGCCTGCACCCGCTTGCCGCGCGAGGTGGCCTGCTGGTGGATGTACTCGGCAATCGGCGTCGAACCGACAAAGGAAATCGCTTCGATGTCCGGGTGTTGCAGCAGCGCATCGACCGCAGCCTTGTCGCCCTGTACGACGTTGAATACACCGTCCGGCAAACCGGCTTCAGTCAGCAACCGAGCCATCAGCAAACTGGCGGACGGATCGCGCTCGGACGGCTTGAGGATGAAGCAGTTACCGGTAACCAGCGCCAGCGGGATCATCCACAGCGGCACCATCACCGGGAAGTTGAACGGTGTAACCCCGGCACAAACACCCAGCGGCTGGCGCAGGTTCCAGTTGTCGATGCCGCCGCCGATGTTGTCGCTGAATTCGGTTTTCAACAGGTTCGGCGCACCGCAGGCGTATTCGACGATTTCGATGCCACGGGTGACTTCGCCCTTGGCGTCAGAAAACACCTTGCCGTGTTCGCGGCTGATGATTTCTGCCAGTTCATCGTGATGGCGGTCGAGCAATTCCTTGAACTTGAACATCACCCGCGAACGGCGCAGGGACGATTGCTCGGACCAGGCTGGAAAGGCTCTCAGGGCCGATGCTACAGCCTCGTCCACAGTCTTCTCGTTGGCCAGCCCGACCCGTGCCTGCACGCTGCCGGTGGCTGGGTTAAAGACATTGCTGAACCGCTCACTGCCGGTGTCTTGCACCTGACCGTCAATGTAATGGCCTACAACCTGGGCGTCGCTCATCGTTATTGTTCTCCGTGCAGATAGTGGAATTCGGACGTTGGAATTCAGAGATCCAGCAGCCAGCTGTGCTGCGGATCGTTATGGAACTGCCAGACGCGTTTCGGGCCGGCCATCACGTTCAGGTAATACGACTCGTAGCCGTACGGCACACTGACCGGGTGATAACCCTTGGGCACGACCACCAGGTCGCTGTTTTCCACGGCCATGGCCTGATCGATGCTGCGATCGTCGGTGTACACCCGCTGGAACACGAAGCCCTGGGGCGGGTTGATCTGGTGGTAATAGGTTTCTTCGAGAAAGCTCTGGTGCGGCAGGTCGTCGGTGTCGTGCTTGTGCGGCGGGTAACTCGACGAATGCCCGGACGGCGTACGCACTTCGACCACCAGCAGTGAATGGGCTGGCTCGGTATCCGGCAGGATGTCGCAGACGTAACGGGTGTTGGCGCCCTTGCCGCGCACACTGCGCTTCATCGTGTCGGGTTTGATCAGGCGTGGGCCGAGGCCGTTGCTCGTCGAACCGGGCGCGGCGCATACGGTAATTTGCACATCGCTGAGCGCGACCACTTGCGCCTGACTGCCCGACGGCAAGTACGCGGCGAACGGAGACTTGTCTTCGAACACCGACTGCCGATCGCCAATGTTGTCCCAGTCGAACGCGCCCTGCCCCGGCGCTTCTCCCTTGATGCTGACCCGGCCGCTGAGCAGCACCAGGCACAGTTCTTTATCACCCGCCGAGACAGGCAAGGTTTCGCCCAGGCTCAAGCGGTAGGCGGCGAAGCCGACGTATTCCAGCTCACCTTTGCCCAGCTCGACCATGGTCCGGCCGCGGGCGTTGCTTTTGACCAGCAGGCTCATGACGCGGCCCTCTCGTCGAGCAACGCACGCAAGGTGTCGTAGCCCTTTTTCGCGTAGACATAACTCGGCGCCACCGCCGGATCCTGCTCGGCTTCGACCACCAGCCAGCCGTGGTAATCGGCGGACAGCAGCACGTCGAGCAATGAGCCGAAGTCGATATCACCATCGCCGGGCACGGTGAAGGTGCCATTGATGATGCAGTCCGGGAAGCTCCACAGATTGTTGCGTGCCAGCTGCACCACCGGTTTGCGCACGTCCTTGAAATGCACGTGGCAGATGCGTTCGATGTGCTTGCGCAGCACCTGCAAGGGTTCGCCGCCGCCCATGTAGCAATGGCCCGAATCGAACAGCAGGCCGACTTCGCTGCCGGTCAACGCCATCAGTTTGTCGATGTCCGCCGGGGATTCGATGTAAGCGCCCATGTGGTGGTGATAGGCCAGACGCACGCCTCGGGACAGGGTGAAACGCGCCAGCTCGGTGAGCTTGTCGGCGTATTCCTGCCAGGCCTGTTCGGTGTGGAAGCGCGGGCGCTCCACCAGTGGAATGCATTGCCCCTGGATCGAGTCAGCAACTTCTCCGTAAACCAGCACCTTGGCACCGTTTTTGGCCAGCAGCTCGACATGACTGCCGATGGCGTCGATTTCCTCGGCCACCGAGCGGCGGGCCAGGCGACTGGAGTACCAACCGGACACCAACGCAAGGTCATAAGGCCGCAGCACGTCGCCGACGCCTTTGGCATCCTTGGGAAATTTACCGTTGAGTTCGAAACCTTCGTAACCGATTTCCTTGCCTTCGCCGAGGGCGGTGCTCAATGGCGTCTCGCCACCGAGGGACGGCAGGTCGTCGTTGCTCCAGGAGATCGGGTTGATGCCAATTCGGATAGCGGGCATGGCTGCACCTTTTATTGTTTTACACAAATCAGTAAGAACGACACGGAACCCTGTGGGAGCGGGCTTGCTCGCGAAACCGACTTAGCAGTCACATAAATGTTGAATGTGCCGCCGTCATCGCGGGCAAGCCCGCTCCCACAGGTTCAGTGTTCACAAAAAGAAAGTGTTCAACTCCGGGCCGTACGCCAGGCATCGATCAGCTCAACGAACGTGTCCTGCACTTGGCGGATCAGCGCCTCATCGTCGATTTCCCCAGCCAACCACGCACGGCTCGGCTCCTGGAAAATCGTCCGGCCCACGGCAAACCCCCGGCAGGTCTGGCTCTTGCTGGCCTGTTGAAAGCCTTCGGCCAATGCTGATGCCGGAGCATTCAAGCCCAGCAGCACCACGCCTCGGCAGTACGGATCGCGCTCCTGAATCAGTTCGTCGAGTTGCTGCCACTCCTCGGCGCTTTGCGCCTCGATCTTCCACCACGCCGGGTAGATGCCCAGGTTGTAGAGGCGTTTGAGGGCGCGATACAGCACGTCCGGATGGGCCGAGGGGTGATCCTTGGGCGGGATGATTTCCAGCAGCAGTTCATGACCGCTGACCTGGGATGCCTGATACAAACCCTTGATCTGTGCTTCCTGCTCCAGGCGCAGCAACGGTTCGTCATCGGGATGAAATTGCACCAGGCACTTGATGATCTGTTCCTGTGGCCAGGCAACCAAATTGCTGCCGATAGAGCGACCGTGCTCGAAGGCCAATGGCCGTGAACCCTGCACTTCCACCGGCCGCGCCACCCACCAGCCGCGACCGGTGGCGGCGTTCAGTGAGTCCTGGCCGAAACGTTGATCGGCCAGCAGCCCGACATCGGCATCGATACCTTGCTTTTGCAAATCGGCGTCGACCCGCTCCACGGCCTGAATAAAAAGTTGCTTGAGTTCGCTGATGGCGTTGAGGTCACGGCCGCCCTTGTGGGCCAGTTCCACCAGTTGCCCGCGATGGTCGAAGGCAAAGATGAACAGTTGCTTCCACTGTTTGCGCGGCACGCTGACCTGATGCAGGCGCTGCAACACCGCATCCTGGTCCGGACGGGTAATCGGCACCGGGCTGTTGAACAGGTAATCGAGTTCGGCGCGGGTCGGCATCGCCGGGGCGCAGGCATGGCGCGAGACCACCAGACCACCACAGGCATTGGCCAACTGGCAGCAGCGCTCATCGCTGGCATCCTCCAGCCAACCGCTAAGGAAGCCCGACATGAAGGCATCGCCGGCCCCCAGCACGTTGAGCACCTCCACACGCACACCGGGATAAATCGAGCCGTCTTCGAGACGGGCCGGGATCTCTCCATGAATCACTGTGCAGCCTTGCGGGCCGAGCTTGACCACCAGGGTCGCCGCGCTCACTCGCCGGACATTGCGCAGCGCGGTGAGCAAATCCTCGGCGCCACCGGCCATCAGGAACTCTTCTTCAGTGCCGACGATCAGGTCGAAACGCGGAAGGATTTTCTGCACGTGCTGGCTGACGTTCTGGTCGGCGACGAAACGGGTTTCACCGTCCGCCTTGCCGGCCAGCCCCCAGAGCACCGGGCGGTAGTCGATGTCCAGCACCCGTTTGACGTTGTGCTTCTGTGCATAGTCCAGGGCCTGGATGCTCGCCTTGTACACGCCATCGGTGGAGAAATGGGTACCGGTGATCAGCAAGGCTTTACTGGAAGCGATGAAGGCTTCGCTGATGTCTTCGGCCCGCAGCGCCATGTCGGCGCAGTTTTCGCGGTAGAAAACCAAGGGAAAAGTTTCGCGGTCCTTGAGCCCCAGCAGCACCATGGCCGTCAGGCGCTCCGGATCGACCTTGATGCCACTGATATCGCAGCCTTCACGGGCCAAGGATTCAACGAGGAAGCGCCCCATATGGTCGTCCCCTACCCGGCTCAGCATCGCCGACTTGAGCCCCAACCGCGCGGTGCCGAAGGCGATGTTGGCGGACGAGCCGCCGAGGTACTTGGCAAAGCTGCTTACATCCTCCAGCCGCGCCCCGACTTGCTGCGCATAGAGGTCGACGCCTAGGCGCCCCAGGCAAATCAGATCCAATTGACGCCCACTGGCAAAACGAGTCTGGCCCATGCTGGCTCCTGTTATTTTTATCAGCCTGCGTTCGGGGCGATGACCGCGCCGAACACTCTTGGTGGAGGCAGACTAAAACGACCGGGACCGAACAATCAATAATTATTCCAATTATTTTTTACATGGAATTATTTTTCCAATAAGCTTTGGCACAGGCGTTCCAGAAGCAGTGCATCGTTTCAGCACGCTTCACACTGCTGCAAGCTCAAGATTTTATTCGGGCCTACCCTGTAGACTGCGCACAGCCAACCTATTGTCGGGGGACGAGGTGAAAAATCGTCCCTATAAGAACAAGCCAGAAGGATTTCCTAATGTCCCGCACCGATCAGCCGGCTACGACCGAGAGCACGCCCGAGAGCGACCTTGTCACCCCTCCGATCAATGCCGAGCGCCTGCTGCAGCTGATCACCAACGAATACGAAAGCTTGCCGCGCCAGCTCAAACGCATCGCCAGCTACATGAGCCAGCAAAGCGACCGGATCATGGTCGACCGCATCAGCGACATCGCTCGCGAGTGCGAAGTGCATCCGTCGGCCATCGTGCGGTTTTCCCAGCGTTTCGGCTTCAGCGGCTTCAGCGAAATGCAGGCCCTGTTCCGCGAGGCCTACACCCACAAAACCACGCCGGTGCAGAACTACCAGCAGCGCATTCGCAACATGATCACCAACAAGTCGCAGAAGGCCAGCGGCGGCGACCTGGCACGCGAATGCATCAATGCCACCCTGTCGGGCATTGAACGACTGGGGCTGGAACTTGATGACCAGGCCTTCGACAAGGCCGTGGACCTGGTGGTGAATGCCGACAATATCTACGTGGTCGGCGTGCGCCGTTCGTTCGCGGTGGCCGATTACCTGGTCTACAACCTGCAACACACCAACAAGCGCATCCACCTGGTCTCAGGGCTCGGCGGCAGCTACCGCGAGCAGATGCGCAGTGTGCGCGCCAATGACCTGGTGATCGCCATCAGCTTCACGCCGTACGGCAAGGAAACCCAGCACTGCCTGCGCATCGCCCAGCATCATCAGGCGAAAACCCTGATCATCACCGATAGCAATCTCTCGCCCCTGGCCAAGCGCGCCAACACCGTGCTGCTGGTCAACGAAGGCAGCTCGTTTGCGTTCCGTTCATTGAGTGCGACTCTGTGCCTGTGCCAGGCGCTGTTCATCGCCGTGGCTTATCGACTGGAATTGAAAGTCGATGAGATTCACGAGCAGGTCGGGTTCGAAGACTGACCCAGACACTGGCCTTACGGCGCCGCGCGCAGCGAAGTACTCCCACGTTTGCACACGAGCGTTCAGCGGCCGCATGCAAATATTTATTCCATAATTGCTGAAAGGGAATTTTTATTCTATAAACAGGCTTCCTGAAAACAATAACCAAAGGATCCTGTCATGCGCGAACTCGGAATCGGACTTATCGGCACGGGTTTCATGGGGCGTGCCCATGCCCTGGCCTTTCGCAACGTCAGCGCAGCATTCGAACTGCCCTTCACGCTTCGCCTCGCCGCCCTGGCCGACGCCGATTCCGTCCGTGCCCAGGCATGTGCCACCGCCTGGGGCTTTGAGCAGGCCTATGGCAACTGGCAGCAATTGATCGACGACCCCAAGGTCAACCTGATCGCCATCACCACACCCAACCACCTGCACTACCCGATGGCCATGGCCGCTATTGCCGCTGGCAAGCCGGTGTACTGCGAAAAACCGCTGGCGGTGAGCCTTGAACAGGCCAATGCCATGCACCTGGCGGCCAAGGATGCCGGCGTGGTCACCCGTGTCGGCTACAACTACCAGCACAACCCGATCATCGGTCTGGCGCGGGAGTTGATTCAGAGCGGCAGACTCGGTGAGATCATCAGCTTTCAAGGCGAATTCAGCGAAGACTTCATGGCCGATCCAGCGTCCCCCTGGTCATGGCGCTGTGAGACCGAACATGCCGGTGGCGCGCTGGCGGACCTGGGCAGCCACTTGCTGGGCATGGCGCGCTATCTGCTCGGCAATGTCGAGGCGGTATGCGCCGATTCCCAGACCGTGCACCGCCAGCGCCCGGCCACAACCGGTAGTCAGGAACAACGCACAATTGCCGTCGACGATCAGGTCCATGCGTTGCTGCGCTTCGCCAGCGGTGCGCGTGGCACCTTCAGCAGCAGTTGGCTCAAACATGGCTACAAGAATCATCTGAGTTTCGAGATCAGTGGTACCCAAGGGACCCTGTCATTCGATCAGGAGCGTTTGAATGAGTTACGCCTGTGCCGTGTCGGCCAGGACGGTTTCCAGCGTTTACTGGCCGGGCCGAACCTGCCCGGATATGCAGCGTTCAGTCCGGCGCCGGGGCATCAGCTGGGCTACAACGAGTTGAAGACGCTGGAAGTGCATGAGTTGATCATGGCCTTGGCCGGCCACGGACAAGCCGGCACTGATTTCGAGCGAGCCCTGGAAGTGGAGCGACTGGCGACGGCGATTCGATTGGCGGCGCGGGAACAGCGCTGGGTCAATATCAGCGAGATCTGATCGCGGATAAGGCGACCAGCCAATCCTGACGCTCTGGCCCCGATCACAAAGGAAGGGGTCTGTCCTGAACGACCCGTTTCATTACAAGCGTTGAGGTCAGACGTTGCACGTTGGGCAGCGTCGAAAGGCTCTCATCGTAGAGCCTTTGAAACGCAGGCAAATCCTGAGTAATAACGTGCAACAGGTAGTCGGGCTCGCCAAATAATCGTTGAGCGTCGACCACTTGCGGGATATCGACAAGTGCTCTCTCGAAAGCCTCGACCGCTTGCCTGTCACCTTCACGCAATGTGGCAAACACCATGGCGGAAAAGTTAAGGCCCAATGCACCTGGATCAAGTTGTGCCCGATAGCCGAGCAACACACCCGACTCTTCCAGTGCCCGTACCCGTCGATGGCAAGGGGAAAGGCTCAGCCCTACACGCTCGGCGAGTTCGGTAACCGAAAGGCGACCGTCCTTTTGCAACTCAGAAAGAATTTTGCGATCAATCCTGTCCAATTAGAAGAATCTCCCCGATTGCAGCAATCTGCTGATTATCTTTGGAAGTAAATTCTAACAAGAATTCATTATTCTTCCTCGCACCAATAATTACCGGAGCGGGACGATGCAGCACGCGGAGAGTCAGCGGCAGAGGTGGGTAGCACCATGACCTTGAGCGTTTTTGTTGCCTTTTGGGCAGTGTCGATTCTATTCGTCATTACGCCGGGCGCAGATTGGGCCTATGCGATTTCGGCGGGATTGAAAGGCCGAGTGGTCATACCCGCCGTGGGCGGGCTCTTGTCCGGCCATTTGATCGCAACCATGATCGTTGCCGGTGGTGTTGGCACGCTGGTTGCCAACCACCCCACTACCTTGACCGTACTGACCGTTGCCGGGGCGGCCTATCTGCTTTGGTTAGGTCTAAATATGCTTGCCCACCCCGCTACGCCACACTCTGATGATGTCCAGACGTCGGGTTCCTGGAAGCGCTGGGCGATCAAGGGTCTTTGCGTGAGCGGGCTGAATCCGAAGGTGTTCCTGCTGTTCCTGGCGCTTTTGCCGCAGTTCACCGATACCACCGCAGCCTGGCCTGTGCCGATGCAGATGATTGCACTGGGGCTCATCCACACTGTCAGTTGCGGTGTGATCTATCTGCTGGTCGGATTTGGCTCACAGGTGGTACTGCAAGCACGTCCCGTTGCGGCTCGTTTCGTAAGCCGTTTCTCCGGCGCGGCCATGATCATCATTGCGGTCGTTCTGCTCACCGGGCAGGTGCTGGATTGATCCATTTTCAAAATGAGGCAACGCCATGACCGATCAGCCTTCACCGTTCGGCGGTGCCTCTGACGTCTCCCAGGCACCGCGTATCAATACGCAGATCTTCGATCGGTGCTTCACACGGCAGCAAGGGACTTTGCGCTCGAGGTGAATGCAGGAACATTTCCGGGCCCCGAACATACTTTTCAGGCGCCTCCCCTCACCTTCCACGGAGTTGTGATGAAAAGTCCAAGAGAACGTGCTGCCGAAGGTCTTGAGATCGGAGACCGGTTCACGATAGTCCGCTGTTTTTCAGATGACGATATTCGTCAATTCGCGCAGGTTTCTCGGGACTACAATCCGGTTCACTGCGATGCAAATTATGCAGAGTTGCGCGGATTCAGGGCGCCAATCGCCCATGGTCTATTGACTGCCAGCCTCGTCACCGAAATTGGTGGGCAAATTGGCTGGCTACAGGGATGAGTTTCCAATTCAAACGTCCCGTTTACGCGGGAGAACAGATCACCTGCCACTGGCTCATCGCTGACATCGATGAACGCGGTCATGCAAAAGCCGAAGTCAGGATACTCAACGCAGAAGGCATCACTGTAATGGTGGCAACAACCTCTGGCGTGCTACCAAGACGTGAGGAGCGTGAACGACTCACACAGATGCTCTCTGACGGGGATCCCACCAACGGTGCTGCTCAATGCGGCGGTCCTAATTGACGGCTAGTTTTTGAAATAAACACGCTCTCAGCGTTAGCTTCAGACGATGGTAAAGAAGCGCAACCGGCCCAGCGCGCTATCTCAGTTGGTTGTTGTTGTAGTACCCGGTGCTGGGCCTTCGCTAAATGTGTAGTTAATTACCACGTCGTTGCGGATAAGCACGTCGAGTGTCTTCTGGGTGTCTGTTGTCCTCACCTTCATCGTCACCACGTAGTTCTGAGCATGCGCTGAATCGTTGGTGTACGTGTAGATCCACTTCTCGTCTGTCTCGCTGACAGCACTCTCTTGTTAAATCATGTGCCATATTAGAAATGCTCATAATGTGTCTGTCATGTCAGCGTCGTTAATTAAATGGAATGTCGGATAATCGCCTATCCATTGTTTCCAAATATGCCTTCCAGGACGTTGCTGGGCACAAGCCGGTACCTGATCTGAAGGTGATACTCGACGTGTTGAGAGTGAAAAATGATGGATTGCTGAGCTACTGCCACACAATTGGGAGCCGATCAGCAGGGTGTGATGCCCGTTCGCTTACCCAGTATCAGCACCCCGCGAGGTGTATTTACCAGACACTGGCTTATGCGAGTATCAACGACACCGTCGAATGCGGATTTTTTGCCATTTGTCTTCGCTGGAGAATTTGCCGGTGTTGCCTCGAATGGAATACAGAGTCGCCCTATAAATGGCGGTCAGACGAGTGCAGTACAGTCCGCGAATCTTCCGATAAGCCCATTTCCAGCCATGTTTGTTTATGATGTTCATCCCGTCCCTACTCCTTGCATGCCAGGCAACTGTTTTTTGATGGAAACAGCTTATTGATAGCCACTTACTTATAACGATTGTTGAAACACTAGAATCCGACGCATGAGAATCATTTCGCCAATCACTACAACCGAAGGGATCAGGACGTTGCTACTCACTTAATGCGCCAGTTCGATGCGGGGTTCGTCGATGTTATTGCCTTCCAGATAAGCCAACCGCTGGCGCATCGGATGGTGTGCGGCCCCTATTGATTCAACCGAGGCCCTTGAAGCCCCGATTATTTGGACTGGTGGTATAAATGTATGTAGGGTTTTTCTGAAATATCAGAGGAGTATTCCTGCGAAAACAACGTGACACTTTAGGCATGCATAGCAACCACCGTTGGCGAGTAGCTCAAGATGGGTGCCCGACTCACTGATCCGCCCATGTTCAACGGCCACAATGCATTGGCGCACTGTCGACAATCGTTGAGCGATGATGATCACCGTGCGCCCCTCAGCGATCCGCGCCATATTGCTTTGGATCAACGCCAGGGAATCGTCGTCCAGTGCACTGGTGGCTTCATCAAAAACTTCGAGTAGAATGTTGCAGTATTCACTGACATAAACCGCTCATTGCATGATCAAGGGAACATGGAGACACGGTCGAATTCTGCGTCGATAACTGTGAATTGATAATCACGCCTGGATTGAAGGCTTTTAAATAAAACTTAATAGTTCACTTGCGATATTGCGTAGTGCACCTAAGCCCATCGGCTCGCCTGTGTGCAACTTAAGAATTTTCTTGCAGACACAAGTATCGCCCTGCTTGAAACTGAATGGGTTGCTCCACAACAAGAACCTTTATGCCCCCGCTGCTGGGGTAATGCTGTCACTTAAGATCCTGAGGCTGCTGCGCAGCCCCAATGGGCGCCCCGCTGAACTTAATTAAACAGTATTACACCACAGGGGGCTTTTTTTACCTTTTCCCATCTTAACGCGCCATCGTGGTGGCACAATGCCTACCATGAGACGCCACCTGCCACACACATCAGCCCTTTGCACACCCTTGTACCACATTGATCAACCTGCCTTTGTCGACCCAGGCATGTCTCTGGTAAACGGTGTAGGTGGTTTGGACGTTGCCGCGAGAGAGTTCGACAAGACCTGCTGCCGTAATGGGGTCAGTACTGCCAATAAACAGATTGATTTTGCCGTTGCTCTCCTCGGTAAATATTTTAGTGCCACTCCCGAGTTCGCGCTTTATGCAGGCCATGTACGTGTGAGTGTCTTTGACCGTAACGCCATAGGCATGATTGCGATCGAGTCTTATATCAAGATTATGTGAGCAACCAGCGAACAGCAGTGGAATGCAGACAAGTAAGGTTTTACCACTACTGGCGAGTGTTAGAAATTTGCCGGGTATCGTTGCTTTCATACGTTCAAGTCCTGATCGTCACGCGCGGTGAACCCAGGCGGTACTGCATGGGCACTGCTCAAAGGGGTGAGTACAGTTATTAAGCAGCAAACAACAGACCAATCGTTGGCAATTGCAGGTGTATGGTCAGCCTGTACGGTGGGTGAAGCCAGCTATACAAGCGCCAATCCCGTAGGTGTTATTGATACGAGAACATTATTGTCGATCCCGCGTGAACCGTTCCAGACTGCACGGTTGCTGCTGTTTGCACATCCCATATATAAGGTGAGTCGACAAATTTGCTCTAACACCCAATGTAAGCACGTGCTCCCAAACAGAAACATGAACATCCTTTTTAAACTCGTCCTTGAGCACTCATCAGCGAATCACTGAGAAACTCACCATAAAGCCACGGCAAGTCGAAATATCGGTAATTCCCTCCCCCCAGAGCCGGGGCATATAGGTTTCTGTTTGGAAGCGACAGGTTCAGTTTCTAGGAGAGTAGTGCTGGCGTCTGCAAGAAAAGTCTTAAGCTGAACGGAGTGATATGTGGATGAGGGCTTGTCTACCCACGGTAGATCCTTGCGCGCCACTGAGGCGCAGCGCTTTAGACTTGGCAGAGTGGCCAGAACACGAACGGCCTGGCACCCGTAAGGATTTCCGCCCGATTCAGATTAACTTGTTGCGCCGGGCAAGGTCGGCAAGATCGACCACAGACTTGACCCCAAGCTTGTCAATCAAGCGGGCTTTATAGCAGCTGACCGTCTTACTGCTGAGCATGAGGTTTTCAGCAATCGCCTTGTTACTCATACCTCTTGAAAGCTGCTGCAACACTGAAAGCTCGCGATCAGAGAGTAAGCCTATCATTTCCATTTCACCCACCAGCATGTCGCTTTTACGGGTAGAAACATTGACTTCGTCAGGGTAATAAATTTCGCCTTTCATCACCGACTTGATGGCTTCGGAAACAGCGCCCAAGTCATCCGTCTTTGTCATAAACCCTGACGCTCCCGCCTTGATACAGCGTAGCGCGTAGTACTCCGATGCCAACGAGGTAAGAATAATGATTCTCGCTGGCAGCGAGAGCCTTTTGATCCGGTCGATGACCGCAATTCCATCGAGTTTCGGCATCGTCACATCAAGGAGGACAAGATGCGGATTGTGCTTGCGAATAAGACTGATTGCTTCTACGCCATTTTCCGCCTCGGCCACCACTTCATGCCCCGCCTTAGTCAGCACTGTGCTCAACGCCAACCTAATAAGCGGATGGTCATCTACAACAAGAATCTTGTACGCCACGCGGCTCAACCTTGCTTTCTATAAGGTGTAGAGAGTGTATCATGACGGCATTGAGACATCATCCGCTTTACCACGAGTCTTTATCAGCATCCAATACATGCAAGACTCTGGTAGCGCGCATCGGCAAGGACAAAAGCATGAAGTACGTTTGGATACTAATTTTTTCCTGCGCCGTATTCAATTATGCATCAGCAAACAATGATCCCGTGATACTGAAAGTTATTGGCCGCGCGATTGTTGAACCTGAGTACTTCTCGCTCAACAAGAGCGATACCCAGTGGTTAGAAAAAAAAGCAACATTACGCATCGGCATATCCGATCCTGACTATCCTCCCCTCGATATCACTACCCATACAAAAGAATTCGAAGGCATTACCGCCGACTATTCGGCGCTACTTGGGCAACTCCTCAAGGTCCGGGTCGAAATATTCAGCTTTCCAGACCGTACCACTTTGATTGAGGCCCTCAAGCGTCGCGACATTGACCTGATCGGATCGGCCAACGCCTATGAAGCGGTGGACCCGCAGCTTATGCTCTCGGCGCCCTACATGCTCGATCAACCAACAATCATCACGCGTGTTGAAGATGATGTCGCAACTGACGAGAGCCTGGCCGGCAAAAAAATTGCGATGCTTTACCATTACCTGCCTTTAGCAATCGTGCAGGGCTTTTATCCGCAAGCGCAGATCGTGCTCTACCCATCCATACTCAATGCCATCGGTGCGGTCGCGTTCGGCGATGCTGACGTTTATCTGGGCGATACTGTTACTGCAAACTACCTGATTAATAAAAGTTACCTGAACACTGTTCAGATGACTGACTTCTCAAGGCTGGAAGCCAACAACTTCTCTTTTGCACTGCTGCGCTCAAACCCGCAACTCAAACGAGTGGTCGACCAGGCTCTTGAAGCCATCCCCTCCAGCGAACGCATCGCCATTGTCCAGCGCTGGCAAGCAGGCGGTGTCGGCATTTCGGGGCGCAACACGATCAAGTTCAGTGTCGACGAACAAGAATGGCTGACACGGCATGGTCAGTTGAAAGTCTTGTTCAACGAAGACTACTTACCTTTCTCCTTCGTAGATGAAAACGGTCAGTCCAGGGGGTTGACGGTTGATGTACTGAAAAAGATCAGCCAGAGAACCGGCCTGCGTTTTGAAACAGGCCGCGGATCGTCGGTCAACCAAATGATTGCCGAGCTCAACGCCGGCACGTTCGATGTTGTCGCTTCGCTGACACAAAGCCCAGAGCGGGAAAAGCTGGTCAATTTCAGTCGCCCTTACCTGGCAACACCGTTGGTACTCGTGGCACACGCCAGATCTGACGCCCCTCATAACCTTGAAGACCTGGCAGGCAAGAAACTGGCAGTGGTCTATGGCAACGTCAACTTGTCGCTGCTTGAACGTGAACATCCGCAAGTACAACTGGTCCCAGCCAACAACCTGAATGAAGCATTCGCCATGGTCGCTCAAGGAAAGGCGGATGCAACCCTCAGCTCATTGATCAGTGCGCGTTACATCATTGCCAGGACCTACCCGGACGCACTCAAGATAGCCTCGACCACGGGCACCAAAGCAGGCCAGGTCGCCTTCGCTGTCAGCAAAGATGCCCCCGAACTATTGTCGATACTCAATAAATCATTGCTGAGCATCTCACCCGAGGAAATGGATGAGATCACCAATCGGTGGCGTCGCGCGGTTGTCGTCGAAGACAGCTACTGGACCAGACACCGTGAAATGATCATTCAAGGCCTGGTTGCAGCCGCACTGCTACTGCTGGGCATCTTCGTGTGGATCACCTCTTTGAAGCGCGAAGTGTCCAAGCGCAAACTCGCCGAGCGCACACTCAATGACAAGCTCGAGTTCGAGCGCGTGTTGCTCAACGGCACCCCGCACCCGATCTATGCCAGGGACTGCGATGCGCGCCTGTTACTGTGCAACAAAGCCTATATCGATACCTTCAGTGTCAGCGACAGCGCGTCCCTCAAAGGCACGACCGTCGAACAAAGCCTGCTACTCGATCCAGCCCAGGCCGCTGAATACCATCAAAGCTATTTTGAGGTGATGGCCTCTGGCGAGCCCAAATTCGAAGATCGCCAGCTCAGCCTTCCCTCCGGTGAGACACTCACGATTTATCACTGGATGCTGCCCTATCGTGCAAGTGATGGCGCCATCAAAGGGCTGATTGGTGGCTGGCTCGATGTGAGTGAACGCCAGGACTTGATCCAACAACTGCACGCTGCCAAGAATGACGCCGATAATGCCAGCCGGGCGAAAACGACCTTCCTTGCAACCATGAGCCACGAAATACGCACGCCTCTGAATGCGGTGATCGGGATGCTGGAAATGGCGTCAAAAACCGCCGAGCAAGGCCAATTTGACCGGGCAGCCATCGATGTCGCCTCGGAAGCCGCACAAGGGCTGCTCGATCTGATCGGCGACATACTTGATATCGCGCGCATTGAGACGGGGCAACTCAGCCTGACCCCCAGGCCGGCAAACCCGCGTGACCTGCTGAAGTCGATAGTGCGTATATTCGATGGCCCGGCAACACAGAAATCACTGCAGCTGGTCACCCATATCGAGCCCTCGGTCGACCAACTTGTACTCATCGACCCCATGGGCTTCAAGCAAGTGCTGGCCAACCTGCTGAGCAATGCAATCAAGTTCACCGCCCAAGGCTCGGTGAACCTTTCGGCAAGCGCGACCCATCACCCCACAGAACGAACCATGAGCCTGGAAGTAAAGGTCCAGGACAGCGGCATTGGTATTTCGGTAGCCGACCAACAACGTCTGTTCAGGCCCTTCTCCCAGGTCAAGAGCGCTCAACAGCCTTCTGGCAACGGTTCGGGGCTTGGCTTGGTAATCAGCCGGACGTTGGTAGAAATGATGGGGGGTACACTCGAGCTGATCAGCCAGGAGCGCATGGGCACCCTGATCACGATCAGGATCGACCTGCCGCTTCAGGACGCTCTGCATGCCGAAGCTTTAGTCCCGCAACAGCAGACACCTGAAGCACTTGATGCTGATTGCCAGCTGAACATCCTGATTGTCGATGACTACATGGCCAATCGTATCCTGCTCACCCGACAACTGAGCTACCTGGGCCATCATGTCAGCGAAGCCTGCGATGGTGTCGAAGCACTAAAGCTATGGAACGAAGCCCCCTTCGACGTGATCATCACCGACTGCAACATGCCCAACATGGACGGGTATGAATTGGCACGCAACATACGTCAGCAAGAACAGCGAAGAAACGAACCAGGCTGCCTGTTGCTGGGCTTTACTGCCAACGCAGTACCTGAAGAACGGCAAAATTGCCTGGATGCCGGGATGGATGACTGCCTGTTCAAACCCATCAGCCTGAGCACCCTGAGTAACCGATTGCTTTCACTCTGCGGCGAGCATACCGATGAGTTCAATGATGGCGAATTGTCAAGCGTTCAACTTCACGCTCACTTGATGCACTTGACTGCAGCAGATGAGACAGCGATGCATGCCCTCTGGTCGGAGTTGGAGCGCAGTACTGCGTACAACATGCTTGAACTGCAAAAGTTACTCGATCATCGTGACATCAAAGGACTAGCCAGGCTCGCCCATCAGATCAGGGGCAGCGCACTGATACTAAAGTATGAAGCGCTCAATATCAGTTGCACCAATATGGAAATAGCCTGCCGAGACAACGTGGATGCTGAGGCGCTGCAGGTCGCGGGGGACGCAATCTCCAGTTGCATGCAAAGCCTGTCGATCTTGCTGCAAGAGGGTAAGTCGCCAACCACAAACCAATAGAAGCGGGCTTTCACCGTGAGGAGGTCCAGACAGCCTGCATATCGCCCGACTATGCAAAAAGCCCCCGCGCTTGATTGGAATTCAGTTGCTCACAGCGACCAGAAGTTACTTTGTTTATCACAATTAAAATCCTCTGAAACCTGCTGAGCCACGGAATAGTTGAGGAACTAGATAATCCCAAGCGAGGAAAATTACATACTCAGTTTCCAAGCACGCGGTGCCTGTGTCTGCAAGAAAAACCTTAACCTGCACGAAGGGCGTTTAGACTGGTCTTTGAGGCACTACGCGCTTTCACTGCCCTAACTATGCCGCCGAACCTGGTGCGCTCCTCAATCCAACACAACAGGTCGACCTCACTCATCGGTCGCGAAATGAAATACCCCTGTATGGTCGGCTCTCCCAATGCCTGCAAGGCTCGATAGTCACGCGCTGTTTCCACACCTTCGACCACCACGTTCAAGGCCATTTTTTGCGCCATGATCAGAGCGCCGGCGACCACAGAGGACTTACGTCCATCGTCGCCAATGCCACGCACGAACTCCGCAGGAATTTTCAACTCGGAAAATGGTAGTTGCAGCAAACGCTGAATGTTCGACGCGCCGGTTCCAAAGTCATCAATCGACAGATGGCAGCCCTGCATGCGCAAGCGCAATAAACCTTCCAGGTGTGCCGTCTTGGCCTGCAACAACGGGCTTTCTACAATCTCCAACGTGAGCACGTTGGCTGGTAGCCCGAAGCGCACCAAAAGTGCCAATATCTGTCGAGCAAAATCATCCCGCTCGATCATCGAAGGCGGGATATTGACCGAGACAGGCAGGCACTCACCACGCTCACGCAGCACTCGCGAGGTCAACGTCAATGCCAAGTCCAACATCCGCCAGGTTAACGGCTCAATCAGTCCGGCACTATCCACAGCGTCCAAGAATTGACCGGGTGACATCAACCCATGGATAGGATGTTGCCAACGGACTAACGCTTCGACACCTGCCAATTGACCCTCAAAACTTACTTTGGGCTGGTAATAGGCGACCCATTGCGCAAACGTACCCGCGTCACCGATGCGTTGACCGGGAGCAAGTTGATGTAACTCCTCCAATGAAAACTGCTGTGAAGCCTGCTTCAGCGGCACTGATTGAACGCCGCGCGCAACCAGATCCTGATAAGTTTCCAGCAACTGACACAACGCATCGGGCGACATGGGTTTGCGCAAGCTGCCAAGCAATAGAATGCCCTGTGATCGGGCGAAATGGGCCGCACCGTCAAGTATGCTTTGGTCAGTGCCACTAAGGATGATTAGTGCCCGAGCCAAGCGGTATTTGGCCAAAAAACGTATCATGTCGAGGCCATCCGGGCCGTCCATCTGCAAGTCGCAAATGGCGATATCGACACCCCCTCGATTAGCCAGTGCTTGCTGGGCGACTTCCACGCTGTCCGCCGTCAGCACATTGAAGACCTGAATGGCATTTAGCATTTTATGCAAGACCATTAACTCAAAAGAGTTATCTTCCAGAACCAGCACATTCAGTAAGCGCAACGCAACACCTCTATAATTTAAGTAACTTTATCCATGGCTAACTTATCCACACAACGAAAGTCACCCACATTTGGGAAAGACGCCGCAGCTTAAACTTTCTCACCAGATCCAGTTAAGCATTAAATATAGGCAAGCTTAGACCGCCCGCATCTACAAGAATGCGATTCTACTCACTCGGACTGCCTGGAGATGCAAGAAATTTCTTGAGCTCAAGCAACCTCATCTTCATGGAGAATTTGCTCAAGGGTGCAACTTAAGAATTTTCTTGCAGACATTAAAACCACTCTCTTGGAAACTGACCGGGTTGCTCCACATCTGGTACTTTTATGCCCCCGATCCAGGGGGCTTTTTTAGCTTTTACTGAAAGCTTTTCGTTGATGTGGCAAGTACCACAACTCTCGCAACAGTCCTGTTTTCGAGCACCTTCACACTGTAGCCGATCAGCAGAAACGATTTCGTTGCAATGCGAAAATCGCAGACTCCACTTTGAATCCGGGGACGATGGTTGGCGGAGTGGGAGCTGGAACCAGTCAGCAAACAACCCGGCTCACATGCCTATAAACAAGCGACGGTCGAGCGCCCGGACATTCCGAACATCTTGAATCGGGAGTTTGAGGTACAGGTACCCAATCAGGTCTGGTGTGGCGACATCACCTACATCCCTTGTATCGGGCGCCGCCTCCCCCCCACTCTCCACCATGTTTGCGACATTACTTTTCGTACAGAACGTAGTCCAGTCGGACGAAGATAGAGTCAGCCGACCGTTTGTATTTTGAACCCGCGCACAACTAAACCTTTGATCAGGTTGAGCGGGAGATCGTGTTCTATCTGAAGCGTTCTCGTCTGACCGTTGCCCAGGCGGCGCGTTAGCGTGCACTCCTCGATGCCGTCATTTCACGATACGAATAGTTATACGGGAGACATTGAAATGCTAATGCGAAACAAAGTTGTCGTGGTATCGGGCGTCGGTCCGGGACTTGGGGTCAAACTTGCGATCCATGCCGCACGCGAAGGCGCACATGCAGTTGTCCTCGCCACACGTACCGCATCGAAACTGGATGAGGCAGAACGCCGGATTCTGGACCTGGCCACCGACTGCCAAGTGCTCAAGGTGGTGACCGACATTACCGACAAGGCGCAGTGCAAGTACCTGGCGGACCAGACAATCGAGCGCTTCGGCCGAATCGACGCCTTGGTGAACAGCGCTTTTGTGCATGGCAACTTCCCCGAGCAGGTCGAGGGGGCCGATCTGGATATCTGGCGTGAGGTCTTCAACACCAACGTGCTCGGCACGATGAACCTGACACAGGAAGTCGTGCCACATATGAAAAAGCAGGGCAACGGCGCGATTGTCATGATCAACACCCAGGCCACCCGCAAACCCTTTCCTGGCGAATCCGGCTATGCGGCGTCCAAAGGCGCCCTCGCGGTGGCCGTCAAGTATCTAGCCAAGGAACTCGGACAGTATGGTATCCGCGCCAACAGTATCTACATGGGTTGGATGTGGGGTGCGCCGGTCCAAGGCTATGTCCAGCATGCAGCTGCCGAACTCAACGTGCCGCAAGTGCAAATCATAGAGCCGATCGCTGCCAATATCGCACTCGGACGCATGCCGACCGACGACGACTGCGCCAAGGCTGCGTTGTTCCTGGTATCCGATTACGCCAACGCAATTACCGGTGCGGCACTCGACGCCAATGGCGGCGACTTCATGCCCTGAGCGCCCTGAGCGCCCTGAGCGCCCTGAGCCAGACTTTGGCTCAGACTTCATATCGCTACGACACCGTTTTTTGACTAAAAAATATAAAAAAAGGACTGTGTTCATGTCATATGTTTTTTCTGTTTCACACCCATGTCGAACCCACCAAGTCCCAAAGTGGGATTTTGAGACCGATGTCGTTATTGTCGGATTTGGCGCGGCGGGCGCTTGCGCCGCCATCGAAGCCGCCGGTGCCGGCGCGGCCGTGACGCTTCTGGAAGCTGCCTCAGGCAACGGGGGCACCAGCGCCTTGTCCGGTGGCGAAATCTATCTTGGCGGTAGCGGGGGCACGCCCGCTCAGCAACAAGCTGGCTTCAACGACGACACCGAAGACCTTTTCCGTTACTTGATGATGGCCGGCGGCGTCGACGCCGACGAGTCGAAGGTACGCCTCTATGCTGCGAACAGTCTTGCCCACTATGAGTGGCTGGTCGCACAAGGGGTCATGTACAAAAATACGTTTTTGCCGGAAAAAATGTTGGAGCCAGAGACAGACGACTGCCTGATCTGGTCTGGCAGCGAAGAAGCATGGCCATTCTCGGAACAGGCCAAACCGTGCCCCCGGGGACATGCCCCTCAATGGACCGGCTGGGGCGGCGGACGCATGCTCATGGATGCGCTTGCCGCTCGCGTTGAAAAGCTGGGCGTGGACATTCGCTATGACAGCCGGGTGCTTACCCTGATTGCCGATGACGCCAACAACGTCCACGGCGTGGTGGCTCGAATCGACGGTCAAATTTGCTTTGTACGGGCTCGCAATGGCGTCATCCTGTGCGCCGGAGGCTTCGCGATGAACCGCGATATGGTCAAGCGCCACGCGCCACAATTGCTGCGCGCCGATGGGCCCATAGGAACGCCTGGCGATGACGGTGCGGGCATCCTTCTGGGAATGAGCGTGGGGGGCGCATCGATTCACATGGACGAGGCTTTTGTGAGCTTGCCGTTTTATGCCCCTGAATCTCTGGTAAGGGGTATTTTCGTCAACGAGCGTGGCCATCGTTTCATCAACGAAGATTGCTATCACGGTCGCGTTGGTCATCACATCATGCGGCAAACGGGTGATCGGATTTATCTTCTCGTCGACAACTCGTCTTACGAGCCACCGGCACAATTCACACGCATTGACATTGCCGCCGCGGGAGAAACGTGGGAAGAGGTAGAGCGAGATCTTGGCTTGCCTGAAAACGCTTTGGTCAATACGGTCGCCCTGTACAACCGCCACGCGGCCCAAGGCAACGATCCCCTGTTCCACAAAGCCGAAAAATGGCTCAAACCACTCGATGAGCCGCCCTTCGTCGCGCTGGATTGCCGAGTCGATTATGCGTTCTATCCGCACTTTACTCTGGGGGGGTTGGATACTCTGCCGACGGGCCAGGTGCTCACAGAAAAACGTCAGCCAATCAACGGTCTGTATGCCGCCGGGCGTACCGCTTGCGGGTTGCCGCGTTGGGGAGGCGGTTATAGTTCTGGAATGTCTCTGGCCGACGCCACCTTTTTTGGGCGCCAAGCGGGGCTGAGCGCCGCAATCACGAGAAATTGAGGCGGATTCGACATCGTTGCCGACCTGACGCCTTTTATCGATTTCGACAAGATCGACGTGCTGCCCACCAGTCAGTATCGACTCTGAATCCTTCCAGGTTTTTATCAAGCAACAGTCAAGTCCGACGCCATGCGTCGGGCTTGACCGTTGGCTGGTTTACACCTGACGTGCAACCGCAGGTGCGGGAGCATCAAACAGGCTGGCGGTGACTTTGAGCTGTTCAGGAATCGGCGAGGTGAGGGTTTCAAATACGCGCCGGTAGCCTGTAGAAACGATTAGCCAATTCCCGTCGCGCTTGATGTACTCGTCCTGGTAGAAGGCCGTACCGTGCAACATCCAGTCGCCCTCCAGGTCAATAACATGATCTTCCAGGTACCAGGTACCCCTGGCCTTGTCCGGCCCCAGAATCTCGATCTCTGGATGGTGCCCCTGGTGTTTGCACAGCAAAGTGGGTCGGTCCATGATCGCCCTGAGCCCGTCGAGGAACGCGGTGCGGCAGTCGAAGCTGTACTTGCCACTGTCAAGGGAGGTCTTCACGTCTTCAGCCAGGCAGGTCTCCAATGAAGTCCAGTCGTGGCAATCAACCGCGCGAAAGTAGCGGTACTTGAGCTGCCTGATCTGCTCTATTTCAAGATAGTCGTCCAGCGTAATAACCATCGGTGGTGCTCCTGTGCATGGCGGAGGGGTCGAACGCAGGATAGGTAGCACCCCACACACCTTCATCGTCTGGCCGGACTACAAGATCCCCCCTCACAAAACGCAAGTTTTACGCCCTTGGCGTGACGGTAGTCTCCTTGGACGATGTCTCTGTGCCTCCCGGGATGCGAGCTTCTCCGCACCTGCACCATCGCAGGACGAATAAGGAGGCTCAGAGGATGTCCAAGGCATCGCACAAGCACGTGCTTATCACCGGCGCCGCCAGCGGCGTTGGCAAGGCCGATGCCCTGTTGATGGCCGCAGAAGGAGCCCGTGTCGTGGTTGCCGACGTCAACTGCGAAGCCGGCCGGGCGGTGGTCGACGAGATTGGTCCACATGCCCTGTTCATCGAACTGGATGTAGCAGACGAAGCACACTGGCAACGCGCGATCGCCCAGATCCAGGCCCACTTCGGACGCTTGGACGTGCTGGTCAACAATGCAGCGATCTGCCCGCTGGGGACTATCGAAGAGGCCAGCCTGGAACAATGGCGCAAAGTCATGCGGGTCAACGCCGACGGCTATTTTCTCGGCTGCAAGTACGCAATTGAGGCGATGAAAAGCAACGCCGCTGGTGGTTCGATCATCATGATGTCTTCGGTCGCGGCCCTCGCTGGCCTGCCGCCGATGTGCGCCTACAGCAGTTCCAAAGGCGCGGTGACCGCGCTGACCCGCAGCGTGGCCGTACATTGCAAGCAGCAGGGCTACCGCATCCGCTGCAATTCGGTGCACCCGGACGGCATCTGGACTCCCATGACACAGGCCTTGGTACCCGATCTTGATCCGGTAGCTCTGGGCATCGGCGACAACTCCATGGCGCGCATGTGCATGCCTGAGGACGTAGCCAATCTGGTTCTGTTCCTCGCCTCGGACGAATCCTGCTTTATCAACGGCGCCGAACTGCGCATTGACAATGCACAGCTGATTTCCGGCATCGCTTGAATACCACCTGGAGAATCTGCACATGAATATGCTGGAAAGCAAAGTAGCCCTGGTCACCGGCGGCGGCCAGGGAGTCGGCCAGGGTATTGCCTTTGCCCTCGCGAACGAGGGGGCGATGGTCGCCGTGGCAGGCCGTACGCGCGCCACCCTGGAGCAAACCTGCGACGAAATCCGTCGCCGGGGCGGTACCGCTCTGGCAGTGGAGTGCGACGTGATGAACCAGGCCGATATCAATCGCTGCGTCGCCGAAGTAGTAGAGGCTTTCGGCGGCTTGAACATTCTGGTCAATAACGCTCACATCGTGCCGCTGGGCAGCATCCTCGAGGTCACCGACGAAGCCTTCATGTTGGGCATCGACTCCGGTCCCATGGCCACTCTGCGGATGATGCGAGCTTGCCATCCCCACCTCAAGGGCGACGGCGCAGTGATCAACCTGGCCTCCTCGGCAGCGGTACGCTGGGACGCTTCGGGCTACGGCCACTATGCCGCGACCAAAGAAGCCATCCGTGCCCTCAGCCGTGGCGCCGCCTGCGAATGGGGCGTGGATGGTATCCGCGTCAACGTCATCGCCCCCCATGCGTTGTCGCCGGGCCTGCGCGGCTGGATCGAAAACAATCCGCATGAAGCACAAGTCTTTTTCAACAGCATCCCACTGCGCCGGGTCGGCGATTGCGAATCCGATATCGGTCGCACTGTGGCTTTCCTGGTCAGCGACAATGCACGCTACCTGACAGGCGCCACGATCCCGTTGGATGGCGGCCAGGCTTACTGGGGTTAATCGAGGAGAAACTGCATGAACCGTTTGGCAAACAAAATCGCTATCGTCACCGGTGGGGCTCGCGGCATGGGTGCACACACCTGCCGGCTGTTCGTCGAGGAAGGTGCGCAAGTGATGATCGCCGACCTGCTGGAAACCGAGGGCCAGGCCCTTGCCGGCGAGCTGGGCGACGCTGCCAGCTTCCGTCGCCTGGATGTCAGCAACGAGGAACACTGGCAACAACTGGTTGCCGAGACAGTAGAACGCTTCGGGCGTATCGATGTGCTGGTGAACAATGCCGCCGTGCTGGTATTCGGCTCCCTGGAGCAACTGTCCAAGGCCGACTTCGAGCGGGCACTGTCGATCAACCTGACCGGCACATTTCTGGGTATCCACAGCGTCGCGCCGATCATGCGTGAGCAGCGCGCCGGCTCGATCGTCAACATCTCCTCAGTGGATGGCCTGCGCGGCGTGAACGCCCTCGCCGCCTACGTCTCCAGCAAGTGGGGCGTGCGCGGGCTGACCAAGGTGGCGGCGTTGGAGTTGGGCCCACACGGCGTGCGGGTCAACTCGGTGCATCCGGGCGGGGTGGATACGCAAATGTCCAATCCCACCGGAGTCTCACGCGACAAGCTGGACAGCCAATACCGCCAGGTGCCGCTGCAACGCATTGGCGCTCCGGAGGAGATCGCCCGCGCCACGCTGTTCCTTGCCAGCGACGACGCCAGCTATTGCAACGGCAGCGAGCTGTCGGTGGATGGCGGCGCGGCTGCCGGTTTCTATTACGAAGGCTTGCCGGGTTCGCCCATCTGAACCATGGGGCAAAGCGAGTAGGAGACGGGATCTGACTCCCGTCGTCCTCTCACACCGTACGTACGGCTCCGTATACGGCGGATCAGGTTATTTGGTTAAGTTTCCAGTATCGAGACCAGTCCGGGCGGATCCCGGAGCTTCTTCGGCAACGCCTGATTCATATGCGACGCTCCTGAGCTCCACCGTGGGCCTCGTATCATCTCTTTGAACTTGTCGTGCAAGCGCTGCAAGCTCGTGTTCGCCACTCGAAACCATAGCTGGCCACCACCGTCGACCCGGGTGGACTCGACTGACCGCAGATTTCTCTCGAAAAAATAGACACCACTTCAAATCGGGGACGCCGCAAAACACATCCGCGTCATGCGCCTTTCCACTGAGACCGCTGAAGGCGATTGGCAATCCATCAAAATCGATGCCCACCTTTGAGATGCCAGGTTCTCACTTACTACCCCCACGCCCGATTCACACCTCACATCCCTCGTAAAAGCCATTTCACGCGTCATTCCAACCCCACAAACCGGCTCTCTGGTTTACCTCCAATAATTAACTTTAAGTAAAGAGTGTAATAACCATGACCCCATTCAATCCCTCCAGTTGAACTGATAATTTTAATTCAGCGCATTAACCACATGCTCTATATGGAATTACTCCTTGGGCATGCCGGCGTCCTTTCGCACAACCAAAAGCTCCAAAACAAAAAAACAAGCCTTGAGATGCAGTGAGGAAATGAAAGTGGATAAAGACTCAGCCGTTGATTCGCTGACTGATGTGATGGCCAAATTCACGGCCTACATTGGCAAGCGCCTGCCCACCGACGTGAAGAAAAAGACTGCCCAGTTGCGCGCAGCGGAAACCAATCCGTTGGCTATCGCTGTCTATGACTCCATGGCCGAGAACCAGGATTACGCCGACAAGCTGGATCGGCCCAGCTGTCAGGACACCGGGGTGATTCAGTACTTCATCAGCGCCGGCGCCCGGTTCCCGCTGTTGGGGGAGCTTGAGAGCATTCTGGAAAACGCCACGCGCGAGGCCACCATCAAGGGACCACTGCGCCATAACGCGGTGGAGACCTTTATTGAGAAGAACACCGGCACCAACACTGGCTCGAAGATTCCGTGGCTCGACTGGGAGATCATTCCGGATGCCGACTATGCGTTGATCGATGTGTACATGGCTGGGGGCGGTTGCACGTTGCCTGGCTCGGCGAAGGTGTTGATGCCTGGTCAGGGTTATGAAGGCATCACCGAGTTTGTCTTTGACGTCATTACGTCGCGCGGCGTCAATGCCTGCCCGCCACTGTTGGTTGGCGTGGGCGTCTCGACGTCGGTGGAGACGGCTGCCCGCTTGTCCAAGCGGGCGATTCTGCGCCCGGTGGACTCCAGCCACCCGAACGAAAGCGCGGCACTTATGGAGCAATTGCTGGAGGAAGGGTTGAACGAGGTGGGCATCGGCCCACAGGGCCTGACCGGTAACAGCAGCGTGATGGGGGTGAACATTGAGTCATCGGCTCGTCACCCGTCCACCATTGGCGTGGCCGTGTCCACCGGTTGCTGGGCACATCGGCGCGGCAAGATCCGCATCAACGCCGACCTTTCCTACGACATCCTCTCCCATGAAGGAGTAGTACTGTGATTAAAGTCCTTAATACCCCTATCAAGGACGAGGATCTGGCCGGTCTGAACGTCGGTGACGTGGTGTACCTCACAGGCCAACTGGTGACCTGCCGTGACGTGGCGCACCGTCGTCTGATCGAGCTCAAGCGCGAGCTACCGGTAGACCTGCGCGGTGGCGCGATTTTCCATGCCGGCCCCATCGTGCGCAAGAAAGATGATGGTAACTTCGAGATGGTGTCCATCGGGCCGACCACCAGCATGCGCATGGAAAAATTCGAGAAGCAGTTCATCGAACAAACCGGGGTCAAGTTGATCATCGGCAAAGGCGGCATGGGGCCTGAAACAACCGCTGGCTGCCTGGAAAACAAGGCGGTGCATGCGGTGTTCCCGGGTGGTTGCGCGGTATTGGCCGCCACCAAGGTGGAGGAAATCGAGCGCGCCGAGTGGCAGGATCTGGGCATGCCGGAAACCCTTTGGGTGAACCGGGTACGCGAGTTCGGCCCGCTGATCATTTCCATCGACACCAAGGGCAACAACCTCTTCGAGCAGAACAAGGCACGTTTCAACGAGCGCAAAGGGTCGATCATCGAGAAGATCAACGCCCAGGTACGCTTCATTAAATGATCCGGTGGGGTGGCCGTTTTCCCGCATAAACCTGCCACCCCTGCCGCGACACCCTGCATTGCTTCGCTCTCTCTTACACAGCCCCAGGTGCACTCGTCGAGTGCGCTGGGCCTCGTGCGCAGCGCTGACCCCGGACATGAACCAGACGCCCCCCCGTCAGCAGCCCCCTCCCCTGCACCTGAATACAGCCCAATGATGCCGCAAAGCCCGAGTCGCTTGTTCGCGCAGGACCGGCTGGAGTATATGTAGTGAACAGAAAGCGATGGTTAACCAGAAATAACGAGACAATTAATCTGGAGTCATGAATGACGAACACCCAGGACTTGGGTTTTTTCTATCTGCTGGCTAAACAGGGCAGCCTGGTCGCCACCGCCAGGGAGCTTGGCGTGACGCCACCGGCCGTCAGTAAGCGCCTGGCTTCGCTGGAGGCACGGCTGGGGGTCCAGCTCGTCAACCGCACTACCCGCTCCATGAGCCTTACCCCCGAGGGCGAGCTGTATTACGCGCACACCGCGCGCATTCTTACCCAAGTCGACGAAATGGAGCAGCTGGTCAGCAGCAGCCGCGCCACGCCTAAGGGGCTGATCCGGGTGAACGCATCACTGGGTTTCGGCCGTCGACATATCGGCCCTGCGCTGGCGGCTTTCTATACCCGTTATCCGGAGGTGGAAATCCAGCTGGAGATCAGTGACCACCCGTTGGATCTCGCCACCCACGGCTTCGACTTGGGCATTCGCTTCGGCACTCTGCCGGACGCTGCGCTACATGCCCGCAAGATTGCCTCAAACCGGCGCTTGCTGTGCGCGTCGCCGATTTATCTGGACAAGCATGGGACCCCGGAGAAACTCTCCGACCTGCAAAACCACAACTGCATTTTCATTCGCCAGAACGAAGCCCCCTACGGTGTATGGAACTTCAACAATGGCGGGCGGACCGAGACCATCAAGGTCCGCGGAGCCCTGGGTTGCAACGACGGTGAGGTCGCCCTGAACTGGGCGCTGGAGGGTTACGGTTTGCTGCTGCGCGCCGAGTGGGACATCGCCCGCTATGTGCGCAGCGGGCGGCTGCGCCTGGTGATGGAGGACCATACCCCTACCCGCGCAGACGTGTATGCGGTTTACCCGCAGCAACTGCACCTGTCAGCCCGGGTACGCAGCCTGATCGACTTTCTGATCGAACGCTTCAAGCAGATCGATAACATCGAAGACCGCGGATAAAAAAAGCTGTCGACTCCACCGGGGAATCGACAGCTGAATGACGACCCTTCGATCAGATGCGGGTGGCGGCTTTCACACCACCCAATGGATGGGCATTTTCAGGCTGCAAGGTGAAGCTCGGAGCCTTGGTGACTACCGCCTCCTCCACCACCTGCTCTTCACCATCCAGCACCCGTTTCAGCCTGGCTGTATCCAGCGCCCCCACCCACTTCGCAATGGCCAGGCAACCTACCCCGTTGCCGATGGTATTGGTGATGGCGCGGGCCTCGGACATGAATCGATCGACGCCCAGCAGCAGCACCATGCCTGACACCGGAATGTTGCCCAGGGAGGCCAGCGTCGCGGCGAGGATGATGAAGCCCGAGCCACTCACCCCCGCCGAACCCTTGGAGGTGAACATCAACACCGCCAGGACAATCAATTGGTCGGTCAAGGTCAATGGCGTGTTGGTCGCCTGAGCGATGAAGATGGCGGCGATGGTGTAGTAGATGGCCTGGCCGTCCGGGTTGAAGCTCAGCCCGGCGGGAATCATCATGCCGGCCACCGGCTTGGAGCACCCTGCCTGTTCCATTTTGGTGATCATCTGTGGCAGCACCGACTCCGAGGAACTGGTGCCCAGTACTGTGAACAGCTCTTCCTTGATGTAGCGCAGGAACTTCCACAAGCTGAACCCGCTGTAGCGGCAGATCGGCCCCAGCACGAAGATCACGAACACGACGCAGGTCAGGTAGACACAGGCCATCAGCTTGCCCAGCGAGAACATCGAGTCAAAACCGTATTTACCGATGGTGAAAGCAATGGCCCCGAACGCGCCGATAGGCGCCAGACGCATCACCATGTTGACGATGTTGAACATGCCGCGCATGAGGCTGTCGATGACGTCGATGAAGATCCTGGCGCGGGGGCCGGCATTGGCCAGGGCTACGCCCAGCAGGATAGAGAACAGCAGAATCTGCAGCACATTCCCCTTGGCGAAAGCATCGACGATGGTGTCCGGAATGATGCTCAGGACGAAATCCATGAACGAGTTGTGCGGTGCCTGGGTGGTGTATGTGGCAATGCTGGATGTGTCCAGTGCCTTGGGGTCGATATTCATGCCGGCACCTGGCTTGAACACATCCACCACGATCAGGCCGATGGCCAGGGCCAAGGTGGACACCACTTCGAAGTAGAGCAATGCGCGCACGCCCACACGCCCCAGTTCCTTCATGTTTTCCATGCGTGCGATGCCGCTGACCACCGTCAGGAAGATCACCGGGGCGAGGAGCATCTTGATCAGTTTGATGAAGCCGTCGCCGATGGGTTTGAGCGCTGTCCCTGTTTCGGGAAACAGCACCCCGACGATTGCGCCGAGTACGACTGCGATGAGTACTTGTACATAGAGTTTGCCGAGTATGCGTTTCATGGCGGACCCTGAATTTTTATTGTTGTCAGGAAATGCCCAGGAGTTCGGTCCGAGTGACCAACCCCTGTGGCGCTATATCACGATAAGGAAGTGTTTAACGTCGCAGCAGCGCAATGACTGCATCGGTCACCTGGCGAGTGGTGGCCGTGCCGCCCAGGTCAGGGGTATGCACGCCCGCCTCGGTCACGGCTTCGATGGCCGACATCAACTGACGAGATGCCTGCACCTCGCCCAGGTGCTCGAGCATCATGGCGGCGGTCCAGAAGGTCGCGATGGGGTTAGCCACGCCTTTGCCGGTGATGTCGAATGCGGAACCGTGGATGGGTTCGAACATCGACGGGAATTTCTTGCTCGGGTTGAGGTTGGCGGTGGGCGCGATGCCCAGGCTGCCCGACAGCGCAGCAGCCAGGTCTGAGAGAATGTCGGCGTGCAGGTTGGTGGCCACGATCACATCCAGGGTGGATGGCTTGAGCACCATGCGGGTAGTCACGGCGTCTACCAGTTCCTTGTCGATTTTCACGTCAGGGAAGTCCTTCGCCACTTCGTAAAAAATCTCATCCCACAGCACCATGCCATGGCGCTGGGCATTGGACTTGGTGACCATGGTCAGGTGCTTGCGTGGCCGGGTACGCGCCAGCTCGAAGGCAAAGCGATGGATTCGCTCGACACCGGCACGGGTAAACACCGACACCTCGGTGGCCACCTCTTCCGGCAAGCCCCGATGCACCCGGCCACCGTTGCCGGAGTACTCGCCTTCGGAGTTTTCACGGATCACCACCCAGTCGATCTCGTGGCCGTTGTTCAGTGGGCTTTTCACGCCCGGCAACACGCGAGCCGGACGCACGTTGGCGTATTGGTCGAAGCCTTGGCAGATCGGCAGACGCAGGCCCCAGAGGGAGACGTGGTCCGGCACATTGAGTGCACCCACGGCGCCAAAGAAGATGGAATCGAAGGTCTTGAGCTCTTCCAGGCCACCTTCGGGAATGTAGTGGCCGTTTTTGAGGAAGTTGTCAGAGTTCCAGTCAAAGTGTTTGAAGTCCAGGGCAAAGGTGCCCGAACATTCGGCCAGTGCCTTGAGCACTTCAACGCCGGCGTCGATCACCTCCACGCCGATACCGTCACCAGGAACCGCTGCAATTTTGTAAGTGTTCATCGTCAACTCCGCCTTTTATTTTCGTGCGCCTTCGAAGGGAGATCAGCCGGCGTGTGGCTGGAATATACGAAGTGAGCAACAGGCGTTGGTTAACTCAAAATCACTACATTATTAAATTTAATTCATTAATTCCTGTTGGGCTTGCTACACACGCAGTTATAGGCACGGTTGGTCTATTCAGAGTTACTGCGGCAGGCAGCACAGGGTGTTCCTGGCGTTGTCCCGTACACCTGTGGCAATGACCATGACCGGATCGATTTTCGGCCAGTCCTGTTTGACGATCAGCATTGCCTGTTCCTTTAGCGTTGCCAGATCGTGCAACGCATATAACGCCATGCCTTATTCATAAGCCTTCGATCCACCCTGCCCCCGGTCCTTTTAATGTCCGCGAATGTAGTGTTCCAGTTGCCGGATCAGCTCGGCCTGCTCGACGATGGCTTCTTTGACCAGATCACCAATCGACAACAGACCAATCAGTTGGTCGCCCTCCACCACCGGTAGATGGCGCAGATGACTGTCAGTCATGACCGCCATGCAACGCTCGATGCTCTGCTGACTGTCTGCTGTCACGACGGGCGCGCTCATGATGGCCCGGACCGGCGTACCGACCGAAGAGCGCCCCTGTAGAACGACCTTGCGCGCATAGTCGCGTTCGCTGATAACGCCGACCACCTGCCCCTGCTCCATGACGGGTAGAGCCCCGACATTTTTTTCGGCCATCAACTTCAACGCTTCAAGCACCATCTGGTCTGGCGCGATGCTATGCACCCGCCGGTTCTGCACGGCCTTCAGCTTCAGCAGTTGTGCGGCTGTTTTCATACGAGCCTCCGATACGGTTTGTCATTGATCATCGACGTCGCCGGAGCCTGGCTACATCATTCATTGAATGAGCGTTCAGACCCCGTCAAAACCCATGTGGTCAGGCCACCGCGACTTCCACCTGGCCTGCGTTCAGGCGCACCGGCCAGACCCGAAGGCGCTGCTGCGGATACTCCAGACAACTGCCGTCCTCAAGGCGGAAATGCTGTTTGTAGAGTGGCGAGGCAATCACCAGATCGCCCTTGATGCTGCCGACCAGCCCGCGACCGATGACATTCGCCCCGGATTGCGGGTCATGATTATCGATGGCATAGAGGGTCTTGCCTTCGGCAGCCGGCAGGTAGAACAGCGCCACTTGTGCACCATCGAGCCAGACGACAACGCCGGAGTTACTCACCAGATCCTCCTGGCGGCACACAGCTTGCCAGGCTTGTGGATTGACCAGGGAGGAGCAGGAATAGGCTCGCTGGGTATCGGACTGGCTCATCAGGCAATCTCCTCAATGACAGGGATAAGGTGGAGTTCAGCGGCCATGATCGGCCGGCGCTGACCGCGTTCCTGGACAAAATGGATGTCCGGGTCCGGGCGTTGATCGTTGACGAAGGTGCGGAATCGCTTGAGCTTTTCCGGGTCTTTCAGGGCATTGGCCCATTCGCACTCGTAGCGGTCGACCACCCGTTGCATCTGCGATTCGAGCTCAAGGCCAAGCCCCAGGCTGTCGTTGATGACCACGTCCTTGAGGTAATCCAGACCGCCCTCCAGGCTTTCACGCCAGACCGAGGTGCGCTGCAATTTGTCGGCGGTGCGGATGTAGAACATCAGGAACCGGTCGATGTAACGGATCAGGGTTTCATCATCCAGGTCGGTGGCGAACAGCTCGGCGTGGCGTGGACGCATGCCGCCGTTACCCGCCACGTAGAGGTTCCAGCCATTCTCGGTGGCGATCACGCCCACGTCCTTGCTCTGCGCCTCGGCACATTCACGGGTGCAGCCGGAAACCGCGAACTTGAGCTTGTGCGGTGAGCGCAGGCCTTTGTAGCGATCCTCGAGGGTCAGGGCCATTTTCACGCTGTCCTGCACGCCATAACGGCACCAGGTGCTGCCGACGCAGGACTTCACCGTCCGGGTCGATTTGCCGTAGGCGTGCCCGGTTTCGAAACCGGCCTCGATCAACTCGGACCAGATGTCCGGCAACTGATGCAACTGTGCGCCGAACAGGTCGATCCGCTGGCCGCCGGTGATTTTGGTGTAGAGGTCGTATTTCTTCGCCACCACGCCAATCGCGATCAGCTTGTCGGCTGTGATCTCGCCCCCGGCGATGCGCGGCACCACCGAATAGGTACCGTTTTTCTGCATGTTGGCCATGAAGGTGTCGTTGGTGTCCTGCAACGGCACCAGTGACGTGTCCATGATCGGCTGATTCCAGCACGAGGCGAGAATCGAACCCACGGCCGGCTTGCAAACGTCGCAACCGGTATGGCCACGGCCGTGCCTGGCCAACAGTTCTTCGAAGGTGATCACCCCTTCTACCCGCACCAGCGCATAAAGCTCCTGACGGGTATAGGCGAAGTGTTCGCACAGACTTTTATCGACACTGACGCCACGGGCAATCAACTCATGCTCGAACACTTGCTTGAGCAGGCCGGCGCAACCGCCACAGCCGGTGCAGGCCTTGGTCTGCGACTTGAGCTGGCCCAGGTCGGTACAGCCTCCGTCGATGGCCGAACAGATGGAGCCCTTGGTGACGTTATGACAGGAGCACACCGTGGCCGACTCGGGCAGCGCACCCGGGCCCAGGGTCGGCGCGCCTTCGGAGGACGGCAGAATCAGGCTGGCAGGTTCCGCTGGCAAGGCGATGCTGTTCTGCATGTACTGCAGCAAGGTGTCGTAATAGCTGTTGTCACCGACCAGCACTGCACCGAGGACGTGTTTGCCACTGGCATCCACCACCAGGCGGCGATAGCTGGCGCTGGTTTCGTCGATGAACTGATAGCTGCGCGCGCCCGGGGTATTGCCGTGCGCGTCGCCGATGGAGCCGACATCCACCCCCAGCAGCTTGAGCTTGGTCGACATGTCGGCACCGGTGAACGGCTCGGCGACTTCGTTGCACAGACGGGCCGCGACGCTGCGTGCCATCTGGTAGCCCGGCGCGACCAGGCCGAACAGGCTGCCGTTCCATGAAGCGCATTCACCGATGGCGTAGATGTTCGGGTCGCAACTCAGGCACGTGTCGTCGATCACCACGCCACCGCGCGGACCGATTTCCAGCGCGCATTGACGAGCCAGCGCGTCTTGAGCGCGGATACCGGCGGAAAACACGATCAGGTCGGTTTCGAGGAATTCGTCATTGGCGAAATTCATGCGATAGCGGTACTGCTCGCCCGCGCTGATCGATTGAGTGGCGCGGGACAGGTGTACACCGACGCCCAATCGTTCGATCTGCGCCTTGAGCGCCTGGCCACCGAGGTCATCGAGCTGTACCGGCATCAAGCGCGGCGCGAATTCCACCACGTGGGCTTCAAGGCCCAGGCTCTTCAACGCGTTCGCGGCTTCCAGACCCAGCAAGCCTCCGCCGACCACCACGCCGCGCCGGGCATTGGCTGCCGCAGCCCGAATGGCATCGAGGTCTTCCAGGGTGCGATAGACCAGACGCGATTCACCTTCGGCGCCTTCGATTGGCGGAACAAACGGATAAGACCCGGTGGCCAGAACCAATTTGTCATACGTGACGTAACCTTGCGAGGTGATTACCTGGCGACGGACGCGGTCGATTTCCAATACCGGCACATCCAGATGCAGCGTAACGCCGGGCGTCTGGTAAAGCGACGCATCAGACAGCGCCAGCGACTCGGCATCACGACCGGAGAAGTACTCGGAAAGATGCACACGGTCATAGGCACGCATCGGTTCCTCACTGAAGACGTGCAGTCGGTAATGGTCAAGCGCTCCCCGCTCGATCAGCTGTTCGACACAATGATGTCCGACCATGCCATTACCGATCACGATCAGCGTTTGCATCTTGTTCAACGTGGCAACATTGGAATTCATAGAAAGCACCCAGCCCGAGCCAATCACGGTTTTAAAAGCAAAAAAAACGCCTGAAACCTTGCGGTTCCAGGCGTCTTTGCCTGTTCTTTTGTGGTGTTGAAACAGGCCTCTATGCCTGATCCACCGATGTTGCCCACGACCTGTTCGGCCAATCGATCGTCGTTGACCGAGGGGGCTGTCCACACGAATGCGTTCCAGGTGGACCTGATGTCAACCTTGCAGCCTTTGTGCCAGCCAGCCACAGAGAGACTTCAACTATCTGCAAACATTGACTCTTGAGCCAGGGGGGATTGTCACGGCAATTGTTGTCTACAGGCGAAAGCTCTTTGCGGCGCTTCCGACTGGTGCACGCTGTTACGCATAGCGCTTTATAAAAGTGCATTTACAGTTCGATGCCACAGCTCGTTGGAACTCAAGCCTGTTTTTCGCCAGCCGAACTGTTGGAACGGCACAACCGATTCCAGCTAATGACCGCCGATTACAACGCCCTCCCCGCCGGCCAAAAATACAACGGTATTCGGCTAATAATGCGATCTGTAGCAGCTGCCGAGCCCGCGAGGCTGCG
>NZ_AKJL01000337.1 GCF_000282355.1 Pseudomonas sp. GM49
CCGATCGGCTGGCTGGCCGATCCAGGCCATCCGCTGCGCGGCCGGCGGCAGGCTCCAGTGCGGCGCCCCGGGTGGCGCATGCGGACCGTAACTGGCCGGCGGATTGCTTTGCGCATGGCACGTTGCACAGGGCAACCCGGCCGAACCCTTGCCGTCCATGCCACGCACGACATTCATGGCGTGAGGCACCCCGGCATCGAATTGCAGCGGCGAATCACCGGGAATGTGGCAGTTCTGGCAACGGGGGCTCTGGAAGACTTTCTGCACGGTGTCGAACGCCTGCAAGGCCTCGCGGTCATCGGCGAACACGTGCGATGCGTAGGCTATGAGACAGACCAGGATCACCGCCCCAAGCAACCAATGATGTCGTTTCATCTCACACCCCCGACAACTGCAACGGCAGCTCGCGCAGGCGCTGTCCGGTCAGGGCAAAGACCGCATTGGCCACCGCCGGCGCCGTGGGTGGCACACCGGCTTCGCCGATACCGCCGGGTTTGTCGCTGCTGGGCACGATATGCACTTCGACCACCGGCATTTCGTTGAGCCGCAGCACCTGATAGTCGTGATAGTTGGACTGCACCACCTGCCCGTCCTTGAGCGTCAGTTTGCTGTGCAAGGCGAAGCCGAGGCCAAAGGTGATGCACGATTCCATCTGCGCCGCGATGCTCTGTGGGTTGACTGCAATGCCGCAGTCCACCGCGCACACCACTCGGTGCACACGGATGGCGAGGTTGTCCTGGGACACCTCGGCCACCTGAGCCACATAGCTGCCAAATGACTCATGCACCGCCACACCCAGCGCATGGCCATCCGGCAGAGGCGCCTTCCAGTTGGCCTTCTCCACCGCGAGGTTCAGCACACCGAGGTGGCGCGGATGGTCCTTGAGCAAGGTGCGTCGATAGTCCACTGGATCCTTGCCGGCCGCCGTGGCCAGCTCATCGATCAGCGACTCCATGACAAACGCGGTGTGGGTGTGCCCCACCGAACGCAGCCACAACACGCTGATGCCGGTTTTCGGTGAGTGCAGTTCGATCTGGTGATTGGCCAGTCCTTCGATGTAGGGGCTATCGGCCACGCCTTCGACCGAGGTCTTGTCGATCCCGTCCTTGACCATGGTCGCTTCAAGCGAGGTCCCGGCCATGATCGACTGTCCGACCATCACATGCTTCCAGGCCAGCGGCAGGCCGTCGGCGCCCAGCCCGATACGCGCATGGTGCAGGAACGCCGAGCGGTAATAGCCGCCACGGATGTCATCCTCCCGCGCCCACACGGTTTTCACCGGCCCACCGGCGGCCTTGGCGACATACACCGCTTCGCTGACGAAATCCGACGTCGGATTGGCCCGTCGCCCGAAGCCGCCACCGAGAAACTCGGTATGGATCTCGACCTGTTCCGGCTTGAGCCCGGTGATTGTCCCGGCGACCATCTGGTCCAGGGTCTGGAACTGGGTGCCGGTCCAGATTTCGCATTTGTCCTTGGTGATGCTCACCGTACAGTTCAAAGGTTCCATCGGCGCGTGGGCCAGATAAGGCACGCTGTATTCGGCGTCGATGGTCTTTGCCGCTTTCGCCAGCGCAGCCTGGGTATCGCCCGCCTGACCGGCGTTCAGGCCGGGGGTGGTGGCGAGTTTGCGGAAGGTTTCCAGTAGCGCCTGACTGTCGAGCCCGGCGTTCGGTCCCGGGTTCCACTGGATTTTCAGCGCATCGCGCCCCAGCTTCGCCGCCCAGTAATGATCGGCAATCACCGCGATACCCGTCGGCACTTGCACCACTTTATGCACGCCCGGAATCGCCAGCGCTTCGGCGCCTTCAAAGGATTTGACGCTGCCACCGAAGGTGGGTGAACGGGCGACCATGGCGGTCATCAGGCCGTCGAACTGCACGTCCATACCGAACTTGGCCCGGCCGGTGATTTTTTCCGGGGTGTCCAGGCGCCTGGTGGGCTTGCCGATCAGCCGCCAGTCTTTCGCGTCCTTGAGTTTGATCGAGGCCGGGTCCGGCCGTGGCAATTGCCCCGCGTCATCCGCCAACTCGCCATAGGTGGCACGGTGCTCACCGGCAATGACCACTCCCGACTCTGTATGAATCTCCGATGGCGCAACGTTGAAACGTTTGGCCGCCGCTTCGATCAACATCAAGCGCGCCGCCGCGCCGGCCAGGCGATAGCGGTCGAACTCCATCCAGGTCGAGGTCGAACCACCGGTGATCTGCATCCCGCCAAACCCGGCCATGCCGTAATCGGCGGCCGATGCAGGGGAATGCTCGACGCGGATCTTCGACCAGTCGGCGTCCAGTTCTTCGGCGATCAACATGGTCAGGCCGGTCCAGATGCCCTGGCCCATTTCCGAGTGCCCGAGCAGCACGGTGACGCTGTTGTCGTTGCCAATGCGCAGGAAGGCGTTTGGCGCAAACACGTTGCCCTGGTTTTCCGCGCCCATGGCGAAACGGTGGGCACCGGGCATGACAAACGCGACCACCAGCCCACCGCCCAGCACGGCACTGCCCTTGAGAAAACCACGGCGCGATAACGCATTGATGCTGTTCATGGCACAAGCTCCCTTCAACCCGGCCTCAACCCAGCTCGGCGGCGCGTTTGACCGCTGCGCGAATCCGCGGGTACGTGCCGCAACGGCAGATGTTGCCGGACAGTGCCTGATCGATGTCGCTGTCGGTCGGTTTCGGAATTTTCGCCAGCAACGCCGCCGCCGACATGATCTGCCCGGACTGACAATAGCCACACTGGACCACGTCAAGTTCCGCCCAGGCCTGTTGAACCGGGTGCGAACCGTCCGCAGACAGGCCTTCGATGGTGAGAATTTTCTGCCCTTGGGCCACGGCCGTGGCCGGCGTGATACAGGCGCGCCGCGGAGCGCCGTCGACATGCACGGTGCAGGCCCCGCATTGGGCTATGCCACAGCCGAATTTGGTGCCGGTGAGGTGGGCGACATCGCGCAAGACCCAGAGCAGCGGCATGTCGGCGGGGACATCCAGCTCCTGATCCTGGCCATTGATGTTCAGGGTCAGCATGGCGCAGTTCCTCAGACTCACGGTGACCTGAAGGGGCGTCGCTGCGGCCTTGTAAAGCCTGCGCGCGCCTCGGGCTATCCCTTCAGCTAAGCGCAGATTTGCCGGCAGGCCGTGGTGCATCGACCACCGGTCATGAAAAAGCCGCCTCTAAGGGCGGCCATGGAATCGCTCGCCAGCGCCTCGGCCTCACCACACAGACAGTCTTTTTGACTACGTTTACGCAACACTGGGGCAAATTTGTCGATCTACGGTACGGCCAGACGACCAGAGGCTGACTACGCTGAAAGTCCGGAACATGCGCAATCTGCAGAGGAGTTGGCACCATGCAACGCGTACAAAAACTCACGCCCTGCCTGTGGTTCGACGATCAGGCCGAAGCGGCGGCGAAATTCTATTGCTCGATCTTCGATCATTCGAAAATCACTGCCGTCACCTATTACGGCCACGCCGGTTTCGAGTTCCACGGCCGGCCTGAAGGTTCGGTCATGACCGTCAGCTTCGAGCTTGACGGGCAGAGTTTCACCGGCCTCAACGGCGGGCCGATGTTCAAGTTCAGTGAGGCGGTTTCGTTTCAGGTCAATTGTCTGTCTCAGGAAGAAGTCGACCATTACTGGGGCAACCTGTCGGCCGGTGGTGCGCCCGAGGCCCAGCAATGCGGTTGGCTCAAGGACAAGTTCGGGCTGTCGTGGCAGATCGTCCCCGTCGCGATGATGGACATGATCAAAGACCCCGACACGAAAAAATCCCAACGGGCCATGCAGGCGATGATGCAGATGAAAAAACTCGATATTGCGACGTTGCAACGCGCCTTTGACGGCGAGAGCTAATACACTCGGACGCTGACCTGCCGAGGAGTGAGCATGAAGCACGCCGTTGCCAAAAACGCCGACAAGGCCCCGCGCTTCTGGCGCGATGACGCCCTGCCCTTCATCGAGGCCCGCTCCATCGCCGACGGGCGCGAAGTCTGTTACACCCGGCACGCCCACGAGCACTTTTCCATCGGGGCTATCACTGCCGGGCACAGCACCTATCTCCACGAGCAGTCGGCATACGAGGTCAGCGTCGGCACGGTCGTGCTGATGAACCCCGGCGACGTCCACGCCTGCAACCCGATCGAAGACCAACCCTGGTCGTACCTGATGCTGTACGTCGATACGCCGTGGCTGACCGATTTGCAGCATCAGCTCGGGTTCAGCGATGACGCGGCGTTTCGCCGCTTTTCGCTGACCCACACCCGGGACGCCCAGCTGTTTGCCGGCCTCGCGGGCTTGTATGAGGTACTGGTCGATCCACAGCAAGACGTGCTGCGCAAACACAGCGTGGCCGTGGAATTCTTTACTGAAGTTCAGCTACGACTCAACCCGGTCGATCAGCCGCTGCGCGAACCCAATTTCAAGCTGGAGCGTGCTGCCGATTACATCCGCGAGCACTGCACGCAAACCCTGAAGCTCGAAGACATTTGCGAGGCGGCACAACTGTCACCGTCCTACCTGATCCGCGCCTTCAAACAGCATTACGGCATGACGCCCCACGCGTTCCTGGTGAACCGGCGCATCCAGTTCGCCCAGGATCAATTGCGCAGCGGCAAGCTGATTGCGGACGTGGCACTGGAAGCGGGGTTCGCCGATCAGGCGCATTTTCAACGGGCATTCAAACAGCATTTGGCAGCGACACCGGGGCAGTATCGCGGCTGAATCCGAGGCTTTGGCCAGATCTGTGGCTTTGGTTGAGTCTGTGTCTTTGGCTGAATCTGTGGCGAGGGGGCTTGCCCCCGTTGGGGCTGCGAAGCAGCCCCAGCATTCCTTCAGTCATACTCTGCATGCAGGTTTTACGACGGCTTCGCCGCCGAACGGGGGCAAGCCCCCTCGCCACAATTTCCGTGTTGATTGCAGTTACGGCAACAACAGGTACACCGCACTCACCACCAGCAGCAACGCCATGACGCGATTGAACAGGCGCATGCCGGCCGAGTTGTTCAGGAAGCCACGCAGAAAGGTCCCGGCATAAGCCCAGCAACCGACCGACGCATAGCAGATCACCAGATAAATCGCAGCGAATTGCCAGACCAGGCGCGCCTCGCCATCGGCGACAAACGCGCCCATGCCGGCCACGCAGGCCAGCCAGGCCTTCGGATTGAGCCATTGCATGATGGCGCCATACAGCATCGACGGGGCTTGCGCCGATTCGCTGGCTTGCACCTGCCCATTGTCGGCTGCCAGCTTGAAGGCCATGTACAACAGAAAGGCTACGCCCGCCCATTGCACCCCCTGCGTCAGCGCCGGCCACTGTTGCAACAGCTCATGCAGGCCCAGCCCCATCAGCACCAACAGCAAGACAAACCCCAGCGTGGCCCCGGCCACGTGGCGCTGGCTGGCCCGGAAGCCAAACCGCGCGCCAGAGCTCAACGCCACAATGTTGACCGGCCCCGGCGTGATGGAAGCGACCAGCGCAAACGCCGCCATGGACATCATCAGACTCATTGCACACCTTCTTTCCATCGAGTTGAACAAGGCCCTCAAGGTAAAGAGCCGAGCGGCTCGCGTATTGAATAAAACTGCCCTGCATCGCTATGAGTAGTAACCCACGACACTTTTCACTTTGGTCAACGCAATGCGCAGTGAGTCCATGTCCACCGAGCCCAACGCCAGTCGTATCGCGTGCGGCACATGTGCGGAAATCGCAAAGGGCTCGGCCGGCGACACCGACACCTGCTCACGCATCAGTGCCATGGCGATCTGGTCGGCCCGGGCGTCTTCCGCCAACGGCAACCAGATGAAGTAGGAATTCGGGTGACTGATGGTCCTGAGCCCCGCCAGCACCTCGCGGGCCAGGGCTTGCCGGGCCCGGGCGTCCGCACGTTTTTGCGACTCCAGCTGGATGACGGTGCCGTCGTCGAGCCAGGCCGTGGCGATGGCGGTCATCACGCCGGGGGTGTTCCAGGTGGTCGCCATGATGGTGCGCTCGAAGGCGGCGATCCATTGCTCGGGTGCGGCGATGAAACCGACGCGCAACCCGGTAGCGATATTCTTCGACAGACCGGACACATACACCGTCCTCTCCGGCGCCAGCTCGGCCAACGGTGGCGGTACGTTTTCGGCCAGGAACGCATAGGCGGCGTCCTCGATGATCGTCAGGTCATGCTGGCGTGCTATCGCCACCAGTTGCTCGCGCTGATCGGCGTCCATCACCCAGCCCAGCGGGTTATGCAAGGTTGGCATCGAGTAGACGGCCCGCACCGATCGGCTGCGGCAGAGTTTTGCCAGGGCGGGCAGGTCAGGCCCGGTATCCGTGACCGGAATGGGCAAGACTTCCAGATGCAGGGTTTCGGCCAGCGTCTTGAAACCGGGATAGGTCAGCGCATCAGCGGCAATCACATCGCCGGGCTTGAGCAGCGTCATCATCGTCACCGCCAGGCCATGCTGGGCGCCGCTGACGATCAACACCTGCCCGGCCGGCACGTTCAGCCCGCGATCGAGCAGATGGCGCGCGACCGAGGCCCGCTCATGCAAGCGCCCCGCGTGGGGCTGATAGCGCAGGAGCGCCTCCAGATCTCCGGACAACGCCAGTTGACGCAAGGCAGTGCGCAGCAGGTCGGCCTGACCGGGCAACGACGGGTAGTTGAAGTTCAGGTCAAGCATCCCCGCCGCCACCACGTGCTGCGAGATGCCCTGCCCCGGCGGCAGCGAGGTTTCCCTGACAAAGGTCCCGCGCCCGGTTTCGCCGCTGACCAGGCCCATGCCCTCCAGCTCGGCATACACCCGGCTGGCGGTGACCAGTGCCAACCCGTGCTCAGTGGCCAGTTGCCGGTGAGTCGGCAGGCGCGTGCCGGGCGGTAAACGCCCTGAACGGATGTCGGCGGCAAAGGCATCCACCAGCGTCTTGTAGCGAGATCGAGGCATGTCGAGATGTATCCATGACAATTTTTTGATTGTATCGATAGTCGCTCATACGATGAGTTTCGTGCAATCAGACAATGAGCGTGAGCCAAATGGAACGGACTTCGAACCTGCAACACCGGACACTGGAAAGCAGCACCAGCGGCTGGATCAACGGCCTGATCGGCGTGGTGATTTTCAGCGGCTCGCTGCCGGCAACACGGGTGGCGGTACTGGAGTTCGACCCGGTGTTCCTGACGGTCGCGCGCGCCACCATCGCTGCGGTCCTGGCCCTGTGCCTGCTGGGGTTATTCAAGGAAAAACGTCCGGCGCGCCAGCAACTGATACCGCTGACCATCGTGGCCCTGGGTGTGGTTATCGGGTTCCCCCTGTTGACCGCGCTGGCACTGCAATACGTGACGTCCGCGCACTCCATCGTCTTCGTCGGCCTGTTGCCCCTGGCGACTGCGGTGTTCGGCGTCCTGCGCGGCGGCGAGCGGCCACGGGCGGCGTTCTGGATTTTCTCGGTGCTGGGCAGTCTGCTGGTGGTCGGGTTTGCCCTGTCCCAAGGGCTGACCGCTTCCCCCCAAGGCGACATTCTGATGCTGCTGGCCATCCTCGCCTGCGGCCTGGGTTATGCCGAAGGCGCGAAGCTGTCGCGCACGCTCGGTGGCTGGCAGGTGATCAGCTGGGCGCTGGTGCTGTCGCTGCCGGTCGTGGCGGTGCTCAGCTGGATGCGCATGCCGGCTTCGTTCACCGGCATCAGCACGCCGGCCTGGTTCAGCCTGGCCTACGTCTCGCTGTTCAGCATGCTGATCGGTTTCGTGTTCTGGTATCGCGGGCTGGCCCAAGGAGGCATCGCCGCCGTTGGGCAATTGCAGCTGCTTCAGCCGTTTTTCGGGCTGACCCTGGCCGCCACCCTGCTGCATGAACATGTCAGTGTCGGCATGCTGGGTGTCACCGTTGCCGTGATCCTCTGCGTCGCCGGGGCGAAAAAGTTCGCCAAATAATCCCTGGTACGGTGGTTTAGACCCATGACTGTATGGGTCTGGCCACCCGTGAGCTGTGATAAAAATAGCGCTCTTGCTTCAGGAGCCCACCATGGACCTCGCCACCCTCACCCTGTTTCTGCCGGCCTGCTTCGCCCTCAACATGGCACCCGGCCCCAACAACCTGCTGTCGGTCAGCAATTCGACTCGCTATGGCTACCGCACCGCGTGCGTGGCCGGTATCGGCCGGTTGCTGGCGTTCGCCGGGATGATTGCCCTCGCCTCGGCGGGGCTGGCGGTGGTGTTGCAAACCTCTGAGCTGCTGTTCTACGCCATCAAGATCCTCGGCGCGGCCTACCTGTTCTACCTCGCCTGGCAATTGTGGCGCGCCGATCCCGGCGTCGAAAACCTGGTCAGCACAGCGCCCGTGGGCACGCTGGCACTGGCCCGGCAGGAATTCCTGGTAGCGGCCGGCAACCCCAAGGCGATTCTGATTTTCACCGCGTTCCTGCCACAATTCGTCGACTCGACCCACACCATTGCGCCGCAGTTCGTGGTGTTGGGGGCGTTGTTTCTGGTGCTGGAGTGGATCGCGATTGGTGCCTATGCCTACATGGGTTTGCACATGCGTCGCTGGTTCGCCAGGCCGTCGGGCAAGCGGATATTCAATCGCTGCTGCGCCGGGTTGTTGTCGGCGGCGGCTTCGGTGTTGCTGATGGCGCGCCGCGCCTGAGGGATTTGCACTTACTTAATGTGGGAGCAGGCTTGCTCACACAGGGTGAAATCAATTTCCAGTCCGGAATTCGCTGTCGATTTTCCGGTGGAGGTCGCCCATGACGCGATCTATGCTGCGCCCATGAACCTACAAAAAACGCTGCTTCCGCCCCGTGCCGAGATGGTTCGCGCCATGCTCGAGCGAGACACCTCCTACGAGGGGGTGTTTTTCACGGCGGTCAAGACCACAGGCATTTTCTGCCGCCCCGGTTGCACCGCCCGCAGCCCGAAGCCGGAAAATGTCGAGTTCTTTGCCAACGCCGAACAATGCCTGGCGGCGGGTTACCGCGCCTGCCTGCGCTGCAAACCGCTGGACACCGCCGCCAGCGCACCGGACTGGGTGCAGAAACTGTTCAAGTCGGTAGACGCCGACCCTGAGCAGCGCTGGACCGACGCCCAGCTACTGGCCGAAGGCATCGAGCCACTGAAACTGCGTCGCTGGTTCAAGCAGCATTTCGGCATGACCTTCCACGCCTGGCTGCGCGCCCGACGCCTGGGCATGGCCTTGGGCGGGATCAAGCAGGGCGACTCCATCGACGCTGCCGCATTCGACTCCGGCTACGAGTCCCTGAGCGGTTTTCGCGATGCCTTCCAGAAGTCGTTTCACATCACACCGGGCCGCGCGGCCAACAGCGAGCCGTTGTTGTTCACGCGCCTGACCACGCCGCTGGGGCCGATGATCGCCATGGCCGAACGGCGTGGGCTGGTACTGCTGGAGTTTCTCGATCAGCCATCACTGAATCCGGCGGTCGAAGCGCTGCAAAACCGTTTTGGTTATGCCGTGGCGCCGGGGCACAACGCGCACTTGCAGCAGATCGAAGAGCAATTGTCCGCGTATTTCGCCGGCACACTCACTGAGTTCAGCGTGGCCCTGCACATGCCCGGTAGCGAGTTCTCCCGTCAGGTCTGGGCCGAACTGGCGAAAATCCCCTACGGCCGGACCACCACCTACGGCGCCATCGCGGCGATTCTGGGCAAGCCCGGTGCCAGCCGGGCGGTGGGCCTGGCCAATGGGCATAACCGCTTATCGATTGTCGTGCCGTGCCACCGGGTGATCGGTGCCGACGGTTCGTTGACCGGCTACGCTGGAGGCCAGCCGCGCAAGGCGTTTCTGCTCAGGCTGGAAAACGCAGAGGTACAGCTCACTGAGCAATTGGCGTTCTGATCCCCCACAGGTTTTTCATAAGGAAGGAAACTCGATGGACAGGCTCGACAATCAACTGCACCAACTGCATCACGAGGGTTTGCTGATTCTCACCAACGTCGCCGATGCCGCCGGGGCGCGGCTGGTGGAGCAACTGGGCAACAAGGCCGTGGCCACCAGCAGCGCGGCGGTGGCCTGGGTGCATGGTTACCCCGATGGCAACACCCTGCCCCTTGAGCGTCTGGTCTCGACGGTCGAGTCGATTGCCCGGGTAATTTCGGTGCCGCTGACCGTGGACATCGAGGCCGGTTACTCCGACGACCTGGAGCGGGTGGCACAGGTGGTTGACGCCGTGATCGCCGCAGGCGCTGTCGGGATCAATATCGAGGACGGCTCCTCGCCGCCGGAGCTGCTGGTACGCAAGATTGAAACCGCCCGCCAGGTGGCCGATCGCCGTAACGTGAACCTGTTTATCAATGCGCGCACCGATGTGTACCTGCGGGGCCTGGTGCCTGCCGAAGATCGCGTCGCGGAAACCCTCAGGCGCGCTGCGCTGTATCAGGCGGCTGGTGCCAATGGCCTGTTTGCGGCGGGCGTAACCGCCGAGTACGAGATCAAGGCGCTGTGCCACGGCACCTCGCTGCCGCTGAATGTGCTGGGGTTCCCGGGCCTGCCGTCGCCCGAAGCGCTTGAAGCACTTGGCGTACGCCGCCTGACCGCCGGTTCCGGCATCGCCGAATTCCTCTACGGTGCCATGGCCGGCATTGCCCAAAGCTTTCTGCAAACCGGCAAGTTCGATACCCACAACCTGAAGGCTTTCACCTATGGCGAAATCAACGCCCTGTTGAAACCGTCCGGGAAAGCCTGAGCCCATGTCCGACGGCTATCTGGCGGCCAGTAAGTTCCTGGCCGCCATCGATGACGACTGGCGCCGCCACATCGACGCCATCGGCCCATGCCTGCACCAGCCGCATGCTGCGCGTGATCCGTATGAGTCGCTGGTGCGGGCGATTGCCTATCAGCAACTGCACGCCAAGGCCGGCGATGCGATTGTCGGCCGGCTGCTGGCGCTGTTCGGTTCAGGTTCGTTTCCCAGGCCTGAACAGATCGTCGCGACCGATTTCGACCAACTGCGCAGTTGCGGATTTTCCGCGAGCAAAATCACCACCATTCAAGGCATCGCCCAGGCGTCGCTGGACGGCGTGGTGCCCGATTACGCCACGGCCCTGGCCATGGACGATGAAGCGCTGATCGAGCGTTTGATCACGTTGCGCGGCGTGGGGCGCTGGACCGTGGAGATGTTGCTGATCTATAGCCTGGAGCGCCCGGATATCCTGCCGGCCGACGACTTTGGCGTGCGTGAGGGTTATCGACGGCTCAAGGGGCTCCAGGTGCAGCCGACGCGCAAGCAGATGATCGAGATCGGCTCGGCGTGGAGCCCGTATCGGACGGTGGCCTCCTGGTATTTGTGGCGGGTGCCAAACAAATAGACCGCGTTATCGTTCTTCGCGAGCAAGCCCGCTCCCACAGTGTCCGAGTCGTACACAAAAAATATGTATACCGCTAAACCTGTGGGAGCGGGCTTGCCCGCGAAGACGTCAGTCCAGTCAACACAGCATCACAACCCCGACTTCAACCGACTGAACGCCCGAATCAGCGCCCGGTTGAACGCCTTGCCATTGTCGTTCTTGCTGTAAAGCGAAGCCCTGACCGCGGCCGTCGGGTACGTCCCCGGATCATTGCGGATCGCCGGGTCGATCAAGTCGTCCGCCGCCGTGATCGCATTGGCGTAATGGATGCTGTCGGTGATCGGCGCGATCACTTCCGGGGTCATCAGGTAGTCCATCAAAGCCAGGCCGGCCTTCGGATGCGGCGCATCCCTGGGAATGACCATGGCATCGAACCAGATCAACGTGCCTTCCTTCGGAATGCGATATTTCAGTGAGTACGGTTTGTTCGCCGCCTCTGCCTGGCCCGCCGCGATGCCCACGTTGCCGTTCCACGACATCGCCATGCAGGTATTGCCATTGGCAAGGTCGCTGATGTTCAGGTCGTTGTCGAAGTAGCGAATGTACGGACGAATCTTCGCCAGTTGCTGCTCGGCCAGCTTCAGGTCATCGAGGTTCTGGCGGTTGATGTCCAGGCCCATGTACTTCATGACCGCCGCAAACACTTCATTGGGATCGTTGAGCAGGCTGACCCCGCAATCGGCGAATTTCGAGACCACGGCCGGATCGAAAAGCATTGCCCAACTGTCTGTCGGTGCGTCGGGCAGGCGCTGTTTGACAGCCTGCTCCTGATAGCCCACACCGGTGGTGCCCCAGGCGTAGATCCCGGCATAGCGGTTGCCCGGATCGAACACCGCCATGTGCTGGCGGAACTCCTCGCCGACGCCGGCAAAGTGCGGCAGTTGCTGCTTGTCGACCGCCTGCACCGCGCCACTCTCGATGGCTCGGGACAGATGCTGCCCCGCCGTCAGCACCAGGTCGTAACCACTGCGGCCAGTCAGCAGCTTGGTCTCGACGGTTTCCAGGGAGTCGAAGTGGTCGGCCACCACGTGGATGCCGGTTTTCGCCTCGAAGTTCTTCAAGGTGTCCGGAGCCAGGTACTCGCCCCAGATGTACAGATTGACCACCGGTTTGGCGGTATCGGCGGCCTGCACACACAGGGGTGCAAGCACCAGCAGTATTGCTTGAGTCAGTTTGTGCAGGCCCACTTTCACACTCCTTTGCCAGCGTACTGCGGCATGGTGATGCACGCGACGTTGCCGCCACCGAGGAGGATTTCCCGGGAGTTTTCGATGCCGACGATGTTGTGTTCAGGGAACAGCTCGGCCAGGGTCGCCTGCGCCACTTTGTCGTTACGATCACCAAACAGCGGCACCACGATGGTTCTGTTGCCGGCGTAGTAATTGATGTACGACGCGCAGATTTTCGTCCCGGCCTGACGGGTATGGGTGCTGTCCTGCTGGTCCAGCCCTTCGGCTTCTTCGGCCGTCCACTCCAGCACATCCGGTTGCGGCAGCTTGTGCACGATCAACTCGCGGCCACGACTGTCGCGGGTGCTGCGCAGGATGTCGTAGGCCTCCTGATAGATTTCCCACTGCGGGTCATCGCGATTGTCGGTCCATTGCAACACCACTTCGCCAGGGCGCACGAAGCACGCGAGGTCGTCGACATGACCGTCGGTTTCGTCGAACTTGCAGCCCCGTGGCAGCCAGATCACTTGCTCGGCACCGAGGTAGTCGGTCAGGCGGCGGGTGACTTCGTCCTTGCCCAGATGCTGGTTGCGGTTGCGGTTGAGCAAACACTGTTCGGTGGTCAGGATGCTGCCCTGGCCATCGCTCTGGATGCCGCCCAGTTCGGCAATCAGCGGCGCACGATAGCGGTCGAAGCGTTCGATTTCGAGGATTTTGCTGGCGATCTGGTCATCCTTGTCCCACGGGTAGTAGAGACCACCGTCGAGCCCGCCATAGGCATTGAATTCGAAGTCGACGCCGCGCACTTCGCCACTCCGATCGTTGACCACAAAACACGGGCCGCTGTCGCGGAACCAAGTGTCGTTGCAGGTCATTTCCACCACACGCACTTGCGGCGGCAACTGCCGGCGCGCGGTGGCGAACTGTGCCGCAGAGGCGCACACGGTGACCGGCTCGCTCATGGAAATGGCGGTGACGATCTGCACCCAGACTTTCTGCGCCGGCTTGGCACCGTTGCGCCAGACGTCGGTGCGCTCCGGCCAGCCGAGCCAGCAACCGGACTTGGCTTCGAATTCGCCGGGCAGACGGAAACCGTCCTGTTTGGGAGTGGTGTCGAGCAAACGCGCCATGGTCAAACCTCTTCGGCAGGGATTGGAATGACCACAGGCTAAGGGCGTTGGCGACTGGCTCGCCAACGATGATTATTTCGGAATACTTGAATTCAACTCATCAATCTAGCAACTGATCGTTGAACCATTCCAGCATCTGCGCCACCGCCGGACGCTCCAGCCGCACCCGTTCGCACACCAGCGCGTATTGGCCCAGAGCGGTCATGCTCGAGGTAAACGGCCGTACCAGCCGACCGCTGAGCAAATCTTCCTGGGCCGTCAGGTTGTCCCCCATGGCCACGCCCTGCCCTTGCGCGGCAGCTTCGAGTGCCAGTCCGGCATGAGCAAAATACAGCTGCCGGTCGGGGCGCTGATCGCCGGCATGGCTGGTGAGCCACGCGGTCCAGGTCTTGCCGTCCTGATCGTCGTGCAGCAGGCAGTGACGTGCCAGGTCCTTCGGGGTTTTCAGGGTGCCCTGGTTGAACAGGCCGGGGCTGCACACCGGGAAGAACTGCAACGCCGGCAGCGGCCGGACAAAATACGCGCTGCTGTCCACCGGGCCGGTGCCGTAGGTGATCGCCAGATCTATGTCTTCCCCGGGCGCTGTGGCGTCGATCGGTTGTTCGTACAGATGCAAGGTGATGTGCGGATAGCGCGCGTAGAAATCCGTGAGACGGCTCATCAGCCACTTTTGTGCCAGCTCGGCGGTCACCGCCAGACGCAACACCGCCAGGGATGAAGGGTCGCGCAGTTCGTCGCAGGCATCGCCAATCAGTTCGAACGCCTGCTGCAAGCTCTGCATCAGGCGCCCGGCCGCCAGGGTCGGGCGAATCTGCCGGCCCTCGCGCACGAACAGCGATACACCCAGTTGCTCTTCGAGCTGGCGAATCTGATGGCTGACCGCGCTGTCGGTGACACACAACTCAGCCGCCGCCCGACCGAAATGGGCGTGGCGGGCGGCGCATTCGAAGGTTCGCAGGGCTGCCAGGGAAGGTAGTCGTCGCATCAGGTCATGTCCCGGTTTCGAGAGGGACATGCTGACTTGGCCGTTGGTGGGCGTCCAGTAACACCGCGTTATCGTTCATCGCAGGCAAGCCAGCTCCCACAGTGAGCGGTGGTAAACACAACCTTTTGTATTACCGCAAAACCTGTGGGCGGTGGCGACCGCCGACGTGATTCTGGTCCCTGTCCAATAGCACCGACGGTCTAGGCTGTCTTGGGTACGCTCAAGACAGCTGGAGGCTCCCATGCAACTCGAAGGTTCCTGCCATTGCGGCGCGGTGTCGTTCAGTTTGACTAGCGCCCACCCCTATCCTTACCAGCGTTGCTACTGCTCGATCTGTCGCAAGACCCAAGGGGGTGGCGGTTATGCGATCAACCTCGGTGGTGATGCCGCCAGCCTGAAGGTGCGCGGGCGCAAGCATATTGCGATCTACCACGCACGGCTCAAGGACGAAGGTGACAAGCGCGCCCGCAGCAGCACGGCAGAGCGGCATTTCTGCTCGGTCTGCGGCTCGGGTTTATGGCTGTTCAGCCCACAGTGGCCGGAATTGATTCACCCGTTTGCCTCGGCCATCGACACGCCGCTGCCGGTGCCGCCGGAGCACACGCACCTGATGCTGGGTTCGAAGGCGCCCTGGGTTGAGGTCCAGGCGCAGCCAAGGGATAAACAGTTCGATGTGTACCCCGAAGAGTCCATCGCGCAATGGCATGAACGCCTGGGTTTGAGCCATTAGCTTTTGTGTTGCTAATGGCCCCTTCGCGAGCAAGCCCGCTCCCACAGGGGATTTGTGAGCGACACAGATCGAGTGTGGGAGCGGGCTTGCTCGCGAAGGCGTCCGCAAAAACAACACCGAATAATCAGGCCGCAGCAGGCACACCGCTGTGAAAACGGAATTCCACGTCCGGCGACTCGATCAGTTCCTGCTCGGCGGCGCGGACCTTGTCGATCACCTGGGCGATGTCCTTGGCGTCACCGTATTGATAGGCCAGTTTCAGGTAACCCTGGAAATGCCGGGCCTCGCTCTTGAGCAAACCAAAATAGAACTTGCCCAGTTCTTCGTCCAGATGCGGCACCAGCGCTTCGAAACGCTCGCAACTGCGGGCCTCGATGAACGCCCCTACCACCAATGTGTCCACCAGTTTCACCGGTTCGTGACTGCGTACCACCTTGCGCAACCCCGACGCGTAGCGCCCGGCGGACAGCTGGCGCAGTTCGATCTTGCGGCGTTTCATCAGGCGCATGACCTGTTCGTGGTGAACCAGCTCTTCCCGGGCCAGGCGAGACATCATGTTGATCAGATCGACGTGGGAGTGGTACTTGGCGATCAGGCTCAACGCGGTGCTGGCGGCCTTGAATTCGCAGTTCTTGTGGTCGATCAGCAGAGTTTCCTGATCGGCCAGCGCAGCCTGGATCCAGCCGTCGGGGGTGCGGCAGCCAAGGAACTCGTGAATTTCGGGAAGGATCATGGGGCTCACGGAAAAATAGGTTCAAAACGAAGGGCGCCGATTATACCGGCCTGCCCGCAGACCACCAGTCGCCAACCGTTGATATGCATCAAGTCCCCGAATCGCAGGCAGCAACTATAGTTGTGCAACGCCGTGCTTTTTTTATTTTCAGGAGATCCCGCTCATGCAAGCCGTACGCAGCATTCTGGTGGTCATCGACCCCGAACACTCCGAAAGCCTGGCGCTGAAACGGGCCAAACTGATTGCCGGCGTGACCCAGGCGCAGTTGCACCTGCTGGTGTGCGACCCCAAGCATGATCACAGTGGCATGCTGGGTGTGCTCAAGGCCGCGTTACTTGCCGACGGCTACACCGTCACCACCGAGCAGGCCTGGAATCATAGCCTTCACGAAACCATCGTCGATGTGCAGCAGGCGGAAGGTTGTGGTCTGGTGATCAAGCAACACTTTCCCGACAGCGCACTGAAAAAGGCCCTGCTGACACCCGAGGACTGGAAATTGCTGCGCGAGTGCCCTTCCCCGGTACTGCTGGTGAAAACCGCCGGTTCATGGAGAGACAAAGTGATCCTGGCAGCTATCGACGTCGGCAACAGCGACCTCGAACACCGCCACCTGCACGACACCATCATTGATCATGGCTATGACATCGCCACCCTGGCCAAGGCCCACTTGCACGTGATCAGCGCCCACCCGTCGCCGATGCTGTCGTCGGCCGACCCGACGTTTCAACTCAGCGAAACCATCCAGGCGCGCTACCGCGAGCAATGCAAGTCATTCCAGGCGGAATTCGACATCGACGATGAACACCTGCACATCGAGGAAGGCCCGGCGGACGTGCTGATTCCGTTCATGGTCCACAAGCTGCAGGCGGCAGTGACAGTGATCGGTACCGTGGCCCGTAGCGGGTTGTCAGGGGCGTTGATCGGCAATACCGCGGAAGTGGTGCTCGATTCGGTCGAGAGCGATGTGCTGGTGCTCAAACCGCAGGAGATCGAGGATCAACTGGAGGAGATTGCCGACAAGCATTGAGATTTGTGGTGTTTGGCCGGACGCCATCGCGAGCAAGCTCGCTCCCACAGAGGGTTTGTGAACGACGCAAGTCCCCTGTGGGAGCGAGCTTGCTCGCGATGCTTTTAAGGGCTACCCGCCGAAAGCGTCTTTCAGGAACCCCGGCGCTATGTAGCGCTGATAATGCGCCTCGGAGAGCAGGAAAAATTCCCGATCAATGGCATCGCGCAATTCCGGCAGGTTCCAGTCGCGAAACTCCGGCAGCAACACCATTCCGTAGGCTTCCAGGTTGTTGATCACCCGCGCGCCCCGGGCGATCAACTGATAGGCCCAGCAATATTCCGACTGATGGGGCACGAAGCGAATCTTGCGTTGCTCCAGCTGCATTCTCAGCAGTGCCGGATCGAAAATTTCCACCTTGGCGGCCATCACCTGCGACAGTAACTGCTCAAGACGCAGCCACACCGCGCGCTTTTCCTCCTCGTTGTAACCGTTCCAGTGGATCACTTCGTGGTGGAAACGCTTGCAGCCACGGCACACCAGGTCACCGTAAACAGTGGAGCAAAGGCCGACGCAGGGTGTCTTGATGGTCTGATTGGGCATAAGTAGGCAAAACGCGAAAAAGCAGAACAGGCCGGCATGTTAGCCCTTTGTCCGCCATTGATCACCCCTCAAAGTTAAGGGCCCGGAGTGAATCGGGGTTTGCTGAGCGCCACCAAAGTCCAATAAAACCTGACTTACCTTTAATTTTTTTTTGCCGTAGAATCAGCCTGCCTTTTTAGGCGCCAATGTCCGTTAGAAGCTGTTTTCAAAGCGTCACGAGCACAGTCGTTCCTTCAGAGCGGTGTTGGCGAGGGGTTTTTCCAGCGGGGAAAAGCCCAACGCCAACCCTCATCAGCTCCCGTTCTGCAGGCGTAAAACTTTGAAAGCAGCTTCTGTAAGGAATTGTCGGTAATTCTGGCCAAGTGGCTCACAACGCCATGCAGCGCATGAGTACGGCAATTTCGGGATGAGCGTCCCGGACACCCATTTGGGACCACTGATGAGGGTAATAACTGTGCTTGAAGCCTACCGCAAACATATCGAAGAGCGCGCAGCACTGGGTATCGTTCCCCAGCCGCTAAACGCCGAACAAACTGCAGGCCTGGTCGAGCTGCTGAAAAATCCCCCGGCTGGCGAAGAAGCATTCCTCGTTGACCTGATCACCAATCGCGTTCCGCCAGGCGTGGACGAAGCTGCCTATGTGAAGGCCGGCTTCCTGTCTGCCATCGCCAAAGGCGAAGCCAAATCCCCCCTGATCGACAAGAAGCGCGCTGTTGAACTGCTCGGCACCATGCAGGGCGGCTACAACATCGTGACGCTGGTTAACCTGCTGGACGACGCCGAACTGGCTCCAGTAGCTGCCGAAGAACTCAAGCACACCCTGCTGATGTTCGACGCCTTCCACGACGTCGCTGAAAAAGCCAAGAACGGTAACGTTCACGCCCAAGGCGTGCTGCAATCCTGGGCTGACGGCGAGTGGTTCGTGAAGCGCCCGACCCTGGCCGACAAGATCAGCCTGCGCGTGTTCAAGGTCACCGGCGAAACCAACACCGACGACCTGTCCCCTGCGCCTGATGCCTGGTCCCGTCCGGACATCCCGCTGCACGCCCTGGCCATGCTGAAAATGGCTCGCGACGGCATCGTGCCGGACGCACAAGGCGTCACCGGTCCGATGAAGCAGATCGAAGAAATGCGCAACGCCGGCTTCCCGATCGCCTACGTCGGCGACGTGGTCGGTACCGGTTCTTCGCGTAAATCGGCCACCAACTCCGTACTGTGGTTCTTCGGCGACGACGTTCCTTATGTACCGAACAAGCGTGCCGGCGGTTTCTGCTTCGGCAGCAAGATCGCTCCGATCTTCTACAACACCATGGAAGACGCCGGCGCACTGCCAATCGAATTCGACGTTTCCAACATGCACATGGGCGACGTGATCGACCTGTACCCGCATGCTGGCAAAGTCTGCAAGCACGGCACCGACGAAGTCCTGACCACCTTCGAAATGAAGACCCCGGTCCTGCTGGACGAAGTTCGTGCTGGCGGCCGTATTCCGCTGATCATCGGCCGTGGCCTGACCGAGAAGGCTCGCGCCGAGCTGGGTCTGCCACCTTCGACCCTGTTCAAGAAGCCTGAAGCACCGGCTGAAAGCACCAAGGGTTTCACCCTGGCGCAGAAAATGGTCGGCAAGGCTTGCGGCGTGACCGGCGTTCGTCCGGGCACCTACTGCGAACCGAAGATGACCACCGTGGGTTCCCAGGACACCACAGGTCCCATGACCCGTGACGAGCTGAAAGACCTGGCGTGCCTGGGCTTCTCGACCGATCTGGTGATGCAGTCCTTCTGCCACACCGCGGCTTATCCAAAGCCGATCGACGTGACCACCCACCACACCCTGCCTGACTTCATCATGACCCGCGGCGGCGTTTCCCTGCGTCCGGGCGACGGCATCATCCACTCGTGGCTGAACCGCATGCTGCTGCCGGACACCGTCGGTACCGGTGGTGACTCCCACACCCGTTTCCCGATCGGCATCTCGTTCCCGGCCGGTTCCGGTCTGGTTGCGTTCGCCGCAGCCACTGGCGTCATGCCGCTGGACATGCCTGAGTCGATCCTGGTTCGCTTCAAAGGCGAACTGCAGCCAGGCGTCACCCTGCGTGACCTGGTTCACGCCATTCCTTACTACGCGATCCAGGCTGGCCTGCTGACCGTAGAGAAGAAAGGCAAGAAGAACGCCTTCTCCGGTCGCATCCTGGAGATCGAAGGTCTGCCTAAACTGACCGTAGAACAAGCGTTCGAACTGTCTGACGCCTCGGCTGAACGTTCGGCTGCCGGTTGCACCATCCAGCTGTCCAAAGAGTCGATTGCCGAATACCTGCAGTCCAACATCACCTTGCTGCGCTGGATGATCGGCGAAGGCTATGGCGATGCACGTACTCTGGAACGTCGCGCCCAAGCGATGGAAGCCTGGCTGGCCAACCCTGAGCTGCTGGAAGCGGACAAAGACGCTGAATACGCCGAAGTCATCGAGATCGACCTGGCCGACATCAAGGAGCCTGTGCTCTGCGCGCCGAACGATCCGGACGACGCTCGCCTGCTCTCCAGCGTTGCTGGCGAGAAGATCGACGAAGTGTTCATCGGTTCGTGCATGACCAACATCGGTCACTTCCGCGCTGCCGGTAAACTGCTGGAACAGGTCAAGGGTCAGCTGCCAACCCGTCTGTGGCTGTCGCCGCCGACCAAGATGGACGCTCACCAGCTGACCGAAGAAGGCTACTACGGCATCTACGGCAAGGCCGGCGCTCGCATGGAAATGCCAGGTTGCTCGCTGTGCATGGGTAACCAGGCACGTGTAGAGCCGAACTCGACTGTCGTATCGACTTCGACCCGTAACTTCCCGAACCGTCTGGGTGACGGCGCGAACGTCTACCTGGCTTCGGCTGAGCTTGCGTCCGTGGCTTCCATCCTGGGTCGCCTGCCGACCGTCGAGGAGTACATGGAATACGCTGGCAAGATCGACAGCATGGCGGCCGATGTCTACCGCTACCTGTCCTTCGACCAGATCGCCGAGTTCCGTGAAGCTGCTGCGAACGCCAACATCCCGGTCGTTCAAGCCTAACGCTGCAAAGCAATGAAGAACGCCGCCCATCGTGAGATGAGCGGCGTTTTTTTATGCCTGAAAACTCGCCAGTGAAGTGAGAGCTTTTTGTGGCGAGGGGGCTTGCCCCCGTTGGGTCGCGCAGCGGCCCCAGTATTTCCATGGCTAAACAGTGTTTACCGAATTTACGACTGCTTCGCAGCCGAACGGGGGCAAGCCCCCTCGCCACAAAAGCCCATACCCACCGGTCATGCGCTCAACTTGAGCGCCTGCTGCACCGCCCCATCCACACTCAAACCACTCAGAATCACACCGCTTGATTGCACCTGCGGCAACGCCGCCAACGCCGTTTGTGCGTCGTCCTTGAGACGCGCCAGAATCAGCTGCTTGCCCTCCTGATGCACCCGTACAAAAAACTCCTGCAACGCCTCAATGCTGGTGCCATCCAGATCCGGCGACTCCTCCAGACTGAGAATCACCGTATGAATCGGCGTTTGCGAATGCCGGATCAAGCGCAAGGCAGCGCCGAGAATCCGCTCGACGTTGGCAAAGAACAACGCTTCACCCGGTCGGACAATCAGCACCCCCGGCTCTGTCATCGCCGTTGGATGGCGTTGCAGGTCGACAAAGTCGTGACCGCCATCGATGCGCCCCAGAATCTGGATATCCGCCGCCGACATCTGCTTGAGCATCAGTAACACACTGATCGCCACCGCCACCAGCAAGCCGTCAAGCACCCCCAGCACCAGCACCGCGCCCACGGCGCAGATCACCAACAGACGGTCACGGCGCCAGATGAAATACCGTCCCAGCGGCTGCAGGCTCAAGCCGCGTCCCAGGGCATGGATGACGATGGCGGCGAGGATCGGTTCCGGAGTCAGGGCGATGTAAGGCAGCACCGTCAAGACAATGACCAGCACTACCAGCGCCGCCACGATACCGGCCAGGCGCGAAGTGGCACCCGCCGCCTCGTTCGCCGACGTTGCCGAATACCCGGCTCCCGCCGGCATGCCGTGGAACAGGCCGGACAGCAGATTGGAAGCCCCCAGCGCCAGCAAATCGCGGTTCGAGGTGACTCGGTCACCATGCTTGAGCGCATAAGAACTGATCGAGCCATAAGACTCCGCATACAGAATCATCACCATGGCGAACGCCAATTCACCCAGACGCAGCCAGTCGGTGAACGGCAGCACCGGCAACTTCGGCACCTCCAGACTGAGGTCGATTACACCGATCAGCTTCACGTCATAGGCCGGCAGGTTCAGCCACTGCCCCGCCGCAATGCCGATCACCACCACCAACAAACCGCCCGGCAGGCGCCGAAAACGCGCGAACAGCCATAACAAGGCCAATGCCACGGCGCCGACGCCAGCCGCCACCCAGTTCCATTGCGGCAGTTGCTCCAGCAATTGCGGCAGAAAGCGCACCAGGTTGGCATCGGTCAAATGCACGCCGACCACGCTGGCGACCTGCTTGAGAATGATGGTCAGCGCCAGGCCAAAGGCAAAACCGCGCAGCACCGGTTTGGCGATGAACGACGTCACGCTGCCGAGCTTGAACAGCCCGGCCAGCAAGAAAAACGCCCCAGTCACCAGCACCAGGCCGATGGCCAGCGCCGACCGCAGTTGCGGATCGCCATTGGCCAGGGTGGCGGTCGCGGCCGCCAGCACGGCGGCGGAGGATGAAGTGGCCGAGACAATCGCAAAGCGGCTGGTGCCCAACAACCCATAACACAGCAACCCGGCGAACAAGGCGATCACCCCGGCCTGGGGCGCCAGTGCGGCGATGCTTGAATAGGCAACCGCTTCGGGCAGCAACAGGCCGGCAATCGACAAACCTGCCAGCAGGTCCTGCCAGCGATTGGGTTGTTCAATGGGGTTTGGCGGTGAGGCGCTCGACAATCCGGTGTCTCCAGGCGAAAAAAAACCGCTGCACGTATCACGTGCAGCGGCCACTGTAGCTGTCAATCCGGCACTGCGCGAGCAGGCCGGTCGATCACGCGCTCAAGGAATAGATCAACGCGGTAATCGCCACCAGACCCACCGCCGTCACGAAGACGTTGGACGCCTGACCGCGATAGCGTGCCATCGCCGGTACCTTGCGGATGGCGTACATCGGCATCAGGAACAGGATCGCCGCGATCACCGGGCCACCCAGGGTTTCAATCATGCCGAGGATGCTCGGGTTCAGCGTGGCGACGATCCAGCACACCACCAGCATGAACGCGGCGGTCATGCGATCCAGGGTCTTGGCGGACGGACGCTTGCCGCTCTTGACGATCAGGCCCTTGAGGCCTTCGCTGGCGCCGATGTAGTGCCCCAGGAACGACTTGGAAATGGCCACGAAGGCAATCAACGGCGCCGCGAAGGCGATGGTCGGATTGCTGAAGTGGTTGGCCAGGTACGACAGGATCGACAGGTTCTGCGCCTTGGCTTCAGCCAGTTGCGCTGGCGACAGGGTCAGCACGCAACTGAAGACGAAGAACAGCACCATCACCACCATCAACAAGTGGGCGCGGGACAGGATCTGCGAGCTGCGCTCCTCGGCGTGCTCCCCGTAGCGACGCTTCTGGTCCACGGCGAACGCCGAAATGATTGGCGAGTGGTTGAACGAGAACACCATCACCGGAATCGCCAGCCACAGGGTGTGCAACAGCGCCGACGGTGCCGGCACGCTGCTGGCGGTGGTCAGGATGCCGCCGTTCCAGTGCGGAACCAGGTACACCGCCAGAAACAGCAGCGCGACAATGAACGGGTAGACCATCAGGCTCATGGCCTTGACGATCAATTGCTCACCGCAACGCACCACCGCCAGCAGGCCAAGGATCAGCACCAGCGACAGCACGGCGCGCGGTGGCGGCGTGATGTGCAGTTGATGCTCAAGGAAACTGCCCACAGTGTTGGTCAGGGCCACGCTGTAGATCAGCAGGATCGGGAAAATGGCGAAGAAGTACAGCAAGGTGATCAGTGCACCGGCCTTGATGCCGAAATGCTCTTCCACCACTTCGGTGATGTCGGCGCCTTCGCGACCGGACAGCACGAAACGGGTCAGCCCGCGGTGTGCATAGAACGTCATCGGAAACGCCAGCAACGCCAGGATCAGCAGCGGCCAGAAACCGCCGAGGCCTGCGTTGATCGGCAAAAACAGGGTTCCCGCACCAATCGCCGTGCCAAACAGGCCCAGCATCCAGGTGGTGTCTTGGCGATTCCAGCTCGAGAGCGTCGCTGGTGTCGCTTCTACATAGCGTTTGTTGACGCTATTGGCCTGATCATTCATCCGGTGGGATCTCCACATTCCGGTCACTTGCCACCCGGCCAGGGCGCGTCGGAATACCCGACAGGCGGCGCCTTGGCCGAAACAGGGGCGCGATTCTGGAGGATTAGTGAGCAGAAGCAAAGACTTAGGTGAGGAACGGTGGTACCAGATTGACGAAAATCCCCTTGCAGGAGATCCCCTGTGGGAGCGAGCTTGCTCCCACAAGGATCTGCGGTGCACTGCGCTTCATCGCCAAAGCGCAGTCCGCACTTGATAAAGGTCTATCGTCATGTATTTTTAACCGACCTGCATTCCTTCTGGAGTCTTCCCATGCCATTGGTTCGCGTCGACATCAAAAAACATCAGGACCCCACCCGTGCCAAACGCATCGGCCAACTGATCTACGCCGCCATGCACAGCACCATCGGTGTGCCGGAGAACGATAATTTCCAGATACTCGCCGAACACGATGAGCAGCATTTCATCTTTGACCCCGGTTACCTGGGCATCAGCCGTACGGACCAACTGGTGGTGATCCAGATCACCATGAGCGAAGGACGAACCGTCGAGCAGAAAAAACTCCTCTACAAAACCATCACCGAGAGCCTTCATGCAGAACTCGCGGTGCGTCTGGAGGACGTTTTCATTAATCTGGTGGAAGTGAAAAAAGAGAACTGGTCGTTCGGCAACGGGATTGCCCAATACGCCCTCTGATATTCAACCTGCAGCCCCGAGAGTGACCCATGCCCCGAGTTTCCCGCAAACAAGCCGACCTCAACCGCGAGACCATCGTCGATGCCGCCACGCGGCTGTTTCGCGAACGCGGCCTGCACGGGATCAGTGTTGTCGATGTGATGGCCGCTGCGGGCCTGACCCACGGCGGTTTTTACGGGCATTTCGAATCCAGGGAAGCCCTGGCGCAAGAGGCCAGTGGCCGGGCCTTCGAACAGGCCGCGCAACGCTGGCAAGCAAGGGTGGCTGACAATGACAACAAGGACGCTGCCCGCCGCGCCGTGGTCGAAACGTACCTGTCCAGCGAAAGCCGGGACAATCCGGGTGACAGTTGCCCGGTGGTGGCCTTTGCCGGGGACATGTGCCACGAGGCTGCCGAGAGCGGTTTGCGTCAAACGTATTTGCAGGGCCTGAACAACCTGCTCGATTCCCTCGGCTCGTTTCTGGACACAGAGGACGAAGCCGGCAAACGGCAGCAGGCGTTGGTGCAATATTCGATGATGTTCGGAGCACTGATGCTGTCTCGGGCCACCCGCGGTGATCCGTTGTCGGATGAGTTTCTCGAAGCCGTCCGGGCCGCTCTCATCCCGCCGAAGTAAAGCGACCTCAAGCCGCGCAATAAAGGATCGCAGGCTGCGATCGCTGGCGGTTGCCAAGCTATCCTGAAATCAGCAATCTCAAGAGACATTCGAGCCGATTTTACGATGCCCACAGGAAGCCAAGCATGCCTGTAACCGTTCTGGTACTGGTTGAAACCATCAATGATTACCTGCCCATCCTCGAACATCAGGGTTTCCACCTGATTCTCGCCCCGACGCCCGCCGAGCGCGCCGAAGCCATCGCCCGGCACGCCGGGCAGATCGACGCCGTCCTGACCCGTGGCCCATTGGGGCTGTATGCCGATGAAATCGCCGCGCTGCCCAACCTCAAGATCATCTGTGTGATCGGCGCCGGCTATGAACACGTCGACCTGCAGGCCGCCGCCGACCGGGGCATCACCGTCACCAATGGCGCCGGGGTCAACGCCTCGTCCGTCGCCGACCATGCCATGGCGCTGCTGCTGGCGCTGGTGCGCGACGTGCCCCGCTGTGATGCCGCCGTACGGCGCGGCGAATGGCCGAAAATCATGCGCCCTTCCCTCGCCGGCAAACGCCTGGGCATCCTCGGTCTCGGCGCGGTCGGCATGGCCATCGCCAAACGCGCCGCCAACGGCTTCGACATGAGCGTGTGCTACCACAATCGCCAGCATCGCAGCGATGTGCCCTACACGTTCTGCTCGACGCCAACCGAATTGGCGCGCGCGTCGGACTTCCTGATCGTCGCCACGCCCGGCGGCCTGGGCACCAGGCACCTGATCAATCGCCACGTGCTCGACGCGCTGGGCCCCGACGGGTTTATCGTCAACATCGCCCGGGCCAGCGTGATTGTCACCGCCGACCTGATCGCCGCCCTGGAGCAACGCCGGATCGCCGGTGCCGCGCTGGATGTGTTCGACGCCGAACCAAAGGTACCGGATGTGCTCAAGACCCTGAACAACGTGATCCTCACGCCCCATGTCGCCGGGCTGTCCCCGGAAGCCACCCAGGGCACCGTCGAACTGGTGGGCAAGAACCTCGTGGCGTTTTTCTCCGGCCAACCGGTGCTCACGCCGATTGCCTTGCCGCCGGCCATGAGCCGGGTCGCTCATTGATGGCAATTCAAACAGCTGTATCAAAAACAATGATTGGCCGGCAACACGCTCACCTATAAGAGCCGATCGCGGTTGTGGGTGCGGGGTGTGCGCATTAGATTAGCCAATAGTTTCAGGCCTCCAGAATAAGCAGAAGGGATAAGCATGGCGCTTACTGACCAGTCCACCCGTATCCGCACCGGCGAAGAGCTCGATGCCAGCCTGATCGATCCGTACCTCAAGGCCCATATTCCGGGGCTCAGCGGTTTGCCACGGATCAGCCAGTTTCCGGGCGGCGCTTCAAACCTCACCTACTTGCTGGAATACCCCGAACAGGAATTCGTCCTGCGTCGCCCGCCCTTCGGCCACAAGGCCAAGTCGGCCCACGACATGGGTCGTGAATTCCGCATCCTCAATCAACTGCGCGACGGTTTTCCGTACTGCCCGAAAGCCTACGTGCACTGCACCGACGAATCGGTGATCGGTGCCGAGTTCTATGTCATGGAACGGGTCAACGGCATCATCCTGCGTTCCGACCTGCCGCCGGAGCTCGGGCTGGACTCGGCGAAAACCGAAGCCCTGTGCAAGAGCTTCATCGACAAGTTCGTCGAACTGCACCAGGTCGATTACAACGCTTACGGCCTGGGTGACCTCGGCAAACCCGAAGGTTACGTGGCGCGGCAAATCAAAGGCTGGAGCGATCGTTACGAAAAAGCCCTGACCCCCGATGCGCCACAATGGGAAACGGTCAAGGCCTGGCTCAACGACAAGATGCCGGCCGACCATCCGACCTCCAGCATCGTGCACAACGACTACCGCTTCGACAACGTGATCCTCGACCCGAACAACCCGATGCAGATCATCGGCGTGCTCGACTGGGAACTGACTACCCTCGGCGACCCGCTGATGGACCTGGGCAACACCCTCGCCTACTGGATCGAAGCCGATGATCCGGCGCCAGTGCAGATGATGCGCCGCCAGCCAAGCCACGCGCCGGGCATGTTGACCCGCCGCGAGTTCGTCGATTACTACGCCGAACGTTCGGGCATCCGCATCGACAATTTCGACTTCTACTACACCTACGGCCTGTTCCGCCTGGCCGGCATCGTGCAGCAGATCTACTACCGCTTCTACCACGGCCAAACCCAGGACAAACGCTTCGCGCAGTTCATTCACATGAACAAGCTGCTGGAGCAGATGAGCCTGCAGGTCATCCAGAAATCCAGCCTGTGAGCGATGAACCCTGTAGGAGCGAGCTTGCTCGCGAAGATCTCAAACGATAACGCGCACTGACTGGCCTCAACGGAACAGCATTGGCCGCAACCCGGCATTTGACTCGATAACAAGACTTTTCATAAGGGAATCCCATGTCCAAGACTCAGTTGTTCGACCTCGACGGCAAGATCGCTTTCGTCTCCGGCGCCAGCCGTGGCATTGGTGAAGCCATCGCCAAATTGCTGGCCCAGCAAGGCGCCCACGTGATCGTGTCGAGCCGCAAGCTTGAAGGCTGCCAGCACGTGGCCGACGCTATTATCGCTGCTGGCGGCAAGGCCACCGCCATCGCCTGCCACATCGGCGAAATGGAACAGATCAGCCAGGTCTTCGCCAGCATCAAGGAACAGTTCGGCCGCCTCGACATCCTGGTCAACAACGCCGCGACCAACCCGCAGTTCTGCAACGTGCTGGACACCGACCTCAGTGCTTTTCAGAAAACCGTCGACGTCAACATTCGCGGCTACTTCTTCATGTCCGTGGAAGCCGGCAAGCTGATGCGCGAAAACGGTGGCGGCAGCATCATCAACGTGGCCTCGATCAACGGCGTTTCGCCGGGGATCTTCCAGGGCATTTACTCGGTGACCAAGGCGGCCGTAATCAACATGACCAAGGTGTTTGCCAAGGAATGCGCGCAGTTCGGGATTCGTTGCAATGCCCTGTTGCCAGGCCTCACCGATACTAAATTCGCCTCGGCGCTGGTGAAAAACGAAGCCATTCTGAACACCGCCCTGCAGCAGATCCCGCTCAAGCGGGTGGCGGATCCGAGTGAAATGGCGGGGGCGGTGCTTTACCTCGCCAGCGATGCTTCGAGCTATACCACTGGGGTTTCGTTGAATGTGGATGGTGGTTTCCTGTCCTGATTCTATTTCCGAATAAAAAAGGCAGCCGATCAGGGCGATTGGCTGCCTTTTGTTCACACTGTTACCACCGGTCGCTCGGCAATCAAATCAAGCTGGCCGGCTAATAAACTCAACCTTCTCCCTTGCTGAATATTCTGATGAATAATCAAAGAAAACCGTCTGCTCTGGTTTATGGTTAACTCCCGCCGTCATGAGCCAACGCACCATGCCGCCAGAGGCATCAAACCATTCGTTTAAATATGGCATAAACAAGTACTCTCCCTGCGTACCATCGACATATATGCGGGAGACTCCAGGTGAAACCTCCACGCGAAGGTAATAGGGATTCAACCTTGAAATAGTTTGAACCCCGGAAATTTCTTTATCATCTAAAAAATATTTCGCAATAATTTTTCTGCTAACTGGTAAAGCCAGAATCGTATCAAGCCCTTCCATAGCAAGTCCGAGCTCAAATGTCCCGTGTTTTGCAGAGGGACTACTCACATCCCAATAATAAGTCGCTGTATCTATATTCAGATTCGGTGTCACGCTTAAGTCCTGCTCCACAATACCGTCCCCTCTAATCCAGCGCAAACTCACTAAAGCACCATCCAATGGGCTACCCGGCTTAGGAGTTAACGTAATTACGCGCTTTGAATCTTTCAGATAGGGAACTTCATTATTGGATACGTCAATGCCATCAATTTTAACGACAGCCTCATCCGCCAGATTGTTCGACAGCAACTTGCTGACCGCAATTTTTACTGGAATAGACATTCCCTCCCCTACCACAGAAATCTCGAAGGTGCCGCTTCTGTTATATCCAGTCAACTGCCAACGCCAATTGGGCCCTCCTACCCCCTCAAATGGCGGAGCACTTTGTATATCGCCTTCGGATAGCCCCTGTAAGAGCTTACAACTCAGCGTAATATTGTGTCCGGCGATCGGACTGCCTGGTTTAGGGACCAGCGTAACTTCCTGAGCCTGCCCCCTTATGAATACATTTCCACGGGAAGGGACACTTTTCCCACCAATCTTCACCTCAACCTCATCTGCCAGATTGTTCGACAGCAACTTGCTGACAGCCAAGGTAATCGGTGTGGTCATGCCCTTGCCCGACAAGGCCAATTGGAAGGTGCCGCTTTTGGTGTTCCCGGTCACTGCCCAGCTATGGGTAGTTGGCTCACTGCCGAAGGCCGGTGCACTCACCACGTTGGCGACATCGAGGCCGCTTTTAATCGCACAGGTCAGCTTGACCGGAAGGCCGGCCAGCGGACTGCCTGACTTGGGAATCAACGTCACCGTTTGCGCCTTGTCCCGGTAAAACCAATTACCCCCGGCAGGCACGGCGACGCCGTCAATCTTCACATCTGCCTCATCCGCCAGATTGTTCGAAAGCAACTTGCTGACGGCCAAGGTAATCGGTGTGGTCATGCCCTTGCCCGCCAACGCCAACTGGAAGGTACCACTTCTGGTTTTCCCGGTTACTGCCCAGGTATACGTGGAGGTTCGCTCACTGCCAAAGGCCGGTTCACTCACCACGTCGGCTGCACCAAGGCCACTTTTGACAGTACAGGTCAACGTCACCGGAAGGCCCCACAGCGGGCTGTCTGAACGGGGGATCAACGAAACCGTTTGCGCCTTGTCCCGGTAAAACCAATTACCCCCGGCAGGCACGGTGCCGTAGTCAATCTTCACGTCTGCCTCATCCGCCAGATTGTTCGACAGCAACTTGCTGACAGCCAAGGTAATCGGCGTGCTCATGCCCTTGCCCGCCAACGCCAACTGGAAGGTGCCACTTCTGGTTTTCCCTGTTACTACCCAGCTGTAGGTGGTTCGCTCACTGCCAAAGGCCGGTGCACTCACCACGGAGATACCGAAGCCACTTTTGATTACACAGGTCAGGGTGACTGGAAGGCCGGCCAGCGGGCTGTTGGGTTTAGGGATCAACGTCACTGTTTGCGCCTTGTCCCGGTAAAACCAATTACCCCCGGCAGGCACGGCGGCACCGTCAATCTTCACGTCTGCCTCATCCGCCAGGTTGCTCGAAATCACCAGGCTTCGGTGCTCCCACGGCACCAGCACTTCCCTGCTGAAAAACACCAGGGTAATACGACCGCTCTTGCCAGTGTCCGGTGTAATCTTCCAAGTGAACTTGCCATTAACGGGAGCCACCCAAGCGCCAAATTCCGGCGATGCAACAGTTTCCAAACCGCCATTGTCAGCCAGCCCCAGGTTGAGCGCCCTGGCGATCACGGGTGGAGCCTCCACCGTCACTTCGTTCTCCTGCCCGCGGAGCAAAACGAGTTCCGCCCTCCATTCCACTTTCTTGCCGTTGATAAACAACGTGGCTTGTTCCCAAGGGCTTGGTGCAGCGGTTGAGTCTTTTAATTCGGTGCTCATGACGACGTTTCCTTTTCAGCGATGGACATAAAAAACAGTCCATGAACTATCAGGAAAAATCGATGCACCGAGAACTATCATAAATGACAGGTCTATCAGTGAAAAAAAGATGTGTTCTTCACTAAACTAGAAATACCAGGTAGCAGATAGTGTCAGAACAGACAGCAAAAACGATCACCCAGCAATAAAAACCGACCACCTGATACCAACTTTTAGCCGATTTACCATTCAGCATGGCCGCGCCGTTCAACAACGCGGCCGTCACACTGGCTTACTGGGTAATACACCGAGTCGTGGTGGTGACTCGGGTCACCTGCCCATCTTCGCCCCGTACATCGCCCAGGACATCGGTTTTATCCATGGCCTGGCAGGTGCGTTCAGGAGGGGGTGGAGTGATTGTTGGAGGTGGGGGCGGACTGGAGCAGCCGCCGAGAATCGCTGCGCAGAATGCGAGCGGTGCAAAAACGCGTTTCCCAAGAGTGTTCATAGGTTGACCCGCGATAAGTGATCGACACATTTTTGTGACAACAAAACCCGCGCGCAAAATCCACACACCTGTCACAAAAATAAAAAAATGCGAATCACTCATGGCTCAGCCGGTGGTCAACGCCAGTAAAAGCTGGCAGTTCTTACATCACGGGATCAGGGCGCCGACCGATTGCGAAGGGGTGCGAAGGTGACTTGAAGTCACCTGCCGTACTTCCTCAGCCCAGGAGCCGATCCACCGGGTCGACACATGAATGTGCACCCTGCGATTTAGTGCACTTGCACCTTATTGCTGCCCCTTTGGCCGCTACTCACTCGAGAACAGTCCCCGCTCCCGCGCCCAGACAATCGCCTCGCTGCGGCTGTGTACACCGAGCTTGGAATACACCGCCGCCACATGGTTGCGCGCCGTGTTAGGCGCGAGTTTCAGGCGCGCGGCGATTTCCTTGTCGGCCAGGCCTTCGCATATCAGGCCCAGCACATCGCGCTCACGGGCGGTCAGGTCGGTGAAGGAGACACGGGGCAACTTCGGTGAATTGACGTTCTTCACGTTGGCCAGTTTTTCGATCAGCGTGCGGCTGAACCATTTGGCGTCCTTCATTGCTTCCTCGATGGCCGACACCAGTTCCAGCTCGGTGCGCTTGCGCTCGGTGATGTCCATCAGCACCAGCAGGTAGCACGGGTTGCCCTGAATGTTCACAGTGTCCGCCAACACGGTGCAATCGATCAGCCTGGTGTCTTTGCGGCGTACGCGCACATCGATGCGGTTCAGGCTGCCGGTTTTCTCCAGCGCGGCGAACAGCCAGATGCGCGCGTTTTTATCATCGATGAAATCGATCTGCGCAACGCTGATCCCAAGCACTTCCTCACTGGGAAAACCCAGGGTATCGAGGAACGCTTCGTTGACGTCCAGCACCCGTTGATCAGCCGCGCCGCACAGCAGAATCGGCACCGGGGACAGACGAAACACTGTGGCGAAGCGTTGCTCGGCGCTGGCCCGGTCGGTGACATCGTCCATGATCAACACCAGCGATTCCGGTTCGCCACGGCTGTCAACCAATACCAGGCTGCGCACGCGATGGACCCAGGTACGCGCTTTGTCCGCCGCCGACGTCACCTCCACCAGCACATCGCTGAACGTCTCGCCACGGGCCACCCGGTTGATCGGATAGCTGTCGGCAGGCACGACGCCACTATTGAGATAACGCAGGGCAAAGCGTTTGGCATAGGCCTTGGCGTTGCTGCCCAGATCGCTGATTTGCGCTGCGCCGTGCATGGCCAGCGCGGCGTCATTGGCCCACAGTATGCTCTGGTCGGGATCCAGCAGAATCACCCCGTCGGACAGACCGGCGATGATTTGCCTCAGCTGGCGGCGATTGGTTTCCGTGGCCTGGACGTCCTGGCTCATTGCGTCTCCACAAGTAGGATGACCCTGTAGGGTACGACCTCCGGTTTTTTGGATAGTGCAACGAACATTGTGGGAGCGGGCTTGCTCGCGAAATCGGTGTGTCAGGTGAGCTAAATGTCGACGGGTCCACCACTTTCGCGAGCAAGCCCGCTCCCACAGCAATCGCCATCATTTTCGGAACGCTCACGGCCGGTGGTCGTTTGACTAGTGCACGTTCAACGACACCTCCAGCCCCGCCAACTTGTCCGGATTACGCATGATGAAAACCCGATTCACCCGCCCCGTCTCGTCGAAACCAAACGTCACCGACGCGTTGATAACACCATCGGCCTTGATGATGACACCTTGAGCACCATTGATCTCAATGGGCAGCCATTCACACGTTTGCCAATAGGCGTGCAACGACTGGCCAATGAAATCCAGCACGCTTGCGATGCCAACCAGCGTTTCACGGATCGCCGAAGCCTTGCCGCCGCTGTCGGCGCAGAGTTCGACGTCTTCGCTGAGCATCGCGCTCAAGTTCGCCGTGGAGCCACTGGCGATGGCATTGTGGAAGGCGCTCAGCAACTGGTTTTGGCGCACAGGTTCCGGTTGATAGCGGGTTTGCGCACTGCCCAGACTCGCCTTGGCCCGAGACACCAGTTTGCGGCAAGCGGCTTCCTGCACCCCGACCGCATCGGCGACCTGCGGGTAATTCATGTCGAAGATTTCGTACAGCAGGTACGCCGCGCGTTCCTTGGGTGTCAGCCGCTCCAGCAACAACACGAACGCGGTGGACAGCGACGAAGCCAGTTCATGCATGTGCTCGGGTGAATCCTGATGGGCCGTGTGGATCGGCTCCGGCAGCCAGGTACCGATGTAATCCACCCGGGACTTGTGCGCCGACCGTAGCAGGTCGATGCAATGGCGGGTGCAAGCGGTGGTGAGCCAGGCGGCCGGCGTGGAGATGGAGGCGCGATCGGCCTCCAGCCACTTGATGAACAACTCCTGCACCGCATCCTCTGCTTCGGCGCGCGAGCCGAGGATGCGATAGGCCAGACCGAGCAAAAAGGGCCGGCGCTGCTCGAACACAGTGGCGGCGTTTTCAGCGGAGTTCATCAATCAGTGCCTCGACACCTGCAAGCGGTTCCACAGGTTGATCATGCCGATCTCGGCCGTCAAGGCGCCGATCTGCCCATCGCTGAAATGCGCCCTCAACTCACCGCGCAGGCTGGCGTAATCGGTTTTTGCATCCAGCACCGTCAAGGCTTCGGTCCATGCCAGCGCGGCGCGCTCCGAAGGGCTGAAATCACTGACGTGACGCCAGACGATCAGGCGATCCAGACGCTCGTTGGTTTCGTTGGTCTCACGGGCTTCGCGGGTGTGCATCTTCACGCAGAAACCGCATTGGTTGATCTGCGAGGCGCGCAGGTGGATCAAATGCTTGAGGGCTGGATTGAGATCTTGTTGATCGAGAACGACATGGACCTGGGTCAGGCTTTCGAAAACCTGTGGAATCGATTGCAGCAGATTGACCGCTTGGGTGTTGGACGACATCGTGTTGCTCCACTGATTGAGGGGTTCAGCAGGATGACGATTGAGGATTGCGCTTTGTGACGTGCGCTGAATCATTCAGCGCACGTCACTCGTTTCAATCAACCAACTCGCCCTTCGCCACCGCCGCCGAAGCCGCCAGCATCGCCCGCAACAGCACCGCACAGCCGGCCGCGAGGTCATCCGGCGCGGCGTTTTCGATTTCGTTGTGGCTGATACCGCCTTCGCACGGCACGAAGATCATCCCGGCCGGGCCGAGTTCGGCGAGGAAGATGGCGTCGTGCCCTGCCCCGCTGACGATGTCCATGTGCGACAGACCCAGGCCTTGGGCAGCGCCGCGCACGGCTTCGACGCAGCCCTTGTCGAAGTACAGCGGCGGGAAGTCGGCCGTCGGCGTGAGCTCGAAGGTCAGGCCATGTTCGTCGCAGGTGGTTTCGATGACTTCGCGCACTTCGGCGATCATCGAGTCCAGGCGCGCCGGTTCCAGATGCCGGAAGTCCAGGGTCATGCGCACTTCGCCGGGGATGACGTTGCGCGAGCCGGGATAGGCTTGCAGGCAACCGACGGTGCCACAGGCATGGGGTTGATGGCTGAGGGCGGCGCGGTTGAGCGCACCGACGATCACCGCGGCGCCGACCAGGGCGTCCTTGCGCAGGTGCATCGGGGTCGGGCCGGCATGGGCTTCGACGCCGCGCAGTTTCAGGTCGAACCATTTCTGCCCGAGGGCGCCCATGACCACACCGATGGTCTTGCGTTCGTCTTCCAGGATCGGACCTTGCTCGATGTGTGCTTCAAAGTAGGCACCGACTTTGTGGCCGCTGACTTTGCGCGGGCCGGCGTAGCCAATGGCATTCAGTGCTTCCCCCACAGTCACGCCATCGGCATCGACCTTGGCCAGGGTTTCTTCGAGGGTGAATTTTTCGGCGAACACGCCGGAGCCCATCATGCAAGGGGCGAAGCGCGAGCCTTCTTCGTTGGTCCAGACCACCACTTCCAGCGGCGCTTCGGTTTCGATGTTCAGATCATTGAGGGTGCGCAGCACTTCGACGCCGGCCAACACACCGAAGCAGCCATCGAACTTGCCGCCCGTGGGCTGGGTGTCGATGTGGCTGCCGGTCATCACCGGTGGCAGGTCGGGATTGCGCCCGGGACGGCGGGCGAAGATATTGCCGACGGCGTCGATGCTGACGGTGCAGCCAGCCTCCTGACACCATTTGACGAAAATGTCCCGGGCCTGGCGGTCGAGATCGGTCAGGGCCAGGCGACACACGCCGCCCTTGACCGTGGCACCGAGTTTGGCCAGCTCCATGAGCGATTGCCACAGGCGGTCGCGGTTGATGTACTGATGGCTGGACTGCAGAACGTCTACGGCCGCGTTCATGATGATCTCCTCAGGCTGTTCTTGTGTATTTCTTCAGGTGTTTCTTCGGTGGACTCAAAGCCCTCATCGCGAGCAAGCTCGCTCCCACATTGGATCTCCAGTGTTTACAGATCCCCTGTGGGAGCGAGCTTGCTCGCGATGGGGCCATCCTTCACACCGCAGATTTCGCGACTGACGGACTCGGCCGCACCACACTCACCCCGTAATAAATCAGCCCCCCGAGGGCCGAGCCGGTGAACCAGCCGTAGCTGTAGAACCAGCTGAAGACATCGCTGCCCAGGGACAGCAGCGTCAACACCACCGGCACGCCGAACGCGATGAAACCGCTCCAGTTCCATGCCGGATAGACGTCATCGCGGTACAGGCCGGCAAGGTCCAGTTGCTGTTTCTTGATCAGGAAATAGTCCACCACCATGATCCCCGCAATCGGGCCCAGCAAGCTGGAATAGCCGAGCAACCAGTTGGAATAGACCGTTTCCAGGCTGAGGTCGGAAACGATCAGGCCGAGCTTTTTCAGCAGTTCATGGGCCATCAGCGCCAGCCCGACCAGCCCGGTGAGCATCACCGCCTTGGTCCGGTTGATTGCCTTGGGGGCGATGTTCTGGAAGTCGTTGGTCGGCGATACGATGTTGGCCGCAGTGTTGGTCGACAGCGTGGCGATGATGATCAGCGCCATGGCCAGCGCCACCCAGACCGGACTCTGGATATGGCCGATCAGGGTCACCGGATCGGACACCGTCACGCCCACCAGCTTCACCGAGGCGGCGGTCATCACCACGCCCAGGGAGGCAAACAGGAACATGGTCAGTGGCAAGCCGATGATCTGCCCGACAATCTGGTCCTTCTGGCTTTTCGCGTAGCGGCTGAAGTCGGGGATGTTCAGCGACAGCGTGGCCCAGAACCCGACCATCGCCGTCAGCCCGGCGGCAAAGTAACTGGCTACGCTGGCACCTTCGGGACGTTTGGCGGGGATCGCCAGCAATTCAGTCATCGATACGTTGGGCATCGCCCACACCAGCAAACCGGCGCCCACCGCCACCAGGAGCGGGGCCGACAGGGTTTCCAGCCATTTGATCGACTCGGCGCCGCGAATCACCACCCACAGGTTCAGCACCCAGAACACCATGAAGCCGATGACCTCACCGGTGCCGCCCAGGGATCTCCAGCCCTCGAACACCGAGCCGAGGAACAGGTGAATCGCCAGCCCGCCGAACATGGTCTGGATGCCGAACCAACCACACGCCACCAGGGCGCGGATCAGGCACGGAATGTTGGAACCGAGCACGCCGAAGGACGAGCGCAGCAACACCGGAAAGGGAATGCCGTACTTGGTGCCGGGAAAGGCGTTCAGGGTCAGGGGAATCAGTACGATGATGTTGGCAAACAGAATTGCCAGCAGCGCTTCGCCAACCGTCAGGCCAAAGTACGCGGTCAGCACGCCACCGAGGGTGTAGGTCGGCACGCAAATCGCCATGCCCACCCACAGCGCGGTGATGTGCCATTTGTTCCAGGTGCGTTCGCGCACCTTGGTCGGCGCAATGTCGTGGTTGTAACGGGGACTGTCGAGGACATCGCTGCCGGCTTCCAACTCAAACAAGCCGTCGCGCTCGGTCACTTGCGATCTGATCTGTTGCATGGCCGCTCCACTGTTCTTTGAATTATTTTTTGCTCATCGGGTGCTGACGGCATCAATAAACGTGCCGGGTGCCCCGCCTGTGCATCGGGCAGTTCCATAAACACAATGTAACTAACTGATGTTTATCAGTTTTATTCGCTGACTCGACTATTTGTCAGGCCACTCAGGCCGAATGCCAGGCAAGTTGTCCGGACAGTCAGGACTCAAACTGGTGCGTTGATCTTTTTTCAATGGCTGCGCATCAACCATAGACCATACTCAAACAGCTGATTTCACATAAGAAATCTTGACTATTTTTAGATCCTGTCAAGTGCGTCAAAATGGTGAGGTCGCTCACCATTTTGGTGATTCTTGTATTTAAACGTTAAATATCAATCAGTTAATAACTGAATAAGCTTATAAAAAATATTCTTGCCGATTCGAATAACTGCAGCTAGCGTTTAATCCTGACAGCGCTGACAGGAATACACCTGTTGACGCTGGCGTCATATAAAACATCTAGAACCGGCATTAGCCGGTCATTGCCTGCGAGGAACTCGGAATGTCTCTGTTGATCCGTGGCGCCACCGTTATTACCCATGATGAAAGTTATCGCGCCGATGTGTATTGCGCAGACGGCGTGATCCAGGCCATCGGCGACAACCTCGATGTTCCTGCAGGGGCCGAAGTGCTCGACGGCAGCGGCCAGTACCTGATGCCCGGTGGCATCGACCCGCACACGCACATGCAACTGCCCTTCATGGGCACGGTGGCCAGCGAAGACTTCTATAGTGGCACGGCGGCGGGACTGGCCGGCGGCACCACGTCGATCATCGACTTCGTGATTCCCAATCCGCAGCAGTCCTTGCTCGAAGCCTTTCATCAGTGGCGCGGCTGGGCCGAGAAGTCGGCGTCGGACTACGGTTTTCACGTCGCCATTACCTGGTGGAGCGAACAGGTCCGCGAAGAAATGGCCGAACTGGTCAGCCAGCACGGCGTCAACAGCTTCAAGCATTTCATGGCCTACAAGAACGCGATCATGGCCGCCGATGACACCCTGGTGGCGAGTTTCGAACGCTGCCTGGAACTGGGCGCGGTGCCGACCGTTCACGCGGAAAACGGTGAACTGGTGTATCACCTGCAACGCAAGCTGATGGCCCAGGGCATCACCGGGCCAGAAGCGCATCCGCTGTCGCGGCCGTCACAGGTTGAAGGCGAAGCGGCGAGCCGGGCTATCCGCATCGCCGAAACCCTGGGTACGCCACTGTATCTGGTGCACGTCTCAACCAAGGAGGCCCTCGACGAAATCACCTACGCCCGCGGCAAGGGCCAGCCAGTGTATGGCGAAGTACTGGCCGGGCACCTGCTGCTGGACGACAGCGTCTACCGCCATCCGGACTGGCAAACCGCCGCCGGATACGTGATGAGCCCGCCGTTCCGCCCCCGCGGTCATCAAGAGGCGCTCTGGCATGGCCTGCAATCGGGTAATTTGCACACCACCGCCACCGACCATTGCTGCTTCTGCGCCGAGCAAAAAGCCGCTGGCCGCGACGACTTCAGCAAGATCCCCAACGGCACTGCCGGCATCGAAGACCGCATGGCGGTTCTGTGGGAAGAAGGCGTGAACACCGGACGCTTTTCGATGCAGCAATTCGTCGCCCTGACGTCCACCAACACGGCGAAAATCTTCAACCTCTACCCACGCAAAGGCGCGATTCGCGTCGGTGCCGATGCCGATCTGGTGCTGTGGGACCCGCAAGGCACGCGGACCATATCAGCCAAGACCCACCATCAGCAGGTGGACTTCAACATCTTCGAAGGCAAGACCGTGCGCGGCATACCGAGCCACACCATCAGCCAGGGCCGCGTGGTTTGGGCCGATGGGGATTTGCGGGCCGAGCGTGGGGCCGGGCGCTACATCGAACGGCCGGCGTACCCGGCGGTGTTTGATTTGCTGAGCAAGCGGGCCGAGTTGAATCAGCCGGTTGCTGTGAAACGCTGAAAGCGGCCTGCGGCCTATCGCGGGCAAGCCCGCTCCCACAGGGATCTCGGGTGTCCACAAAAACTGTGGGAGCGGGCTTGCCCGCGATAAGGCCCGCACTGACAACACAAAAAACATGCCCGTCAGAGGCAATACCTCAATAACCGTGAGGCCAACACCGTGATCAAGACCCTGGACCACCTCCCGCATCCCCATGAGAATGCGACCGCCCTCGCCGGCCATTTCACCGATCTGGCGCCGCCGCTCAACGAGCGACAGGCCCGGCTCGAAGCCTCGCGCTGTCTGTATTGCTACGACGCGCCCTGCGTGAATGCCTGTCCGAGCGAGATCGACATTCCGTCGTTCATCCGCAACATCCAGCAAGACAACGTGCAAGGCGCAGCGCAGAAAATCCTCTCGGCCAACATCCTCGGCGGCAGTTGCGCCAGGGTTTGCCCGACGGAAATTCTTTGCCAGCAAGCCTGCGTGCGCAACAACGCTCACGAATGTGCGCCGGTCATGATCGGCCTGTTGCAACGCTATGCCGTGGACAATGCACATTTCAGCACTCACCCGTTCCAGCGTGCCGCCACCACCGGCAAACGCATCGCCGTGGTCGGCGCGGGCCCGGCCGGTTTGTCCTGCGCCCACCGCAGTGCCATGCACGGGCATGATGTGGTGATCTTCGAGGCCCGGGAAAAGGCCGGCGGCCTCAACGAGTACGGAATCGCCAAATACAAACTGGTGGATGACTATGCGCAAAAGGAGCTTGAGTTCCTGCTGGAGATTGGCGGGATCGAAATCCGCCACGGGCAGAAACTCGGGGAGAACCTGACCCTCAGCGAACTGCATCAACAGTTCGATGCGGTGTTCCTCGGCCTAGGGCTCAACGCCAGCAAACAACTGGGCCTGGCCCACGAAGACGCGCCCGGCCTGCTCGCAGCCACCGACTACATCCGCGAACTGCGCCAGGCCGATGACCTGACCCAACTCCCCTTGGCCGACCACTGCATCGTCCTCGGCGCAGGCAACACCGCCATCGACATGGCCGTGCAAATGGCCCGCCTCGGCGCCCGTGACGTGAACCTGGTGTACCGGCGCGGCGCCGAAGACATGGGCGCCACCCATCACGAGCAGGACATTGCCAAGGCCAATCAGGTGCGGCTGATGACCTGGGCGCAACCCGAAGAAGTGCTGCTCGATGACCACGGCCGTGTGCGCGGCATGCGTTTCGCCCGCACCCATCTGGTCGAAGGTCGTCTGCAAACCACCGGCGAAACCTTCGAACTGGCCGCCGACGCGATCTTCAAAGCCATCGGCCAGGCCTTCGATGGCAACGCCCTCGCCGATCCACTGGCGCGTGAGCTCAAGCGCCAGGGCGAGCGCATTGAAGTCGATGAACAGCTGCGCACCAGCATCCCCGGCGTGTATGCCGGCGGCGACTGCACCAGCCTCGATCAAGACCTCACCGTGCAAGCCGTGCAGCATGGCAAGCGCGCCGCCGAGGCGATCAATGCTCAACTGATGCTTAACGTGGAGGCTGCATAAATGGCCGATCTGTCGATTGTCTTCGCCGGCATCAAAGCACCCAATCCATTCTGGCTGGCCTCCGCGCCGCCGACCGACAAGGCCTATAACGTGGTCCGCGCCTTCGAGGCCGGCTGGGGCGGCGTGGTCTGGAAAACCCTGGGGGAAGACCCGGCGGCGGTGAACGTGTCGTCGCGCTACTCGGCGCACTTCGGGGCGAACAGGGAGGTGCTTGGTTTTAACAACATAGAGCTGATCACCGACCGCTCGCTGGAGATCAACCTGCGGGAAATCACCCAGGTCAAAAAGGACTGGCCGGACCGCGCGCTGATCGTATCCCTGATGGTGCCCTGCGTTGAAGAGTCGTGGAAACACATCCTGCCACTGGTTGAAGCCACTGGCGCCGACGGCATCGAACTGAACTTCGGTTGCCCCCACGGCATGCCGGAGCGCGGCATGGGCGCGGCGGTCGGCCAGGTGCCGGAATACGTCGAACAGGTCACCCGCTGGTGCAAGACCTATTGCTCGCTGCCGGTGATCGTCAAGCTGACGCCGAACATTACCGACATCCGCGTCGCCGCCCGTGCGGCCCACCGGGGCGGTGCCGATGCGGTGTCGTTGATCAACACCATCAACTCGATCACCAGCGTCAACCTCGAACGCATGGTGGCCAACCCCATGGTCGGCAGCCAAAGCACCCACGGCGGATACTGCGGCTCGGCAGTCAAGCC
>NZ_AKJL01000338.1 GCF_000282355.1 Pseudomonas sp. GM49
ATCGTCGGAACGCCGCCCGGAGCAAGCTCGCTCCCACAGGAATTGCGCATCGCAGGGCTCAATCATCCTCATGCAACTTGATGCCGCGCTTATGCAACACATGCGGCACCACCAGCACCAGCAGTGTCAGGGCGAGGAAAAACGCCGAGATCGGTTGCGTAACGAACACCGTCCAGTCGCCCTGACCGATGGACAAGGCGTTGCGCAGTTGTTTCTCGGCCATCGGCCCCAGCAGCATGCCGACGATCACCGGGGCGACGGGGAAGTCGAACCGCCGCATCAACACCCCGCCCCAGCCAATCGCCAACATCAGTATCAGGTCGAAGGATGAGTGACGCATGCCGTACACGCCGATGGTGGCGAATACCAGGATGCCGGCGTTCAGGTACGGCCGGGGGATTTGCAACAGCTTGACCCACAGGCCCACCAGCGGCAGGTTCAACACCAGCAGAATCACGTTGCCGATATACAGCGAGGCCACCAGTGTCCAGACCAGTTCAGCGGAGGTTTCGAACAGCATCGGCCCCGGTTGCAGGTTGTAGTTCTGGAACGCCGCCAACAGGATCGCGGCGGTGGCGGACGTCGGGATGCCCAGGGTCAGCAACGGCACCAAAGACCCGGTCGCGCTGGCGTTGTTAGCCGCTTCCGGGCCGGCGACGCCCTCGATGGCACCCTCGCCCTTGTTGGCGGAAAACTCCTTGGGGTACTTGCTGAGTTTGCGTTCGGTGGAATAGGACAGAAAGGTCGGGATTTCGGCGCCACCGGCCGGAATCGAGCCAAACGGAAAACCGATCAGCGTGCCCCGAAGCCACGCGGGCACCGAGCGTTTCCAGTCGGCGCGGGTCATCCACAACGAGGTCAGGCGATGCCGGCCTTCGTTTGATTCCGCTTGATAGAGCAAGCTGTACAAGGCCTCGCCCACCGCGAACAGGCCGACCGCCACCAACACCACCTCGATACCGTCCACCAGTTCGGGAACGCCCAACGTGTAGCGGGCAATACCCGAGGTCGAATCCAGTCCGATCAAACCGATGGTCAACCCGACGCCCAGCGAAGCGAACCCGCGCAGCATCGAAGCGCCGAGCACGGCCGACACGGTGGTGAACGACAACACCAGGATCGCGAAATACTCGGTCGGGCCGAAATTCAGTGCCAGCCTGGCCACGATGGGCGCGAACAGCGTCAGCAATATCGTCGCGATGGTGCCGGCCACGAAGGAGCCTATCGCCGCCGTTGCCAGCGCAGGTCCGGCCCGGCCGTTGCGGGCCATGAGGTTGCCTTCCAGGGCCGTGACCATGGAAGACGATTCACCGGGCGTGTTAAGCAGGATAGAGGTGGTGGAGCCACCGAACTGCGCGCCGTAATAGATACCGGCGAACATGATCAAGGCGCCTGTGGGGTCGACCTTGGCAGTGATCGGCAACAACAGGGCCACCGTCAGCGCCGGACCGATCCCCGGTAAAACACCGATGGCGGTGCCGAGCAGGCAGCCGATGAAACCCCACATCAGATTGATCGGCGTCAGTGCCGAGGAAAAACCCATCGCCAGGCTTGAAAGAATGTCCACGGTGTCGATCTCGCTTCAAATCCAGACATTGATCAGCGGCGGCAGGGAAACCCCCAGGCCGGCGTTGAACAGCCAGT
>NZ_AKJL01000339.1 GCF_000282355.1 Pseudomonas sp. GM49
CGGCTTGATCACAACTGAACTCGTTTCCCTGTAGGAGCGAGCTTGCTCGCGAAAAACCTGAGAGCACTGCGGGGTGTCAGGCTCCCCGCGTTATCGTTGACGTCCATCGCGAGCAAGCTCGCTCCTACAGGGCCGAGCGTTAGCTCGCCTGCAGCTCTTGATCTTGATCCACCCGCCCCCTCGGCAGGCTGAGTGGAGGTGTTCATCCGGGGGGAGGCGCGCAGCGCCGTTCGGCGCAGCCGAACACATCGAGAGGAGGTCGAGCGAAGCCGACCGGAGGCGATGCCCCCGGATGAATGCCGGAGCGAAGGAACCCCGAGCCTAAGCGAGGGGCCGTACGTCAGGGGCGAGCGTTTTTTTGCTTACTTTTTTGCTGGGCCGGCACTCCGGCGCTTGTAAAAAAAGTGAGTCGCCGTAAGGGCGAAACCATAAGCCGCCGTTACCGCAGAAACGGATATGTACACCCGTAAAAATCCACGCCGCCTGACACACCGCTTTCGCGGGCAAGCCCGCTCCCACAGGGATCCAGGGTTGCCCACAACATGTGTGAACGACACAAATCCAATGCAGGAGCGCGGCTCAGGCAGACACCACTTCAACCACCGGCATGTGCCAGCGCTGATTGACCACCTCCTGCCCAGGCCCATACAAGCGCAGGACCAGGGTGAACGCCCCGCTTGCCGGCGTCGGCAACCAGTTGCTCTGCACAGGCGGAGCGGCGTTCTGCAGGATCAACGTCAACCCACCATCTGCATCCTCTTGCAAACTATCCCGGCTGCTCAGGCAGTAACGATTGATCGGGTTGGCCACCAGTTGCCGGTCCGGCAAGTCATACAACGTCAGCGACCAGAACTCGCTGGCCGGTGGCAATTGACCCGGTGCGAAACGCAGGCGATAGCTTCGCCCGCCCTGCAAGGGTTGCCCCTGATTATCCAGGCGAGCGCCGGTGTAGAAGGCCTCTTCCACGCTGTTGCCGTAGATGCCGACATTCGCCGCGACAGCGCGGTTGAGGTAATTGCCGTTCAGCGCTTGGCGAGTGCCGAACAGACCGAGGGTGGTACGTACCTGGCTCACCGCGACTTGCAACTGCGCCTGGGCGTCTTGAATCCCGGCGAGCAGTGCCTCGCGCGTTGCTTGCGGCAACGTCGCCGGGTCGAAACCCTGGCCGGGCACGATGCCGATGCGTGCAAAGCGTGCGCGCAAGGCTTGTTCGGACGGTTGCGTGGGACACAGGCTGAGGATCTGGTTCAGCGCCGGGATAAACTCCAGCCCCAACCCGGTCTTGCTATCCCAGGGTTGCCAGTCAATCGCCGGCGCAGCCACAGGCAGTGCACTACTGATGTACTCATGCAACGAACGCAAACCGTATTGCTGCTGCAAGGCACGCACCCCTGGCAGGTCCCCGGCGTTTTTCAGGCCCGTTCTCCCAAGCACCATGACGATTTCGGTTTCACTGCGCAGCACGGCCTTGACGCCGTCGGGTGTCGGGCCTTGCCAGTCGGGTCCGGCGATCAGGTAATTCCCCGCATCGCGACCGGTGCTGAGCACACCGACATAGGCAAAGTTATGGGTGTACTGGTCGACGAGTTGAAGCACGTAATAGCGGTCGTCAGGCACGGCCGGCACACTCAACACTTGCGGCTCGCTGCGCAGGTCGAGCCAGGCCCAGGAGTACGGCGTGTCGTTGTTCGGCGTGACGATGTCGCGGTTGTTCGGGGTAAACAACTCGCTGTAATGACGAAAGCGGTTGAAGCCGCCAACGTACTCTGGCGCGGCCGGGTTGAGCGCCTGTTTTTCCATGGTCTGGTAATGCATGAGCATGGGGTACGCGTAAATCCACGCCTCTTTGGCAATCTGCCGCCGGTCATCGGAATCAGCGGCCAGCAACCAGCGTGGGAACATCAGACCTGCTCCCAATACCCCCATGCCGCCCAGCACCCGGCGGCGACTGAAAATCAGGTTCATGATTCGATCCTCGCAATCGTCGGCAACTGATAACTCCCGTCCAGTGCCCCACCCTTGGGCAGGTACAGGCGCAACAGCAGGTTGAACGGACCTTGCGGCGTCGGCAGCCAGTTGCCCTGCGGCGCAGCCTTGGGCGCATCGGCTTGCAGGATCAGGGTCAAGCCGCCGTCGGCATCGTATTGTAGACCAGGGCTGCGATCGCCCAACGCGTAACGCTGGATCGGGTTGGCGGTCAGCAACTGGGTTTTGCCGTCATATAAGGTCAGCGACCAGAACGCATTCACCGGCGGCAATTGCCCGGCGGGGAAATGCAGGCGATAGGCGTGTCGACCGTCGAGCGTCTGCCCCTCGGCATCGTGCAGTGCCATCGGGTACAGCGCTTCCACCGCATCGTTGGCGTAGATGTAACGCCAGGCGACCGCGGCACGGGTCAGGTCGTCGTCACCAAACTTACCAACGTTGGAAGGCGACGGGAACCAGCCCTGCTGCTCCACTGACAACTGGCTCGACGCTGCGCGCACCTGCTCGCGGCCGGCTTCGGCACCTTGGGCGACGGCTTCGCTCAAGTCCGCCGGGGCCTGAAACTCGGCCCCCGGGTTCACGCCGATGGCGGCGAAACGGGCCAGTTTCTTTTGCTCGCTGGCGGTCCACTGATGCAAGGGTGCCAGCGCGTTAAACGTGTTGAACAGCGCCTGTGCCGGCCCTTGCCTGGTGTCCGCATACGCTGGCAGTTGCAGCGGTGCCAACGGTTCAGGCGCCGCGCCGCCACTCACTCTGGACAGCGGTTGCAAGGCGTAGCCCTTCAGCACTTGCGCGGCGTCTTTCTGATCCGCTTCGCCTTTGACTTCGGTCCGCCCCAACAGGAATACCAGCCGACTCGGCGAGCGAATCACAGCGCTGAAACCCGATGGCACTGGCCCTTTCCAGTCCGGCCCGAGAATCAGGTAGCGCCCCGCCTGGTCACCCGTGGCGCGGGTGCCGATGTAGTCGAGGTTGTCGGTGCGCATGTCCACCAGTTGAAAACTGTAGTAGCGACCTTGCACGGCCGGCACGTCCAGCACCATCGGTTCGCCGCGTAAATCCAGCAAGGCCCGGGAATAGAAGGTGTCGTTGTTCGGCGACACGACTTTGTTGTCCTGCGGGCCAAGCAGGCGCGGTTCGCTATAGAGCTTGTTGAACGGCAGCTTCGCGGCGATGGCACTGAGTACTTTGTCGTGTTCGACCGTGGCGTAGGCGAACACATAAGCCTCTTGGGCCAGTGCCTTCGCCTTGGGTTGATCGAGGGTTGCTGCGTGAACGGTGCCCAGGCTTGCGCCCAGGGCAAGAGCAGATATCCAGTAGCGCACGGTAGATCTCCTTTAGATAAACATCGGCACACACAGATCCCTGTGGGAGCGGCGATGCGGCGACCCGACTTGCTCGCGAAAGCGGTGTGTCATTCACTAATGATGTCGACTGACACGGCCCCTTCGCGAGCAAGCCCGCTCCCACATTGGACTTGTGGTGATTTGGCGAATGGTTACTTGGCCCAGCGCCGCAGGTCCGACGGGGTGTAGTCGTCGGTCTTGGCGGCGAAGCCCACGCGCATCGGTTCAGTCTCTTCGTTGGCCAGGCCGCCGGCGTAGTAGCGTCCGGAGATCAGGTCATAGGAGGTTTCCAGCACGTTGTAGGTGAAGCCGTGGTCGTACTGTTGAATCGCGTGCAGTTCACCGCTGCGCCATAGCTCACCGCGACTGTCGTACTGATCCGACTGGGCGATCTGCCAACTGTCCTCATCCACATAAAAGCGGCGCTTGGCGTAGATGTGCCGCGCACCGGGCTTGAGGGTCGCCTCCACCACCCACACGCGGTGCTTCTCATACCGGGCCAGGTCCTGATTGACATGGTTGGGCTTGATCACCGCGTCGTACTTGAGGTCGCGGCTGCCGATCTTGTAGCTGTTGTAAGGGATGAACAGCTCTTGCTTGCCCACCAGTTTCCAGTCGAAACGGTCCGGCGCGCCGTTGTAGCCGTCGATGTTATCGGCGGTGATCAGGCCATTGCTGTAACGGGCGCTGTTGTCATAGGCGATCATCGGCGCGCGACGCACGCGACGTTGCCCCGGCAGGTATTGCCAGGCCGAACGCGGTTCGGCGACCTGGTCGATCGGCTCGTGCACCAGCACCGCCTCACCGGACAGACGCGCCGGTTCCAGCACCCGGCTCTTGAACATGAACAGGATGTTGGAGCCCGTCTCCAGCCCGCCGACGGTGTCGGCGAAATTGATCAGTGACTGATTGCGCACATAGCTGGTGGCGCCGTTTTCACGCACCAACGCCGAGCTGCTGATGCGCTCATAACTGCCGCCCCGGTAACGGGTCATGTGGTTCCACATCACCTCCAGGCCTTCGGTGGGCAGCGGAAACGGAATGCCCCGGACGTAGTCATGCAGACCGTTACCGCCGTCGGCCATGCTGGTTTTGGCGACGTTGTCGCGGCTTGCCGTCAGCACATCCCTGGGCAGGTTGGCGCTGCGATGGGTCGGGTAGATGTTCATCTTGTAGGTGTCGGGAAAGCGCTTGAACAACGCGACTTGCCCAGGGCTGAGAAACCTCTCGTACTGCGTGACGTTCTTCGCCGTGATGGTGAACAACGGTTTCTCCGCGGCATACGGATCGCTGTAACCACCCTTGCTGTCAACGGTACCGGCGTTGGCGGCAAGCCCTCCGGTCCAGGCGGGAATGCTGCCATCGGCATTGGCTGCCATTTCCGAGCCCATGGGGGTCAAGGTCTTGCCCAGTGCCGCCGAATCGGTGCCTTTGGCCTGAGCCAGGCCGACGGTGCAGGCCAGGGCCAGCACGCACAATTGCATACGCATAACGGTTCTCCTTAGAAGTCTGCCTTGAGGCTGATGGATGCGAAATCGCGGTCGTCGAGGGTGCTGTAGTCGTTGGAACCGAAGAACGCGTTGTAGGCCAGTTCCACGCTGTAATCGTTCATGTAGACGCCGGTCAGGCTCACGCCCAGGGCTTGCTGGCCTTCCTGGAACGGCCCTTGCGGATCGTAGGAATAACCCTCGACGTCATGCCGCCAGTTGACGGCCGGAATCAGGTTGATGCCCGGCAACACGTCGCTGTATTCGAGGCTGGCGCGCAGGCGATAACCCCACGACCACTCGGTGGCAAAGCCCTTGTCGGTGCAGTATTGGTTGGTCACACCGGAAGCCACCGTGTTGCACGGCGTGCCGTTGCGCGGAGCGCTGCGGCCGAACGCGGCGTTACGGCCCAGGCGCTCGTCCCCGAGATCGTCGATGTGCACCACGCCGGCTTCGCCGAACAGACTCAGGCGTGTGGCGCCCAATATGTTGTCGAAGGCCTGGGTCGCCGAACCGGTTGCCTGCCAGACGCCTTTGCGCTCCCACGCATCGAACGGGCTGCCATTGGTGGTGCTGAAACCGGGCGGCAACTGCACCCAGGAACTGCCCCCCGCCCCGGAAATCACGGCGACGTTGACGTCGGGCGCGTTGATCGCCAGCGGCATGTTCGGTCGGTAGCTCAACTCACCGGCCAGGGAAATCCCGCTGACAGGTTCAACGCCGTTGAGGCTGATGCCATACAGGTGAATGTTTTCCGGGAAGGCCGCCGCATAGCTCGGCCCCTGGATGCCACCGGGAAAGGTGCCGGGCAAGGCGGTGTTCCTGGCATTAATGGTGAAATACGGCAACCGCGAGTGATAGTTGATGTAGTAGATCGCCGCTTCGGCATCGTTCAGCGCCGGGATCATCTGGCGCAGGGCAAAGCCGAACTGGCCATAGTCGGACGGCGACTCGTTGCCCCGGGACGTGGCGAACAAACCCGCAGCCTGCATCTGTTGATCGGTCTGTACCTGACTCAGAAACAGCGGCCCGCAACCCGGCTGGATCACATCGCTGCTGGCGAAGAAGGTGCCGCAACCGTCGAGGACGCTGGGGCGCCAGTTGTACTGGTAGAAACCTTCGAGGTTGGTGGTGTCGGTCAGGCCGAAGCTGAACGACACCATCTCCACCGGCAACTGGCCTTCCTTGATTTCCACACCGGGGCGGTTGAACGCCGAGATGTCCAGCGGGTTGATCACGTTGATGCCGTTCTGGATCAGCAGCGATTCACCCCAGGACAACACCTGGTTGCCGACCTTCACACTCAGCGGATGCTCGGCCACCTGGAAGTCTTTCCAGACGTAGGCATCGAGCACCTCAAATCCCTTGAACTTGGCCAGGTCATCCCAGCCCGAATCATCGAAATCCTTGAAACGGCCGTTACCGGTTTCATAGGCGTGGTCGTACCAGTATTTGAAACGAATGAACGCGCCCTGGCCCTGGCCATCGAGACTGAAATCGGTAAGGCCCTTGAAGAGCTGCGAGATGGGGTCGCCCTTCTCGAAGTTGAGCCGGTTGTCGTCGGCGCTGACGCTGCTGCCATTGGCATCCACGCCCTGGGCCTGCAAGGCATTGGCGCGGGTCATCAGGCTTCTATCGGGGTTTTGCGTCGACCAGCTGCTGCCCAGGCTCAGGCTGGTCTTGGTCGACAGGCTCCAGTCTTCGTTGAGCTCAAATGTGGTGGCGTACGTCGGCCCCGTGAGTACAGCAAGAATCGCCAGCGCAAGGGGTTGCGGACGGGTATGGCCAAGCCGGTGCAGTCGTTGGCGGACTCCGGCTGTGGCCGAGCGTTTTTTTATCATTATTAGGCTCCGGTCTGGTTTGCTCAGCCCGGACACGGTGCCCAACTATCGAGCGAGACACGCAAGCGATGGCCGACAAAAAATAATCATCGGGGTGGCTGCGTGGCAGGCGGTATTTTTTGAAGGTGTGCATATCCGTTTTTGCGGTAACGGCCGCTATTGGTTCCGCCCTTACGGCGGGTTACTTTGGAAGAGCCTGTAGGAGCGAGCTTGCTCGCGATGGAGGTCAACGATGATGCGGGGAGCCTGACACCCCGCGGTGCTCTCAGGTTTTTCGCGAGCAAGCTCGCTCCTACAGAGAGCAGAGCAAAGGCAGGGCTGCGTACACCCATGCTCTTCAACACTCATCAGGCCGAGCGTTAGCTCGCCTGCAGCTCTTGATCTTGATCCACCCGCCCCCTCGGCAGGCTGAGTGGAGGTGTTCATCCGGGGGTGGGCGCGCAGCGCCGTTCGGCGCAGCCGAACACATCGAGAGGAGGTCGAGCGAAGCCGACCGGAGGCGATGCCCCCGGATGAATGCCGGAGCGAAGGAACCCCGAGCCTAAGCGAGGGGCCGTACGTCAGGGGCGAGACCTTTTGGTTCCTTTTGGCTGGGCCGGCACTCCGGGCGTCTGCCAAAAGGGACTCGCCGTAAGGGCGAAACCATAAGCCGCCATTACCGCAGCAACGGATATGTACACACCCTATAAACCAAGGCGAAACTGCTTAGGCGTAATCCCGAACTGCTTACGAAACGCCCGAATAAAATTACTCGGCTGCCGATACCCCAACCGCTCGGCAATCCGCTCAATCGGCTGATCGCCCGCCGTCAACCAGTGCCGCGCCAACTCCAGGCTGTCGCTACGGCTATGTTGCGCCGCAGCAGTCTGCCAGTGCCGCAACATGCTCTGATGCAAAAACGCATTGGCCCCCAAAAGAGGCTCATCGAGACTGCCCGGCGACAAGATCAGGCAAGGATGCCCACCGGTTTGCACCTCGACACCAACACTACGCAACCACTGCCCGGCAGCCTGTTGCGGAGTCAGGCGGACAGCGACAAACACCTGCGCCGGTGCCCGCCCCAGACGCCGGGCGATGTTGCGCACCAACGTCAGGGTCGCCGCATCGAGAGCAAAAAAATGCGGCTGCCGGTCAACACTGCGCAAATGCAAGCGAGCCTGCCCGTCACCCTCCTCCAGTTCCGCCACCACGTAGTTGGTCACCCGTGGCAGAAAATCAGTGAAACACGCCAGGCTCGCGCGCAGGGTCGCAGCGGAGTCCAGCAGAATGTTCAACCCCCGCAACGTGGTGGTCGCCATGCCGTTGACCAGTTCGCAGCCAAACGACACCCCTGCGCCCGCACGCTCGCATTCGTTCCACAAGCGTTCAACCAGGTGCGCGGGCACCTGCAGGTCCTGACCTTCGAGCAACGACAGGCAGATGCCGGCCCGTTGCAGCAATTGCTCCTGGCACAGTCCGGACTGCCGGGCATGGCTGAGAATGGTGCGGGTAAAGGCGCTGGAAATGAACGGTTGGCTGGTCATGGCACGTTACGGCGAGAAGACAGGCGTGTACTTATGCCAGCCTCTGTGCTATCGATCCAATGCATTAAAAGTATCCGCCAAATGCAGGAAACGCATGATGGATCTACGCCAACTCCGCCACCTTGTCGCCCTGGCCGATTACCGCAATTTCGGCCGTGCCGCCGAGGCGATCAATCTCAGTCAACCCGCCTTCAGTCGCAGCATCCAGACCCTGGAACGTGATCTCGACTGCGTGCTGGTGGAGCGCAGCAGCCGCGAATTCCGCCTGACCGGCCAGGGTGAACTGGTGCTCCAACATGCCCGGCGCCTGCTCGCCGGCAGCCAGGCCTTGCACAACGAACTGACGCAATACAACGGCCTGACCGGTGGCGAGTTGCGCTTCGGCTGCGGCCCCTATCCGGCCCAGTTACTGGTGCCCGAGGCATTGGCGGAATTCATTCAGGCTCATCCGGCGATCCGCATCAGTTTTCATCAAGGTGACTGGGAACAATTGGCGCTGTGGCTGCGGGAACAGCAAATCGAATTTCTGGTGGCCGACGCACGCTACTTCACCGGCGACCCGCAGTATCAGGTGCAACTGCTGCGCCCGCGCAGCGGACGGTTCTTTTGCCGCATCGGTCATCCACTGGCCATGTGCGAAAACCTGTCCCTGCGCGCCCTGCTCGATTACGCGGTGGTCGGCACGCGGATACCGCCGATGATCCGCAAGATCCTCGCCGACGTGCAGGGCGAGGCAGACTTCAACCCGAGCGTTGAGTGTGCGCAATTCGATGCCATCCGCCGCGTGGTCATGCGCTCCGACGCGGTGGGCATCGCCACCGTGGAGGCCCTTGCCGAACTGGTCGATCAGGGCCAGATCCGCCTGCTGGAATTTGCCGATGTGCCCAAGGATGATCCCGGCCTGCAACTGCACTATGGCATCGTCAGCCGCGCCGGCCACTCCCTGACACCGGCCGCGCTGGCGATGGTTGAGGCGGTGCTGACGGTTGACCGGCGCTTGCTGGCATCGAATTAGTCCTGCTGAAAACGCACAAATCCCTGTAGGAGCGAGCTTGCTCGCGATGGTGTATCAGTCGACACAGCGGTGAATGACACTCCATCGCGAGCAAGCTCGCTCCTACAGGGTTTGGCGTCACATTCAAATCACGCGCGCCGGGCGAACGACTGCAATACCCGGGGCTCACCGAGGGCGCGCAGCAGGCAATGCATCGCCTCCTCGCGGCTGCGCTCGAAGCGATAGCGCGACTCGATGTACAGCGCCAGTTTCAACTCCACCGGTTCGTCCAGGGGCAGCGGCACGTGTTGCAGGCCCAGCACACTGGCGACCCGGCTTGGCAGGCTGATGCCGAACGGCTGGCGGTCGGCGATCAGCTTCGCGGCCAGGGTGCTTTGGGTGCTCATCGCCACATGGCGGCGCAGGCCCTTCAAACCGAGTTGCAAGTCCACCGGGCTGAGCCCGTCGCGGCGGCTCGACACCTGAATCTGCGGCTGCTCCAGATAGTCCTGCAGAGTCCGCGGCGGTTCCTTGAGTGCGGCTCCATAGGCGAATACGTAATGGTCGGCGGGCAATGCCTGTTTGTGCAGGCCGGCAAGCCCGGCCAGCGGCTGGTCGAGGTCGATCAGGATATCCAGCTTGCCGCTGGCCAGGTCCTGCAAGGCATCACGGCGCCGGGGCTGAAAGTAACGTACCTGCCAATCGGCGTGGGGCGACTCGAGCAAGGCATCGAGCAACACCGGTTGCAGACAATCCAGACAACTGATGCGCAGCAGCGGATTGTTCTGCCGCGCGGCGGGAATCATGCGCAAGCCATCGCGCAACGACTCGAGCGCTGCACGCACGTAGTCGGCCAGACGATGGGCGACCAGTGTCGGCGTCACGCCCAGGCGACTCTTGATGAACAGCGGATCGCCGCACAATTCGCGCAGGCGACGCAATGCATTGCTCATGGCCGGTTGCGACAGGCACATCACCTCGGCGGCACGGGTGACGCTGCGCTGCTGGTAAATCGCATCGAAGGCGAGCAACAGGTTCAAATCGAGCTGGCGTAAATCAAGCATGGTCTTGCTCCGACAAATCGCTTAACTTCGGGCAGCCTAACCAGTGTTCCGGGACAAGCTGTGAGCCCTACATGACAAAAAGCGATCAGCCACTGCACGACCGATCAACCCCCAATGCGTTCTACGCGCCGACCCTGTTGCCGGCCATCGAAGAGTTGCTGGCCCGCGGTGTGTCCCGGGACAGCATCGAAGGCCTGTTTCGTCGCAGCCTGTTCGAGTTGCGCACGCCATTCATGCGCATTCCGCTATTCATGTCGCGGCGCTTCTGGGCGTTTGCCCTGGAACAGAGCGGCGACCCGCTGATCGGCCTGGCGGCCGGTCGGCGTTTCGTTTCCACCGCCACCAACGGCCTGACGTACTTGTTCGACGTGGCCGCCTCACTGGACAGCGCCTGCCAGTATTTCGTGCACTTCTTTCCGTTTTTCAACGGGCACTTCCGGGCGCAGATCGTGCGCGGCGCAGACCGCATCGAACTTCGCCTGCTCGACTGCGGTAGCGTGAAAGCCAGTGCAGCGACCGCCGATTACATCCTCATCAGCCTGTGCAGCATGTTGCGGCGCAAATTCCTCGCCAGTGGCCTGGAACGTGATCCGATTCTCGACGTTGGCCTGGTTGGCGCTTGCACGGCCAACCCGCAGGAACATGAACAAGCCTTCCGCGCACCGGTGCAATGGGGCCAGGCGCAGCACTCGATCCGCCTCGATCCGCAACTGTTCGTCATCCCGTTGACACCGGGCAATCATGAACTGGAACACACGCTGGTCGAGTTGCTGGAGCAGACCCGACGCAACAGCGAGCCGACCTTGCTGGAGCAAGTCTGCGACCATTTGATCACCGACCTCGCCGAGGCCAACTGGCAGCAATTCTGCACCACCCAGCATTTGCTCGAGCGCACCGCAGCCCGACGCTTGAAGGCGTTGGGCTGGAGCTTTTCAGAGCTGCTCGACGAGTACCGCCGCTACCGGGCCGAAGACTTTTTGCAGGGGACAGACCTGGAGCTGGTGGAGATTTCCGACCGCCTGGGCTACAGCGATGTGCAAAGCTTCAACCGTGCGTGCCTGCGATGGCTGGAGTGCGCGCCGGGCTTGTATCGAACCCGGCGAGGCCAATGAAAAACCACACTCGTGCGCCACGGGTGCTTTTGGTTTTTGCGTCCCCCCGGTTTCCAGCTACAAATGATGAGTGGGTTGAGTGTCCAAAAACCTGACAGCGCTTGTCACGGGGCGGACGTCGAGGGATGGCTTCGGTTTCAGCGATGGTCAGGCGCATGGCTCAAGGCAAGTACTGCTCCGACATCGACTCGACAGGCACTTGACCAATAGGTTGTTGGACATTTTTTAACACCGGCATTGCGCCATCTATGCGTAAGAACTGTCGAACTTTGGGCAAAATCGTCATTAATTCAGTGACTCAAACCCGACGCATTCAAGCAGCTGCAGCCCTTGTATTTCAAGGCCCACGACCGTCTGTCGCTTTCTTGAGGTTTTCGCCAAACAGCCAAAATCGGGGGGAAACCCAATAGTAGTGCGACTTTGATGGCAATCGCCCCCACATTTGGGGGTGTCTCACCCCTTTAACAGGCCGGATTGCCGACACGGATTGCCGAGGCTGGTCTATACACCATTTGACAGTCCTGTTTTGCAACTCTCCACCGTTTTACGAGGCGCTAATATGGATGTAAGCGTATTTGGTACAGGCTATGTTGGCCTGATACAAGCAGTTGCACTGGCCGATGTCGGACATCGCGTCCTGTTGCACACCGGCGAACACGCCGCAATGCCCCTGAAGTTGCTGCGTAGCGTGACCGAGGTCAACGACCACCAGCGACATATTCTGTTCAGCAAACTCAAGGCGCAATTTCCCGGCGGACTGGCCGGTAAATCCATCGCCGTGTGGGGCCTGGCGTTCAAACCCGACACCAATGATATGCGCGAAGCACCCAGCCGCTACCTGATGGAAGCACTCTGGGCCGAAGGCGCGAGCGTGCAGGCCTACGACCCGCAAGCCCTGTCCGAATGCCGGCGCCTTTACGGTTACCGCGACGACCTGCACTACAGCGGCATTGGCTTGCGCCACATCGTGCCCGAGGCCGTACGTCCATGAAGACTCTCGTCACCGGAGCGGCCGGTTTTATTGGTGCTCGATGAGGGACTGGGGCGCTTCGTTGCCTGGTCCCGCACTTACTACTGACTGCCTGTCACCCACGCGGCTCAACACTGCGGAGAATTTATGTCTGGACACGAAAAAAGTGTGCCACTTACCAATATGCGTAGGGACAAGCGCCTGGACCCCGAGCAGCGCAGGCGCATGGATGCCGCCATTCACATGCAGGGCCGTGGCTGGATGACCGGTCGCGAAGGTGGCCGGCCGTGGACCCTGTCGCGCACCAACCGCGTCCTGGCCTGCTTCAGTGCGTTGCTGATCCTGGTGCTGATTTCTCCGGTGCTGCTGGGGCTGGCGCTGGCCATCAAACTCACCAGTCCGGGGCCGGTGTTGTTCGTGCAGAAACGCACCGGTTATCGCGGCCGCATGTTCGGCATGTACAAATTTCGCACCATGGTCGCCAACGCCGAGGAGCTCAAGGAGTCCCTGCGACACCTGAACAAGCACGGCGCCGACGCCATCGATTTCAAGATCGACAAGGACCCGCGCATCACCGGAATCGGCGGCTTCCTGCGGCGCACCAGTCTCGACGAGCTGCCGAACCTGCTCAACGTGGTGACCGGCGACATGCGCCTGGTAGGCCCCAGGCCGACTTCGTTCAATGCCTACCGGTACAAGAATGAACACCTCGTGCGCCTGAGCATCTACCCCGGCATGACCGGCCTGTGGCAAATCTCCGGGCGCAGCAATATCGACTTCGACCAGCGCGTTGAGTTGGACCTCACCTACATTGCCGAGCAGAGCCTGCTGCTTGATTTGAAGATTCTGTTGAAAACCCCTTTCAAAGTGTTCAGCGGTCACGGAGCGAGTTAAATGGACGGTTCATCGGCTAAAAGCCTCAGCATTGCCAGCCCGAGCGAGTCCAACCTGACATCGACCGTGCTGGATCAGAACCTGCGGATCCTTTTCCTGACTGCCGCCAACTCCGGCGCAGGCACCACCACCAGTGCCCTGGCGCTGGCCAGTCAACTGGCGAAGATGAGCAGCGGCCTGGTGCTGCTGGTGGATGCCAGCCAGTCGGCGACCAACCTCACGCAACAGTTGGGGCTGAGCAAGGAACGGGGGTTTCGCGACTTGTTGTTCAACACCCAGAGCCCGCCCTTGTTGCAGGACTGCGTGGTGGACGTCTCCAGCCTGCCCTTTCACGTTCTGCCATTCGGCCGCTACTCCCGTGGCAACGAACACCTGACACCCGAGCGCCTGAGCCCGCTGCTCGATCAACTCGGCATCCGCTACCGCTTCGTGGTGATCGATGGCGACGCGGTGTATTCGGCCTCCGACACCCTGGTCATCAGCACCCAGGTGGACGGCGTGGTCCTGGTCGTGCGCTCGGAAGACACCCGCTGGGAAGTCGCCCAGGCCGCGGCCCAGCGCCTGAGCCAGGCTGGGGCAAAACTGGTCGGCAGCGTGTTCAACCGACGCAAGTACTACATGCCCGAATGGCTGTACAAAAACCTGTGAGCAATCAGACAAGGATGACGCCATGAACGCCAAGATGCTTGTCCTGCTGTTGCTGCCCCTTGCAGGTTGCTCCAGCACTTCCTCCGACGAATCACAAAGCATGCCGGTGCAAATCCTCACGGCCCCACCGGCCAACGCCCAGGCCACTGACGTGCCCAAGGTCGAGCAGACCCTGCGCCCACAGGATGTGCTGGACGTGATCTTCCACATCAGCACCAGTGGCTCGGCCGCCTATCGCGTGCAGTCCGGGGACACGATCGCGCTGAACTTCACCGCCGCCAGCCAGTTCAACGGCAACCAGTTGGTGCTGCCCGATGGCACCATCGAACTGCCGGGGGCCCACACCACAGTGAAAATCGAGGGCCTGACCCGCGATGAAGCACGGGACGCGATTCAGCGCGCCTACGATCGCAAACAGCTGTTCCAGCCCAACCGCAATCAGCTGTCAGTGATGGTGGTGAACCCGCTGGCCAATGAGTGGAACCTCAAGTCCGTGCTCAACCACCCTACCACCGGCATGAGCCGGGAAATCACCGTGGGCACCGACGGCTACGCCAGTTTCCCGGAAATCGGCGCCGTGCCGCTGCAAGGCATGACCGTCGACCAGCTGGCGGCCTACCTCAATAAACGCTACGCCACCCTGCCGGGGCGCATGACCGTGGACGTGCTGCTCAAGTCCACCGCCGGCAACGAAATCTATGTACTGGGTGAAGTCGGCCAGCCGGGCTCCTACCCGATCCGCCGCCCGGTGTCGGTGCTCGAAGCCCTGACCATGGCCCGCGGTTCCAACGCCAAGGCACGCCTGGACTCGGTGATGATCATGCGGCGCAACGGCAACCAGGTGGTCGCGCACCGTTACGACGCAGAAAAAGCCTTGTCCGGCGACGCCACCCAGATCGCCTACCTGCAAGCGGACGACATGCTGTACGTGCCCAAGACCAAACTGGCCAGCGCCGGTGAGCTCGCGCGGCAACTGGCGGACGTCGTGTTGTTCCAGGGCATGGGCCTCAGCTTCAGCTACCGCGTCGACAACAAAGACGACAGCAGCAATTGACTCTTAGGTGATACATGAATCCAAAGGAAAACTACCTGCATGAGTTCTTCAGGATCTTCTTCGCCAACAAGCAGTTGGTGAAGCGAGTCTTCCTGATCTTTGCGGTGATCGCCGTGGTCTTGCCGCTGTTGCTCAAGCAGAGCTTCGATATCACCGCACAGGTGATTGTGCAGTCCAAGAAAATCTCCCAGGGGGATGCCACCAGTACCCTCAATCAGGAAAACGCTTCCTTCATTCCCCCGTCGCTGGCGGACATGGAGACCGAGAGCAATATCCTGCGTTCGCCGGCCCTGATCCGCCAGACCATCGGCCAGTTGCGCGAAAAGGGTGAGTACACGCCGCCCGTGAGCGCCTTTAACAAACTGCTGGTGCAGCCGTTCAAACGGTTTGTGAGCAACCCCGTTCGCGAGCACGTGATCAACCCGGTTCGCAGCCTGCTCGGGCTGCAGACCGATCCGGTACGCGACACCGTGCTCGATGCCCTCACGCAGCAAGCGTCCGGAGCCCTCAAGGTCGAAACCTTGCCGGGCTCCAACGTGATCTCGATCGTCTACAGCTTCCCTGACCCGGCCCAAGGCACCCGTTTCGTCAGCGCCCTGCTGCAAAACTACCTGGTCAGCCGCCAGGAAATGCAATCGATCGACCTGCCGCAGAGCTTCTACGAGACCAAGAAATTGCAGTACCAGGTGCGTCTCGATGGCCTGGAAGCCAATCGCCTGGCCTTGCTCGAAAGCATCGGTTCGTCCAACCCCAAGGAAGAAATCACTTTCCGCCTCAACGCGATCAACACCGAGGAGCAGGCACTCAACCTGTATCAGGACCGACTGCTGCAAAGCCAGCGCTGGCTCGATTACCTGAAAGCCAACCTGGCGACCGCCAACAACGCCAAATTCAACGACTACACCTTCCCCTACACCTTCACCACCACGGTCGACAACGTCGCTTTCGAAGACCGTGAAATCAAGCAACTGGGTGAACAACTGACGACCCTGGTCGGCCGCTACATGGACGACCTGGCGATCTTTCAGCCCGGCAGTGAGCCGATGCAACTGGCCCGCGCGCAAATCACCCGCACCCGTGGGCAGTTCCTGAAGATTGTCAGCAACCGGATTCAGGAGCGCACCAGCGACCTGGCGACGATCAGCTCGGTCATCGACCAGAAAACCGCGCGCATTGCCGAGTTCAAGAATCGCATCCATCAATTGCAGGAAACCCGGAGCAAGCTGCGGCAGTTGGACACCGAGATCAATGCGCTGCATGCGGCGTTCTCCACCTATGCCCAGCGCTTCGCCGAAAGCAGCACGGCTCGCGCGCTGGACAACGACCTGTCCAACGCACGGGTGCTCAGCCCGCCGTTCGAACCGACCGAAGCGGCGTTCCCCAAACCGATGCTGATCATTCCGTTCGGCCTGCTCACCGGTTTGCTGCTGGCGATTGCCCTTGTCTATGTGCGTGAGTTCTTCGACCACCGCTTCAAGCACCCTGCACAAATCACCCATGAACTCGGCTTGCCGGTGTTGCTGGTGATCAACGATCAAAACACCCTGCCGAACAACCCGCACAAGAACTGGAGTGTTCCAGCCCTCGTGCACTGGGTACGCAATTGAACGCACCGCTCGGCGCCACCCACGACCTGCCGATCATTCATTTGCTCAGCAGCGGCGGCTTCTATGGGGCCGAGCGGATGCTGCTGGACCATTGCCTGGCGACGCCGGGGCAGCATCAGGTGCTGTTTCTCGATGCGCCGCCAGAACTGATCGCGCGTTTTCGCCAGGCCGGCGTGGATTGCCTCGGCTGTGCGGGCCTGGGCGCGTTGCTGAGGCATTTGCGCCAGCGCCGGGACCAGCGGCCATTGATCAATACGCACAACTTCAAGGGTTTGTTGTTCGGCTGGGTCGGCGCCACATTGTTGCGCCTGCCGCTGGTGATCACCCAGCACGGCTTCACCCCGCGCAGTCGCAAGCAGAAGTTCTACACCTGGCTGAGCCTGCAACTGTGCCGCACGGCCTCGGTGGACCGGGTGGTGTGTGTCGCCGAAAGCATTGCCGCGCTGCACCGTCAGGCCAATGTGCGTACGGACAAGTTGCAGGTGATCCCCAATGGCCTGCCGGAGGCCAACGACCTGCTGCCGCACAGTGGCGCACGTCAACGTTGGCTGGCCGGTTACGTCGGGCGCCTGAGCAGCGAAAAAGGCCCTGACCTGTTTCTCGATGCGCTGATCCCGTTGTGTCAGCAGTACCCGCAACTGGATGCGGTGATGCTCGGCGATGGGCCGGAGCGGGAAAGCCTTTTGGCACGGATCGACGAGGCAGGCTTGCAGGCGCGCATCACATTGCCGGGCTACCAGACCGACATGCGCGCCTGGTGGCGACAACTCGATGCGCTGGTGATCAGTTCGCGCACCGAAGGCACGCCAATGATTCTGCTCGAAGCGATGCAGGCCGGGGTGCCGGTGGTGGCCTTCGGCGTCGGCGGGATTCCGGATGTCTTGCAGGACCGCCACAACGGCCTGCTGGCGGCACCCACCGATAGCACGGCCCTCGCCCGCCAGATCGGCGCGCTGCTGGCTGACCCGGCCCTGGCCGGCGAGTTGATCGACAACGCAAAACGCACGCAACGGGATCGCTACGACCTCAAGGTCCTGGCCGAACGCTGGTCGCAGCTTTACATCCGGACTGCACGGGAGGCACGCGCGTGATTGTTCCGCTCTCGATCGTCAGTTTGCTCGGCCTGGTCTGCCTCGGATTGCTGGCCAGCCCCTATCCGTATCTGGCGCCGGGAGCGGTGCTGGGCCTGGTGGGTGTCGCGGTGCTATACCGCAAACCGGCCTGGGGCTTGCTGGGCATTGTCGCCATCCTGCCTTTCGAGGGGCTGTTCACGGGCAACGCGTTATCCGGCTCCAAGTTCCTCGGGGCCTCGCTGGCACTGATCCTGATGCTGCAACTGGCGATTCACCAACTGCCGGCCGAGCGCCTGCGCAGCAATATCTGGCGCTTGCTGGTCGGGTTCATGGTGCTGTACCTGCTGAGCCTGTTGAACACTGACGACATGGATATGTCCCTGGGCCACCTGCGCGAATTGAGCGTCGGCCTGATTCTGTTTGTCATCACTCTGCTGGTCGGGCGTGAGTTGAACCTCGACCTGTTCGCCAAACTGGTTGCCATCAGTGTCGCGATGACCTGCGCCATGGCGATGTTTTCCGCCAAGTACCAGGACGAGGGCCGTGCATCCGGCCTGCTCAACGACCCGAACAGCTTTGCCCTGATGATTGCCTTCGCCGTGCCCTTGGCGCTGTTGCTGGTGGTGCACAGCCCGAACCGCTTGCACCGGTTGTTCTGGGGTGCCTGTGCCCTCTTGCTGCTGGGCGGCATGACCAAGACTGAATCCCGCTCGGGGCTGGTGGTGTTGTTCCTCAGCCTGTTGATCGGCGCGTGGCATTACCGTGCGCAGTTGCCACGCATCCGTCCGCGCCACCTGGGCTTTGCGATGCTCGGCCTGGCCATTGTGATTGCGCTGGGGCTTTATGCGATGCCGCCCGGTTACGTGGCGCGTATCCAGTCGCTGAGCATCCTCAGCTCCGGGGCCAAGAGTCAGGACCCGTCCCTGGGCCGTCGCGCCTCCTACATTGTGGTCGGCAGCGCCATGATCACCAGGAACCCGTTGCTCGGCACTGGCCCCGGCACGTTCCCGCTGCACTACGCCACCACCGGTTATGCCAAGACCTTTTCCGTCAGCGGCAAGACCGAGGACCTGTACCGTCGTGCCCACAACACCTACCTGGAGATCTTCAGTGAACTGGGGATTCCCGCTGGCGTGATGTTCGTCGGCATGCTGGCCCTGGGTTTGTACAACCTGATCCGCGCCCGCCGCGCCTGGCTGTTGCGACGAGACGGGCATCAGGCCGATCTGATGACCCACCTCGGCGTGAGCTTTCTGTCGTTGACGTTGTTCCTGATGTTCCTCAGCGCGCCGAACCACAAGTACCTGTGGATCATGCTCGCGTTGACCAGCGTGCTGCGCACTAAAGCCGAAGAAGCCCCGACGACGGAGGTCAAGGCATGAACCGCATCAGTATCGTCATCCCGATGTACAACGAGGAGCAGCACATCGCCCGGACCCTGCTCGCGGCACGACATGCCGCCGAGGCGGCCAACATCGAGTGCGAGTTGATCGTGGTCGACAACGGCTCCGACGACCAGGGGCCGGACATTGCCCGGCAGTTCGGCGCCCAGGTTCTGGTCCTGCCCGGCCTGCTCATCGGTGCATTGCGTAATCGCGGAGCGGCGATCGCCAGCGGTGAATGGCTGGCCTTTATCGATGCCGACGTCGAGATGCCCGAGAACTGGCTCAAGCTATTATTCGATCTCGAGTCCGGAGGCCAGGCCGATGTCATTGGCCTTGACCTGCACACCCCGGCCGAAGCGCCGTGGTACGCCGACGCCTGGCAGCGCCGCACCTTGCGCCCCGATACGCAGCCGCTGCATGTCGCGCAATGGTTGCCCAGTTCCAACCTGCTGATGCGCCGTCGCTGGTTCGACAAGGTCGGTGGTTTCAATGAACGACTGCGCACCGGCGAAGACAAGGAGCTGACCATGCGTCTGTCCGATGCTGGCGCCAGACTGCTCTCGGTCAACCAAAGCGTGGCGCTGCATTGGGGCTACGAAGGCAGTTGGCGGGAATGGACGGGCAAGGAATTGTGGCGCCAGGGCAGTCATCTGCAACTGCTGCGTACCCATGGACCCAGCCTGCGGTTACTGCGTTTTCCGCTGCTGTCGATTGCCGTCTGGGTGATCGATTTCGTGGCCATTTTCGCCCTGTTCAACGGTTTCCCCCCTCATGGGGTGCTGATGCTGCTGCTGACCGTCCTGCCCGCACTGGCCCTGAGCGTGCGCCAGAGTATCAAGCACCGCGACATGCTCCTGACCCTGCAACTCTGGGGTCTGCACTGGGTACGCCTGCACCTGGCGGGTGCCGCGTTTATCCTCAGCCTTTGTCATTGGAATGCCAGGAGGCCCGCCCGTGGCTGAATTCATTTACTGGTTGTGCCTGTTGCTACCGGTTTACGCCTATCTCGGCTATCCCCTGATACTGACGTTGCTGGCGCCGTTCTACCCGGCACCGCGCCATGGACAGGCACAACCGATGGACGTGAGCATCGTGATTGCCGCGCACAACGAAGCGCGGCATATCGAAGAAAAACTGCGCACCGTGCTCACCCAGGATTATCAGGCCCGCTCGCTGCACATCATCCTTGCCAGCGATGGCTCGACCGACGACACCGTGGCTTGCGCACGCCGGGTCGAGGACCCGCGCATCACCGTGCTCGATCTGCCCCGCCAGGGCAAGGCTGCGACGCTCAATGCCGGGGTCGCGATCAGCAGTGGCGAGATCCTGGTGTTCACCGACGCCGACAACCAATGGTCCACCGACACCCTCGGCCACTTGCTCGCGCCGCTCAACGACCCGCAGGTCGGAGGCTGCGCCGGGCATATGGTAATCCCCGTGACCGGCAAGGGTTTGAGCGTGGGCGACAGCCTGTATCGGCACTATGAAGGCTGGCTGCGCTACGTGGAAAATCGTACTGGCTGCATGGTCTCCGCCGACGGCGCATTGCTCGCCCTGCGCCGCGAGTTGTTCCAGAACGTGCCGGCGGAGGTCAATGACGACTTCTTCATCAGCACCTGCGCGCCGGTGGCGTTCAAGCGGATTGTCTACGTGCCCCAGGCCCGGGTGATCGACCAGGGCGTGGACGAAGCCGACAAGCAATTTCGCCGCCGCCAGCGGGTCACGGTGGGTGGCCTGCAAAGCCTGGCCCAGCGCCGGGAGCTGCTGAATCCGCTGACCCACGGCCTGTATGCGATTGCCTTGATCAGCCACAAGCTGATCCGGCGGCTGGCGCCGATCCTGTTGCTGCCGTTGCTGCTGAGCAATTTCTGGCTGTGGGAAGACCACGGTTTTTATCGCCTGAGCCTGATCGCACAACTGCTCGGTTACACGATGGCCATTGCCGGCCTGCTGGATTCGCATCACCGCTTGCCCAAACCCTTCCGCCTCGCCGCGTTCCTTCTGGTGACCCTTGCCGGGATGAGCATCGGCCTGTGGCAGTTCCTGCGCGGTCGACGTTACGCCCAATGGAACCCCGAGCAAAATCGATGAGAGGCGCGTGCCGTGGCGATCAAACAACTGTTAAAACGCACCAGTGGCTGGCTGTACCTCAACTCCCCGGTCGGGCGCAATCAACTGCACGGCGCCGGGGTGATCCTGATGCTGCACCGGGTGCTGACCAGCGACCAGGCCGCCGAACTGCCCCATCGCAATGAACTGTGCATCGGGCCAAAGGCGTTTGAACATTTGCTGGTGTGGTTGAAAAAACACTTCGACTGCGTGCCGCTGATGGACCTTCTGCAACCAGGTGCGCTGCGCTCGGAGCGGCCGAAAGTGGCGCTGACATTCGACGACGGCTGGCGCGACAACGCGCTGAATGCCTTCCCCTTGCTGCAAAAATACCAGGTGCCGGCGAGCATCTTTCTGTCCACCGATTTCATCGGCAGCCGCCAGCGCTTCTGGTGGGAAAGCATCGGCGAAACCTTGTGGAACAGCCATGGCGAACAGGCACGCCTGCATCTGATCGAATGCCTGCAGCAACTTGGGCGTCCGCTGCCGGCACTGTGCGAAAACCCGGATGAACAACGCCGCAGCCTGGCGTTGCTGAACTTTTTGCAGAGCCTGAAAACCCTGTCGCCGCTGGACCTCAATCGCCTGACCGACGCTTGCCCCCAAGAGTCGTTGCCCCAGGCGCTGGACTGGCAGCAAGTGCGCAACCTGGAAGCGTCCGGCCTGGTGCGCTTCGGCCCCCACGGTGCCAGCCACGCCATCCTCACCGGTCTCGACGATCAACGCCTGGATGAAGAACTGAGCCGCAGTCGCGATGCGTTGCTCCACGGCTGCAACCGGCCGTTGCCGGTTTACTGCTACCCCAATGGCGACAACGATGCGCGGGTACGCCAACAGGTGGCCAGGCATGATTTCCCGTTTGCCCTGGGTACCGGCACCGGCATTTATCGAGGGACCGGAGATCCACTGGCCCTGCCACGCTTCGGCGTCAGCCAGCGTACCGCGCGCAATCCCGAGCTGCTGTCTTGGCGCATCTACCGCGGGGCACGTCCATGAGCCGCAACAACTACCTCAGGCACCTGGCCCTGAGCATGGGCACCAAACTGGCGATGATTGCCCTGCGCTTGCTGCGTAACGTGTTGCTGGCGCGGATTCTCGGCCCTAGCGAACGGGGTTTGTTTGCCTTGCTCAACACCCTGCCCGACCTGATCAGCGCCGCCACCAGCGGCGGTTTGAATTCAGCGGTGGGCTACCAGGCGGCCAAGCAACGACCGATGGGTTTGCTGCTCAGCCAGGTGCTGCTGTTCGGTTGTCTGCTGGCGGCGTTGCTGACCTTGCTGGTGGTGGCGCTGACCCGCGAGTTCGGCAGTGAAATGGACATCACCATGCAATTGGGCCTGCTCGCCTGGCTGTTGCTGCTGGCGGTGCCGCTGACCGTGCTCAAAAGTGGCTTGCTGACCCTGCACAACGCCTCGGGCGGCGTGGTCGCCTTCAATGCCTTGCGCCTGATCGAGTCGCTGGCGCCGCTGCTAGTGTTCCTGGCGCTGTTCTGGATGTGGAAAACCGCAGCCCTGGAAGCGGCGTTGATCAGTTGGCTGACGGGGATCAGCCTGGTGGTGCTGACCGGTTGGGTCTGGCTCAAGCGCGAGCATCCGCTGAGCCTGCAATGGGACCGCGCCAGTCAAAACGAACTGCTGCGCTACAGCGCCCGCAGTCATCCGGACCTGCTGTTCCAGCAAGTGATTCTACGCTCCGACTACCTGTTCATCGGCGCCCTGCTCGGCACCACGGCGCTGGGTCACTACGCCATGGCCAGCGCGGCCGCCGAGTTGCTGCTGATCGTTCCGGAAGCAGTGACCACGCCGCTGATGAAGCGCCTGCTGCAACAGGAAGAAGGCATCGAAAAAGTCACGCCACTGGCCTTGCGCTTGACCGCTACGGTGATGCTCGGCGCTTGCCTGACCATGGCAGTCGTCGGTCAATGGTTGATCGTGACACTGTTTGGCGAGGCCTATCAGCCTGCCTATCCTGCATTGTTGGCGCTGCTGCCAGGCCTGTTGGGGCTGTGCTACATGAGCATTCTGCGCCTGGACCTGCTGGGCAAAAACCGGCCCGGCACGATTTCATTATTGATGGGCCTCAGCGCCCTGCTCAACCTGGCGCTCAATGTGGTACTGATCCCGACCTACGGCATCGTCGGTGCAGCAGCGGCGTCCTCTATCTCATACCTGGCCGTGACCCTGGCGCTGTTGGTGACGTATTGCCGGTTGAGCCACGTGCCGGTCTGGCAAACGCTCATCGTCCTGCCCGGCGACATCGCGCCGATGCTGCTGATGCTGCAACGGAAATCGGCATGAAATACCTGTTATTGCTGGTGAGTCTTGGCCTCGGGCTGAGCGCCGAAGCTGCGCCCATGCGTTGGGCCGATATCCGCGACGGCAGCCTGTACCTGCAAACGGACCGCGCCGACACCCTGACCGTGTTCTGGGCCCCGGTGTGGCAGGCTGAAGCCAACGAAGAACACCTCTACTTGCTCGACGGCCAGGGCAAACTCCAGAACGAACGCCTGATTGCCGCCAATGAGCCCAGCGGTAGTCAACGCTGGGACCTGGCACCGGGCGCCGCCAGTTATCGACTGGAAATTCCTGGCTACAGCTTCCGTCGTTATACGGTTGAGCACGACGACCACACCGTCGCACTGTTCGCCCCGGCCAAAGTGCATTTCAGCACCGAGCCCCGGGACGGTGACGAGTTGTACTTCAAGGTCGCGGCCGGTGAGCACGCGGTGCTGGCCGGTAAATTCCACGGTGGCGTCGGCGAGTTGCAAGCGCAGCGCGTGAGTGACGGCCAACAGCTTTCACTGCCTCTCAAGCCTTACCCCGTCTATTGGCAGTTCGACAAAGTGGAGTTGCCCGTTGCAACTACCGATCAAGTCTGGCGCCTGCACCTGAGCGGCAGCGGCAAGGTCGCATTCTGGCTCGACGGCACGGCCAATCTGTTCGCCCAGACCCCGCAACAGCTCAAACCCTTGCGCGAAGACGAAGGCGAGACCCGGCTGACGCTGCACAATGACGTGCTCGGCAAGACCCCGAACCTGGGTATCGCCCTGCCCTATGCGCGACCGCCGGATTCCAGTTTCGCCGTGCTCGATGCCCTGCAACCACAGGCCGGAACCTATTACAGCCTGGTCGACATCATGGCGACGCGACCACATTACGAAGACGTGTTCCGCCGGCTGTATCAGGATCGCTTCGGCATCACTCAGGACATCACCCTGCTGGCCGGCCGTCAGCGCCGGGCCGACCTGCGCGCCGACACCACCAGCAACGCCGGCCTCGACGCCTGGCTCGCCGCCACACGCGCACTTGGCGGCAAGGGCACGCACTACATCGGCTTTGCCGACGAACCGAACCTCAACTACCCGGACTACGCCAGCTACCAGCGCCTCTTCAACAGCATGGCCCACCAAGTGCGCAGCAACCCGGACAACGCCAAAGCCGGCGTACGCATCGCCATGCCGGCCAGCTCCCGGTTCGTCAATGGCCCGTTCGTCGACAATGCCGCCGACAAGCGCGGCATCGACTGGGCCCGACGCTTGCTGGCCGAGTCCGGCGACAAGGTCGATGCGCTGGCGTGGCACGAATGGATGGTCCGCGACCTGCTGGCGACCCGTGTCTACCGCGATAGCGTACGCAAAGCGGCAGAGCTGGTGGGGCTCGACGCCCAGGGACGACCGTGCAAAGCCTTGTTGCTGGACCAGACCAACATGTCCAGCGGGGCCAGCCTCAGCCCTTACGATCAGGAAACCCACTACGCCTCGTTATGGTGGGCCTCGGTCGTCATCAATGCTTCCCAGGACGGCTTGCTCGACATGCTCGGCTGGTTCCAGGCCGACGACGAACCTGAGTATCCCAAGGGCATGTTCCGCGTGCTCGGCAAGGATGAATTCGAGCTCAAGCCCGTAGGCCTGGCACAGCAATTTATCCGCAAGCATTGGCTACACGATGTCATGCGCCTGGAGAACGACGCCTTCGAAGTTGACGTGCTGGCCATGTCTGCCGGGCACCAGCGCAGCCTGCTGGGCGTCAACAAAGGCTCACGCTTGCAGCGTGTGAGCCTGGCCGGCGCACAATGTCCATTACCCCAGGGGTCATTGCGCTTTTTCGGCGCCGACAACCGCAGTCGCGACGCATCTTTCAAATGCCTGGAGGGTCGCCTCAGCTTCGATTTACCAGGAGAAACCCTGTTTGCCCTCAGCTGGAGCACCTCATGAACGTCGTTGATTTTTGCCCCGTGGACGATTCGTCGCGCACCGAATCACTCCACTCATGACCGACACCGTCAGGAGTCAAAAACATGAATGCTCTAGAAAAACTCAGCGATCACATCAAGCAAAAAGGCCTGCGCGCCACTGTCGCAAAGGTGTGGAAACACTACGTATTTTTCCACGAAGAACTGTTGTGGATGGAGCGCGATCTGGTGAGCCCGGTACCGCCACACACGCTTCGGCCCTATACACCGCTGCGACTGGAAACCATCACCCCGCAGAACGCCGTGGCGTTTGCCAAACACTTCAGTGATCGCGTGGGCACCATGGCCGAGTTGGCGTGCGAAGGGTACACCGGGCACATGTACCTGGACGAAAACGGCGATACCGTGGCCTTTATCTGGGGCAGCACACGCGATTATCTCGACCGGCATTACTACGGCTGCCTGTTCCCGGTGAAGCCAGGTGAGTTCTTCCTGTTCGGTCTCGAGCAGATTCGTGCCTACCGAGGCACCACGCTGTCGGTCGATTTCCAGCTGAACCTGTGGAAAGCCATGGCTGAACAGGGCTGCAACAAAGTGGTGGATATCTGCGAGTCCCACAACATTCCCGCGCTCAAGCTGCACATCCGCATGGGGTATCACGAGCAAGGACGGATCATGAACATCTACCACCTGTTCGGCTGGCGCTTCTTCCGCGAAACCCGCTACAGCGGTTCACGCCTGGATGCCTTGCGCAAACCGGCACCCTCTCCTGTTCCAGCCGAGGCGAGCTGACCTTATGTCTGCACGATTCGAATGGTGCACTTCGCTGTGCACCCACGACTTTCCGGCAGCGGCTTACGAAGCGTTGCGCCAGCGCGTAACGGACCACACGCCGTTCAACACCCTGGCCTGGCTATACGCATCGGAACTGGCACTCAAGCCCGGTGAGCAGTTGCACGTGCTGCTTGGCTGGCAGGGTGACGAACTGGCGCTGTGCCTGCCGCTGGTGGCGTCCGTGGAGCGCTTTGCGCGTTTGCCGTTTCGGGTCCTGCATCATTTGGGCTATCCCCTCGCCGACCGCCTCGCGCTGCTGACGAGGCTCGACGGCGACACAATGCGCAAGGCGCTGACGCAGATCCGTCAACGCCTGCCCCATGCCGTGCTGCAACTCAACGAACTGGCCGGTTCCACGGCCCAGGCGCAGGCCCTGGCACCGTGGCAGGCGCTGAGTTCGACCGTCGAACAACGCCTGAGCTGTCGAGTGCCGGTGCACTTGATCAGCGAGGCCGACCATCAGGAAGTCTCCGGCGACCCGCGCTACAAACTGCGCCGCGCGCGCAAACGCATCGCCGCGTGCGGTGCCCAGGTGCGGCGGATTACCCCCGACGCCCTGACCATGGGGCCGCTGTTGCAGGACCTCAGCGAAGTCGAAGCGGTGAGCTGGAAAGGCGATGAAGGGGTCGGGATCTTTTCCGATGCGCGCCATCGCCAGTGGATGGACCGCGCCTTCACCGCCCTGGCGGCCCGAGGCCTGGTGCGCGTGGTGGTGCTGGAGCTGGAGGGGCGCTGCATCAGCTATCGCCTCGGCTTGCTGGAACAGGGCCGACTGTACGATTACAACCTGGCGTTCCTGCCGCAGTATGCCGACCTGGGCAGCGGCCGGGTGCTGCTCGAAGAGTGGATTCGCTGGGGCCTGGAAGACAACTGGCGCTGGATCGATGCGTCGCGGGTCAGCCTGGAAAACTCCAGCCATCAACTGCACGAACGCATGACCGGGCAACTGGAACACTGGCGCTGGAGTTTTTATTCCTGGCGTCCAGGCGGACTGGTGCTGGGCCTGGCCCTGCGGGGCTGGCAACGCTTCAAACCCCGATTGCAGCAATGGCGCGCCCGACGCGCGGCGGCCGCAATCGCCACCCCGGTGCCCGTCGCAACGACTACAGTCAAAGCGCCTGCGGAAAACCTCAAGGAGGGTAAACATGCCTCGGCAAGTGATAGTCAACGCTGACGATTTCGGCCTCAGTGCCTGCGAAAACGCGGTGATTCTGGGCGCGTTCCAGGCCGGGCTCATCAGCTCCGCCACCGCCATGGCCAACATGCCGGCGTTCGAAGCGGCCTGTGCCCTGGCCCGGCATCCATTGCTCGAAGGCCGCATCGGCCTGCACTTCAACCTGACCTACGGCCGTCCGTTGAGCCAGAGCATTGTGCAACGCCCGACGTTTTGCGACGGTGCCGGCGTATTCGACCTCAACCTGTCCCGCACCCGCCTCTGGCTCGGGCGCCGGGATCGCCACGCCGTACTCGAAGAACTCGAAGCCCAGTGGCAGCGCTGCCTGGACAACGGCCTGCACCCCAGCCACCTGGACTCCCATCAACATGTGCACAACATCTGGCCGATCGGTGAGATCGTCGCGCGCTTCGCCGCCCGCCAGGGGGTGCCGGTACGTCTGGCACGCAATCTGGGGCAAAACCTCAGCCTGCCCAAGCGCGTGTTCAAGGACCTGCTCAACCGTCGCCTGAGCAACCTGGCTGGTGCCACCGCCGACTACGTGTGCACCCCGGTGGATCTGCGCAACGCCGAACCGCCACCCGACGGCCTGCTGGAGATCGTCGCCCACCCGAACCAGCTCGGCGCCGACTTCGGCGATGCCTACCTGGAACCGGGAGAGTCCTTGAGTACACTGCTGGAACGGCGCTTGCCGGGTGTGCCGAGGGTGGCTTATACCGCTGCGGGCGACGCCACGCCTCACCGTGCCCAGACCGCTCTGGAGTAACCCGCAATCCCTGTGGGAGCGACGGTGCGGCGATCCGACTTGCTCGCGATGGCTGTGTGTCAGGTGTATCTGTTTTGATGGTGTACATATCCGTTTCTGCGGTAACGGCGGCCTATGGTTCCGCCCGTACCGCGGGTCACTTGGAAAAACGGAACGCCGCCCGGCCTGTAGGAGCGAGCTTGCTCGCGATGGAGGTCAACGATGATGCGGGGAGCCTGACACCCCGCGGTGCTCTCAGGTTTTTCGCGAGCAAGCTCGCTCCTACAGAGCCCGCTGCTATCGTCGGAACGCCGCCCGGAGCAAGCTCGCTTCCACAGGGGATTAGGTATACCTGTGAGAAATTGGTCGGCTGGCAGGCCGCCTTCGCGGGCAAGCCCGCTCCCACAATGGGTCGGCGTACACCCACGCTTCTCACCACTCATCAGGCCGAGCGTTAGCTCGCCTGCAGCTC
>NZ_AKJL01000340.1 GCF_000282355.1 Pseudomonas sp. GM49
GCCGCTAGACCTGCTGCCAAACCAGCAGCCAAAACTGCAGCGGCGAAACCAGCTGCCAAGCCGGCGGCCAAACCTGTCGCGGCGAAACCTGCTGCCAAGCCAGCGGCAAAACCCGCGGCGAAAGCGCCAGCAAAACCAGCCGCCAAACCGGCCACTGCCAGTGCAGCCAAACCAGCCGCAGTCAAGCCCGCTGCAAAACCAGCGGCCAAACCTGCAGTGAAAAAACCGGTTGCCGCCAAGCCAGCGACCGCGCCTGTTGCCAAGCCAGCCTCCCCGGCTCCAGCCGCAACATCCACTCCGGCAGCTACCACCTCGACAGCTACGCCAGCACCAACGCCGGCCGCCGTTCCGAGCGCAGCAATCTCCACCCCGACCAGCGCTTCCTAAGTGCCGGTTACCGCGACGCGCAGCTGATGCAGCGCGTCGCGGTGCAGGTGGGCGGCACCCGCCGTCGCACCTTCCAGCCAGGCCGCCAGATCGGTCTCGGCACCTTGCGGCCAACTCTGCGCCGCTCTCTCCAGCCGCAACAACAGATGCCTTTCGGCTTCCAGCTCCAGTGCCTTCACTTGTTCGCGCAGGGTATGCAACCCGGCGTCTTGCGTGGCCGCGGCTTTCCATTGCGTGCGCAAGGCGCGCAACGGCTGCACGACATCGGTGTCCCACGAGACGGCCACACTACGAAGCTGCTGCAAGCGTTGCTCATCGCAGGCCACACCTCGTTGTCCCAACCACGCACCACACAGCAGCAGACACACATTGACTCCCGCCGACTGCAATTGCAGGCATGCCTGCTCAACACCCGGACGGGCGTAAGTGGTCAGGGAAAAGCTCCACAGGTCAGAGGACATAGTGCTACTCGCGCCAGTTGCGAGCGAAGCTGGTAGACTCCGCCGCCATTATGATTCGACTTCAGAACCTGACTTTACAGCGTGGCCCGCAACGTCTGCTAGAAGACGCCGAGCTGACCCTGCACGCCGGCCAGAAAGCCGGCCTCATCGGTGCCAACGGCGCCGGCAAATCGAGCCTGTTCGCCTTGCTTCGGGGCGAGCTGCACCCGGACTCGGGTGATTGCTTCCTGCCGGCCGACTGGCGTATCGCCCACATGCGCCAGGAGGTCGACACCCTCGAACGCCTGGCGGTCGACTACGTGCTCGATGGCGACCTGCGCCTGCGCCAGGTGCAACGCGACCTGGCGGCAGCCGAAGCGGCCCATGACGGTGCCGCACAGGCCCGCCTGCACTCGGAACTCGACAGCGCCGACGGTTACACCGCCGACGCCCGCGCCCGCAAGTTGTTGGCAGGCCTTGGCTTCACCAACGAGCAGATGGATCGTCAGGTCGGGGATTTCTCCGGTGGCTGGCGGATGCGTCTGAACCTGGCGCAGGCGCTGATGTGCCCTTCGGACCTGTTGCTGCTCGACGAACCGACCAACCACCTGGACCTCGACGCCATCATCTGGCTCGAAGAGTGGCTCAAGAGCTATCCGGGCACCTTGATGCTGATCTCCCACGACCGGGACTTCCTCGATGCCGTGGTCGACCACGTGGCCCACGTCGATCAGCGCAAGATCACCCTGTACCGCGGCGGCTACAGTGCCTTCGAGCGCGCCCGTGCCGAACGTCTGGCCCAGCAACAGCAGGCGTACGAGAAGCAGCAGGTGCAACGTGCGCACATGGAAAGCTACATCGCCCGCTTCAAGGCCCAGGCCACCAAGGCCCGTCAGGCCCAGAGCCGGATCAAGGCACTGGAGCGGATGGAAGAGTTGACCGCTGCCCACGTTGATTCGCCGTTCGATTTTGTCTTCCGTGAATCGCAGAAAATTTCCAGCCCGCTGATTGACCTGTCCGATGCCCGTCTGGGTTACGGCGACAAAGCCGTGCTGGAGAAGGTTAAGCTGCAACTGACCCCGGGAGCGCGAATCGGTCTGCTCGGCCCTAACGGCGCCGGTAAATCGACCCTGATCAAGAACCTTGCCGGTGAGCTCTCGCCATTGGCCGGCCGCTTGACCCGTGGCGAGAACACCGTGGTCGGTTACTTCGCCCAGCATCAGCTCGACTCTCTGGATTCCAAGGCCAGCCCGTTGCTGCACTTGCAGCGCCTGGCGCCGACCGAGCGCGAGCAGACCCTGCGCGACTTCCTCGGCGGGTTCGACTTCCGTGGCGCGCGAATCGACGAGCCGGTACTGAATTTCTCCGGTGGCGAAAAAGCGCGCTTGGCGTTGGCGTTGATCGCCTGGGATCGACCGAACCTGTTGCTGCTCGACGAACCGACCAACCACCTGGACCTAGAAATGCGCCTGGCGCTGACCATGGCCCTGCAGGAATTCAGTGGTGCGGTACTGGTGGTCTCCCACGACCGGCATTTGCTCAAAAGCACCACCGACAATTTCTATCTGGTGGCGGACGGCAAGGTCGAGGAGTTCGACGGCGACCTGGAGGACTACACCCGCTGGCTGGTGGAGTATCGCCAGCGTAACGCCCCGGTCAGTAACACGCCGGTCAACCCGGACAAGACCGATAAGAAAGCCCAGCGTCAGGCCGCTGCTGCGTTGCGCCAGCAACTGGCACCGCACAAGCGCGAAGCTGACAAGCTTGAAACCGAGCTGGGCAAGCTGCACGAAAAGCTGGCGAAAATCGATGCCAGCCTTGGCGACAGCGATATCTACGAGCCGGCGCGCAAGAACGAATTGCGCGATCTGCTGGCCGAACAGGCCAGGCTGAAGGTGCGTGAGGCGGAGCTGGAAGAAGCGTGGATGGAGGCTCTGGAATTGCTGGAAAGCATGCAGGCGGAGCTGGAGGCGCTGTCCTGATGGACGCCTTCAAACTGCCGTTGCCGGCGGTGTGGGTCGAGCCG
>NZ_AKJL01000341.1 GCF_000282355.1 Pseudomonas sp. GM49
CCTGTAGGAGCGAGCTTGCTCGCGATGGACTCAAGAACACTGCGGGTAGCCTGACCTCCCGCGTAATCGTTAACGACCATCGCGAGCAAGCTCGCTCCTACAGGTATATAACTCTCTATATAGCTTATCGGTATTTATAAAAACATATAAATGCCGGTAGGTTATATTTCATTCAGGCAATTAATTAAGAACAGTGCCATGGCATTTAAATTGCCTTAAAACTTATGTGCCTTATTGTTACAGCGGTGCGTTCTATTAAGTAATTCTTCACCCGCGGGGAGCTGAACGCTATTCGCCATGAGCGCCATCGAATCTGCTTTTTTGAACCTGGCTTACCCTCCGCGGCTCGATCTGGGGCCGCAGCTCACCCACGAACAATTGCTCTGCTCGATGCAGTCGACCATGGCACGCCACAAGGGCGGGCCGGTGTGGTTGTTTGCCTACGGGTCGCTGATCTGGCGGCCTGAATGCACGGCGGTTGAGCGGGTTCGCGGCCGGGTGCATGGCTACCATCGCGGATTGTACCTGTGGTCCCACGAACATCGCGGCACCCCGGAAATGCCCGGCCTGGTGTTCGGCCTGGATCGCGGTGGCTCTTGCAGCGGTTTCGCCTATCGCTTGCCTGAAGAGCAACTCGAAGCGTCGCTGTACGCACTTTGGCAGCGCGAGATGCCATTCCCTTCCTACCGCCCGCACTGGCTCAACTGCCGTCTCGAAGATGGCAGCCAGGTACAGGCCTTGGGCTTTGTGCTGGAGCGACATCTGCCCAGCTATGCCGGCAACTTGCCGGACCATGTGCTGAGCCATGTGTTCGAAAACGCCTGCGGGCGCTACGGCACCACCCGCGATTATGTCGAGCAGACCGCGCATGCCCTGCGCAGCCACGCCATGCCAGACCGCAATCTGGAGGCGCGGCTCAAGCGCTGTAAATCAAAGTCTGCCCAGGCGAATGCCGCGCCCTGACGGTGTGGCCTGTTCCTATTGCTCGCCCACGCTGAAATGTCTGTCAGTTTGAATTCAGGTGGGCTGTAGGACGCGTTACCCATTTCTGATTTGAAGTGCTTGCACTGCCGGAAATAGCGCGGGGCTTTGGGAAATGTCCTTCGGCTAAACCGGAAGTCATGACGTTCTGTCGGAAGTCCCCGGGCCTTAACCTTTGTGCTGTTGCCAGGTCTGGCGTTGCGGTCGTAAAGGGAGAGAGGAATGCGCTGGTTAGTGGGTTGGCTTTTGCTGGTGCTGTCGTTGGATATCAGGGCTGGGGAGTTTTTTCTGATACCGGAGTACAACCCCAAGCCGACATACCCTATTGGGCTTCAGCGTGCCGGAATTTTCGGTGATGTGCGGGTCAAGTTCACGGTTCGCGCAGACGGTTCGGTTGGCCATGTGAATATTCTTGCAAGCGATCACCCGGATTTGTCGCAGGCAACCAGAATTGCCATAGAGCAATGGCGATTCAAGCCATGGAAAGTCGAGAAGGGGAAGCCGGCTGAACAGGATGTTGTTGCGCCGATGTTTTTTCGGTTTGATGCCCCGGTTGATGTAAATCTGTGGCTGAAAGAGCTGGAGTGTCGCGTGGTCAATGAGGCGCTCGTCCTTACACCGGAGTCCAGTTGGATCGACTCCGCAGCGTTTCTTTACACCCGGGCTTACCTGTCAGGTGCATTCTTCCAGCGTCAAATCTCGACGGAAAAGCGCCTGGAGTTGATCGCCAAACTCAATCACCTGGTTCCAAGCATTGCGCGGCAATGCCTGGATAACCCGGCTGGTAAATATGTGAGCTATTTGCCGGAAGATCTTCGCCAGTTGCTTTAATCCGTGTGCCAATGAAAAGCGATCCGAACGACTTTTTCGACGTTCAGATCGCTGCCTCGGCTCAGCGAACCTGCACAACAACCTTCCCGACGGCCTTGCGCTGACCAAGATCATTGATTGCTTGCGCTGCATTGCTCAATGGATACACCTGCGACACCAGCGGCTTCAGCTTGCCTTCAGCGAACCAGCCAAACAATTGCTGGAAGTTCGCGGCGTTGTCCTGGGGCTGGCGTTGAGCAAATGAGCCCCAGAACACGCCGAGTACTGCGGCGCCCTTAAGTAGCGCCAGGTTCACCGGCAGTTCGGGGATGCGACCGCTGGCAAAGCCGACTACCAGCAGGCGGCCGTTCCAGGCAATGGCGCGGATGGCCTGGTCGAACAGGTCGCCGCCCACCGGGTCGTAGATCACGTCGGCGCCCTGGCCGTCGGTCAGGCGTTTGATTTCGTCTTTGAGGCTGGTTTCGCTGTAGTTGATCAGTTCATCGGCACCGGCGGCCTTGGCCACGGCGAGTTTCTCTGCGCTGCTGGCCGCGGCGATGACCCGGGCGCCCATGGCCTTGCCGATTTCCACCGCGGCCAGGCCGACACCTCCAGAGGCACCGAGGACCAGCAGGGTTTCACCTGGTTGCAGGTTGCCGCGCTGCTTGAGGGCGTGCATCGAGGTGCCGTAGGTCATGCTGAAGGCAGCGGCGGTGTTGAAGTCCATGGACGGCGGGATCGGCAACACGTTGTAGCCCGGCACGGCGACCTGCTCGGCAAAGCTGCCCCAACCGGTCAGGGCCATGACCCGGTCACCGACTTTCAAGTGGCTGACTTTTTCACCCACTGCGCTGACCACGCCGGCCGCTTCGCCACCCGGAGAAAACGGGAAGGGCGGCTTGAACTGGTATTTGCCCTCGATGATCAGCGTGTCGGGGAAGTTGACCCCGGCGGCGTACACCTCCAGCAGGATTTCATTCTTCTTCGCGACAGGACTGGCGACGTCTTCCAGCACCAGCGATTCGGCAGGGCCGAAGGCTTTGCACAGCACGGCTTTCATCAGGACTATTCCTTTGGGAGTGATGGCCGATAAGTGTAGGTGTGTGGGTCGATGGGTCAACGAGCATGCCCGGCCCTGATAGTCAGCCATAAGCTTGTGCTTGTGTGGCGGGTCGTTATGCTAGGCCGCAAACCGGATAAGGAGCGAATTGTGAAAGCGTGGATCATGTTGTTGCTGGCCCTGTCTCTGCCTGTGGCAGCGGTGGCCGAAGAAGCCAGAGAAAATGCAGCTCCGAAGATCAGCTACATCACCCTGAGCCCGCCGTTCGTGGGTAACTACGGGCTGGACGGCACGCCGAAACTCAAAGTCTACAAGGCCGATGTGGCGTTGCGGGTGACCGGTGACGAGGCTGCCAAGGCGGTGAAGGCCAATGAGCCGTTGATTCGCAATCAACTGGTTGCGCTGTTCGCCCAGCAGACCAGCGAGACGATGAACAACGTCGAGGCCAAGGAAAAGCTGCGTCAGGAAGCGTTGAAGCAGGCCCAGCAGGTGATGAACGATGAAACCGGTAAGCCGGTGGTTGAGGATCTTTTGTTCAACAACCTGATCATTCAATAAGGCTTCTGGCGTCTGTACTGGCCTCTTCGCGGGCAAGTCGAATCGTCGCACCGCCGCTCCCACAGTGGTTTTGTGTTGAAGCACAATCACATGTCCAGCACAGAGCCCTGTGGGAGCGGGCTTGCCCGCGAAGAGGTCAGTCCAGGCGATAAATCACTCAAGGCTTTAAGGCGATCACCGTCGCCCACTGCTCCGGCGTTACCGGCATCACCGACAGCCGCGAGCCTTTCTGCACCAGTGGCATCTCGGCCAGTGCAGTCTGCTGCTTCAGGTAATCCAGCTTCAGCACCCGGGCAAACGTCTCGACATGGGCGACATCGATCGCGCTCCAGGCGTTTTTCTCCGCAGTTGCCTTTGGGTCGTAGTAATGACTTTCAGGTTCCAGTGCCGTCGGGTCCGGATACGCGGCTTCGACAATCTTGCCGACTCCGGCGATGCCCGGCTCAGGGCAGCTGGAATGATAGAAAAAGAACTCATCCCCCACTGCCATGGCCCGCAGGAAATTGCGTGCCTGATAGTTGCGAACCCCATCCCAGCGCGCTTTGCCGAGCTTCTCCAGCCCCTTGATCGAGAGCTCGTCGGGCTCGGATTTCATCAGCCAATAGGCCATGTCTTTTGCTCCTTGCGTGGTGATTGAGCAGCTTGTCGGCGATTTTATGACAAACCGACAGTCGGTTGACGTCAGCATTTGCGCAGCGGTTCACGTTGTCGCAAAATGCCGGCCTTTAAAGCTTGACGCTGCTGCACGGCCTACAAACGGAAACCGCTGCTGTCATCGTGTTGATGTGCCTTTGGGGGGCAATCGATGAAACGCAAACCGGATTTACTATGGATTCTGGTCATTTTGTTTGGCCTTGGCGTCGTGACCACTGGCTATGCCCAAAGCCTGTGGGCCAACAAGACCGATGCGCCGGTCGAACTCGCTCAATTGCAGCAACAGTCGACCGCCTTCAAGCGCTGATCCTGCTGCCTCGGCGCTGCTGATCGAAGTGGCGCCTAGCCCGCGTAATACCAGGCCTTGTCCGTCACAGTTCCTTGCAGCGGCACATCCCAGCTCGCCTGAGCCAATCGCTCCACTTTCTGACATTCATGGGCCAGCCCCAACAGCGTCGGCTTGCGCCAGTCGTTTCGTCGCGCCAGGTAGGCCAGGCTCCGATCGTAGAAGCCACCGCCCATCCCCAAGCGTCCGCCGACATCGTCAAAACCCACCAAGGGCAATAACACCAGGTCCAGCGCCCAGATCTTGCGTTGCCGGGCGAGGTTGGCCCGTGGTTCGAGAATGCGGAAGCGGTTGGGTTTGAGTTTTTCCCCGGGCCGGATGCGCTGGAACACCATTTTGGTTCGCGGCCAGGCACTCAGCACCGGTAGATAGGTGGCCTTGCCCCGGCGTTGCGCGGCACGCAGCAACAGGCGCGGATCGATTTCACCGTCGGTCGGCAAATAGAGCGAGATGTGTCTGGCGCGGCGGAACAGCGGTTGCTGGGCCAATTGCCTGTACAGCCCGCGAGCGGCCTGGCGCTGCTGACTCGGTGTCAGTGCGCGGCGGGCCTTGCGCAGCATGCGTCGAAGTTGCGGGCGGGGGAGCAGCGCAGGTTCGGTCATGTATTCGGGCTTCAGCAATGCGGATACGTGAAGCGTACCCGTAAAAACGCCAATGCCGGTATCAAAACCGGCATTGGACTGGAATCAGGCTCCCCGAATGTGCCGCTGTCGACTTAGCCCTTGAACCCGAAAGTTCAAGGTGGAAGATGCAGTAGGCTTTAAGGCTTTCCGTCTAGCGGACATGCACACCAGCCCAACGTGCAACCTCCAGGGTATAGCAAATCGGCTCAGGGACATCGCCAACTGGCAAGCACCCCAGGGAGTGAGGGGATTATACCGCAAGCGGCGGCGCGAATCAGCCTTTGGTGACGTCCGGATCGGTGGCGAGTGCCAGATCGACGCGATCGAGCAGGTCACGCACCTGTTCGCGGGTCGATCCGCTGGCCTGGATATCCGGGCGTTCTTCCTTGTGCAGCAGGTCGTGGGTGATGTTCAGCGCGGCCATCACGGCGATACGGTCGGCGCCGATGACTTTGCCGCTGCTGCGGATCTCGCGCATCTTTCCGTCCAGATAACGGGCGGCGCTGACCAGGTTGCTGCGCTCTTCCTGGGGGCAGATGATCGAATACTCTTTGTCGAGGATCTGCACGGTGACGCTATTGCTTGAACTCATGAGTCTTGCTCCAGGGCCTTGAGGCGCGAAATCATCGATTCGACCTTACGCCGGGCGATTTCGTTTTTTTCAATGAGGTGCGCGCGTTCCTCGCGCCAGGTCTTTTCCTGAGCTAGTAAGAGTCCGTTTTGACTCTTAAGTTGCTCGACTCGGGTAATCAGCAGTTCGAGTCTGGCCATCAGCGCTTGCAGATCGGTGTCTTCCATTGTGTTCACTGTCTGATGGGGGGCGGACTGTAGGAGCGAGCTTGCTCGAGATGAACCCGGGAACGCCGCGGAGTGTCAGGGACCCAGCGTTATCGTTGGCGACCATCGCGAGCGTGCTCGCTCCTACAGGGGTAGTCGATGTAGGATACAAGGCCTTCATTCTAGACATAGCGCCGTCTGGCGCCTAGCTGCCCATGACCATTCAGAATTCCCCGTACCAAGCCTTCGCCACCCTGTTGACTTCCAGCGGTCACAACGTTTCGCCTGCCGAACTGCACGGCCTGCTGCTCGGCCGCAGCTGCGCCGGCGCCGGTTTCGATGCCGAAGGCTGGCTGATCGATGCCGCCGAACTGCTCGAAAGCGAGCCTCAGGATAACGTTCGCAGTGCCCTGATCGGCTTGCAAGAGATGGTCAAGGGCGAGCTCACCGGCGATGACGTGACTGTCGTTCTGCTGCTGCCGACCGACGATGCTCCGCTCACCGAGCGTGCGGTTGCGCTGGGCCAGTGGTGCCAGGGCTTCCTTAGCGGTTTCGGCCTGAATTGCCGCGATAGCAGTACCCTGAGCACCGAGGCCACCGAAGTGCTCCAGGACCTAGCGGCCATTTCCCAGGTGCAAGACGCGCTGGAAGAGTCCGAAGACGGCGAAACCGACTATATGGAAGTCATGGAGTACTTGCGCGTCGCACCGCTGCTGCTGTTCTCCGAGACCAAAAAAGACGTACCGGCCGCCGCCAAACCGTCGCTGCACTAAATCGTTGCCAGGGAACGCCATCTGCCCATGATCCACATCCCGAAATCGGAATACAGCCGTCGCCGCAAGGCCCTGATGGCGCAGATGGAACCCAACAGCATCGCCATCCTGCCCGCCGCCGCGGTGGCCATCCGCAACCGCGACGTCGAGCACGTTTACCGTCAGGACAGCGACTTCCAGTACCTCAGCGGTTTTCCCGAGCCCCAGGCCGTACTGGTGTTGATGCCGGGCCGTGTGCATGGTGAATACATTCTGTTCTGCCGCGAGCGCAACGCCGAGCGCGAGCTGTGGGATGGCCTGCGTGCCGGGCAGGAAGGCGCGATCCGCGACTTCGGCGCCGACGACGCCTTTCCGATCACCGATATCGACGACATCCTGCCGGGCCTGATCGAAGGCCGTGACCGGGTGTATTCGGCCATGGGCAGCAACCCCGAATTCGACCGCCACCTGATGGAATGGATCAACATGATCCGCTCCAAGGCCAACCTGGGTGCCCAGCCGCCGAACGAATTCGTTGCCCTGGATCATCTGCTGCACGACATGCGCCTGTATAAATCGGCGGCAGAAGTGAAAGTGATGCGCGAGGCGGCGCGGATTTCCGCCCAGGCGCACGTGCGGGCGATGCAGGCCTGTCGCGCCGGGTTGCATGAATTCAGCCTGGAAGCCGAGCTCGATTACGAATTCCGCAAGGGCGGGGCGAAGATGCCGGCCTACGGGTCGATCGTCGCGGCGGGGCGCAACAGCTGCATCCTGCACTACCAGCAGAATGATGCGGTGCTCAAGGACGGTGATCTGGTGCTGATCGACGCCGGTTGCGAGATCGACTGCTACGCCAGCGACATCACCCGGACCTTTCCGGTCAGCGGCAAGTATTCCGCCGAACAGAAAGCGATTTACGAATTGGTGCTGGCTTCCCAGGAAGCGGCGTTCGCCGAGATCGGGCCGAACAAACACTGGAATCAGGCGCACGAAGCGACGGTCAGGGTCATTACCGCCGGGCTGGTCAAGCTGGGGCTGCTCCAGGGTGACGTAGACGAACTGATCGCCAGTGAAGCCTACAAGGCGTTTTACATGCACCGTGCCGGTCACTGGCTGGGCATGGATGTGCATGACGTCGGCGAATACAAGGTCGGCGGCGAGTGGCGCGTGCTGGAGGTCGGTATGGCGCTGACCGTGGAGCCGGGGATCTATATCGCCCCGGACAACCTCAACGTGGCGAAGAAATGGCGCGGCATTGGCGTGCGCATCGAGGACGATGTTGTGGTTACCAAAACCGGCTGTGAAATATTGACGGGCGGCGTGCCGAAAACCGTCGCCGAGATCGAGGCCTTGATGGCGCAAGCACGGACACAAGCGGCATGACTCGAGTCAATCTGGCAATCATCGGGGGCGGGCTGGTCGGTGCGAGCCTGGCGCTGGCCTTGCAGGCCGGGGCCAAGGCCCGAGGCTGGAAGATCGTGTTGATCGAGCCGTTCGCCCCTGGCGACACCTGGCAACCGAGTTACGATGCCCGTTCTTCGGCGTTGTCCTTTGGCTCGCGGCAGATTTATCAACGGTTGGGCATCTGGCAGGAAGTCTCCCGCCGCGCCGAGCCGATCAAGCAGATTCATGTTTCCGACCGTGGGCGCTTCTCCACCGCCCGATTGTCGGCGATGGAAGAGGGTGTTCCAGCGCTGGGTTATGTCGTTGAAAACGCCTGGCTCGGCCAGTGCCTGTGGCAAGGTCTGGACAAGGATGTGATCAGTTGGCGCTGCCCGGCGGAAGTCACCCGCATGGAGCCGCTGACCGATGGCTATCGCCTGACCCTCAATGACGAAACCACTCTGGAATGCGACCTCGCGGTACTCGCCGATGGCGGTCGTTCCGGCCTGCGCGAGCAACTGGGGATCGGCATCCGCAAGCGTCCGTACAACCAGAGCGCGCTGATCGCCAACATCACCCCAAGTGAATCTCACAACGGCATGGCCTTCGAACGTTTCACCGACGAAGGCCCGATGGCGTTGCTGCCGCTGCCGGAGAACCGTTGCGCACTGGTCTGGACCCGCCTGGGCATGGACGCGCAACGCCTGGCGGCCCTTGATGAGCGCAGCTTCCTCAGCGAGTTGCAGGGTGTGTTCGGTTATCGCCTCGGCTCATTGAAACAGGTGGGTGCGCGGCATCTGTATCCGCTGACGCTGGTCGAGGCCGAAGAACAGGTACGTCCGCATCTGGCGGTCCTCGGCAACGCTGCACACAGCCTGCATCCAATTGCGGGCCAGGGGTTCAACCTGTCTCTGCGCGATGCCCAGGCCTTGGCCGATGCCTTGCTCGCCAGCGAAAAGCCCTTGGGCGACTTCGCCACATTGCAAGCCTATCGCGAACACCAGCGTCTCGATCAGAACCTCACCGTGGGCTTCTCCGATCAGGTCACGCGCCTGTTCGGCAGTACCCAACCGCTGGTGTCCCTGGGGCGCAACATCGGCTTGCTTGGCCTCGATCTGTTGCCACCGGCCAAACGCTGGTTTGCCCGGCAGGCGATGGGGCTGGGTACCCGTCCAGATGTGTAACTTGTTGATCTGCCGATTCGGCAAGGCGCGATTGATAAAAATACCTGCCGCAATTGCAGGTCGACATTCATGACGGCGCCGGCCACCTTGGCGCGGGTCGGGAAAACCCTTTACGTGCGGCTCAAGCCGCAAGAGAGACAGGCTTAAAGCATGGAAATGCGCGCAGATCTGCTGATTGTCGGGGCCGGAATGGTCGGCAGCGCCCTGGCGCTGGCGTTGCAGCACAGCGGACTGGAAGTCCTGCTGCTGGACGGCAGCCCCATGAGCGTCAAACCCTTCAACGCTCAGGCCGCGTTTGAACCGCGGGTGAGTGCCTTGTCGGCTGCCAGCCAGCGGATTCTCGAACGCCTTGGCGTCTGGGACGGCATCGCCGGGCGGCGCAGCAGCCCCTACACCGACATGCAGGTCTGGGATGGCAGCGGCACCGGGCAAATCCACTTCTCGGCGTCCAGCGTGCATGCCGAGGTGCTGGGGCATATCGTCGAAAACCGTGTGGTCCAGGATGCCTTGCTTGACCGCTTGCACGACTGCGACCTGGGAATGCTGGCCAATGCGCGGCTTGAACAGATGCGCCACTCCGGCGATGACTGGCTGCTGACCCTGGCCGATGGCCGAACCTTGCGTGCACCGCTGGTGATCGCGGCGGATGGCGCCAACTCGGCTGTGCGGCGCCTGGCCGGGGTTGCGACCCGCGAATGGGATTATCTGCACCATGCCATCGTCACCAGCGTGCGTTGCGCCAAACCGCATCAAATGACGGCCTGGCAGCGCTTCACCGACAACGGTCCGTTGGCGTTTCTGCCGCTGGAGCGCGACGGCCAACAGGATTGGTGTTCGATCGTCTGGTCGACCGCGCCCGGCGAAGCCGAACGACTGATGGAGATGGATGACCAGGGTTTCTGCAAGGAACTGGAGCGCGCCTTCGAGGGGCGACTCGGTGAAGTGCTCAGCTGCGACCCGCGCCTGTGTGTACCCCTGCGCCAGCGGCATGCCAAGCGTTATGTGGCTGAAGGCCTGGCATTGATCGGCGACGCCGCCCACACCATTCACCCGTTGGCCGGGCAGGGGGTGAATCTCGGATTCCTCGATGCCGCCGTGCTGGCCGAAGTGTTGCTGCAAGCGGCAACCCGTGGCGAACGCCTGGCGGATGTGAAAGTCCTCAGCCGTTACGAGCGTCGGCGCATGCCCCACAACCTGGCGCTGATGGCAGCGATGGAAGGCTTTGAGCGGTTGTTTCAGGCGGACCCGTTGCCGGTGCGCTGGTTGCGTAATACCGGGTTGAAAATGGTTGAGAAGATGCCTGAGGCCAAAGCCTTGTTTGTGCGTGAGGCGCTGGGGTTGACTGGGGATTTGCCGGCGTTGGCCAAGCCCTGAGTTCTGCATGGAGGCTACTGGCCTCTTCGCGGGCTTGCCCGCGAAGGCGTCAGCTCAAGCACCAAAAATTCCAGGCGGCGCAACATCCGGTAACTCCTCCACAGCCAGCTTCGATTGAGATGCCAAATGTGAGTCCTTATCATTTGCCCTCATTTTTCAATCGAGAGACCGCTCCCATGTTGGCACCGAAGCGTCTACTGACTGCACTGGCCTTGACCCTGATCGGCAGCACCGCCGCCCAGGCCGCTGACGAGGTGGTGGTCTACTCCTCGCGTATCGACGAGCTGATCAAGCCAGTATTCGATGCCTACACCGCCAAGACCGGCGTGAAGGTGAAGTTCATCACCGACAAGGAAGCACCACTGATGCAGCGGCTCAAGGCCGAGGGCGCGAATACGCCGGCCGACCTGCTGCTCACCGTCGATGCCGGCAACCTCTGGCAAGCCGAGCAGATGGGCATCCTCCAGCCGTTCACCTCGAAAACCATCGACGCCAACATCCCGCTGCAATACCGGGCAGCCTCTCATGCCTGGACCGGCCTGAGCCTGCGGGCGCGGACCATTGCCTACTCCACTGATCGGGTGAAGCCGGGTGAACTGACCACCTACGAAGCGCTGGCCGACAAGCAATGGGAAGGCCGTCTGTGCCTGCGCACGGCGAAGAAGGTCTATAACCAGTCCCTGACCGCGACCATGATTGAAGTGCACGGCGCCGAGAAGACCGAGGAAATCCTCAAGGGCTGGGTCAAGAACCTGTCCACGGACGTGTTCTCCGATGACACCGCCGTGCTGGAAGCGATCAATGCCGGCCAGTGCGACGTCGGTATCGTCAACACCTACTACTACGGCCGCCTGCACAAGCAGAAGCCAGACCTGCCGGTGAAGCTGTTCTGGCCGAACCAGGCTAACCGTGGTGTACACGTCAACCTGTCGGGTATCGGCCTGACCCAACACGCGCCGCACCCGGAAGCGGCCAAGGCCTTGGTCGAGTGGATGACCACGCCTGAAGCGCAGAAAATCTTTGCCGACGTGAACCAGGAGTTCCCGGCCAACCCGGCAGTGGCACCTTCTGAGGAAGTGGCGGCCTGGGGCAAGTTCATTGCCGATACCTTGCCAGTGGAAATTGCCGGCAAGCGCCAGGCTGAAGCAATCCGCATGATGGATCGGGCGGGCTGGAACTGAGTCGACCGTTATACTGCGCCCCGCCTATGCGGGGCGTTTTGTTTGAGTGCCCCGTGCTTTTGGCTCTGTAGGAGCGAGCTTGCTCGCGATGAACGTCAGGGCACCGCGGACCGTCAGGCTCCCCCGCGTTATCGTTGACGTTTTTCGCGGGCAAGCTCGCTCCTGCAGTGTCGATCTCACCCATTAATAGTAGAGAACCAAGCCTGTGGCCCACCCCGCCCAACGCCGCTGGTATCCAGTCGTCTTCGCCATCGCTGCGCTGGTCCTGTTGCCCCTGAGCGTCCTGCTGCTTTCCTGGCAAACCATCGACGCTCAAATCTGGTCCCACCTGTGGGACACGCAGATGCCGCGCCTGCTGGGCAACACGCTGACGCTGGTGCTCGGTGTCGGTGCGGGTGTCACCCTGCTGGGTGTCAGCCTCGCCTGGCTGACCAGTCTCTGTGAATTCCCGGGCAGGCGCTGGCTGGACTGGGCATTGATGCTGCCCTTCGCGATTCCAGCCTATGTGCTGGCGTTCGTGTTTGTCGGCCTGCTGGATTTCGCCGGGCCCGTGCAAACCCTGCTGCGCGAGTGGTTCGGTAGTGGTCTGCGGCTGCCGCGCGTGCGCTCCACGGGCGGGGTGATTGTGGTGCTGGTGCTGGTTTTCTATCCCTATGTGTACCTATTGGCCCGCACTGCATTCCTGGCTCAGGGCAAAGGCCTGATGGAAGCGGCGCGGGTCCTTGGCCAATCGCCCTGGCAAGCGTTCTGGCGGGTGGCTCTGCCGATGGCGCGGCCAGCCATTGGTGCGGGCGTGGCATTGGCGCTGATGGAAACCCTGGCGGACTTCGGCGCAGTGTCGGTGTTCAACTTCGATACCTTCACCACGGCCATCTACAAGACCTGGTACGGTTTTTTCAGCTTGTCCTCCGCTGCTCAACTGGCCAGCCTGTTGCTGCTGGTGGTGATGCTCGTGTTGTACGGAGAACGGCGTGCTCGTGGAGCCAACCGGGCGAGTAACGAGCGACCACGGGTCAAGGCGCTGTATCACCTGCGAGGCGTCAAGGCGCTGGCAGCCATGACATGGTGTGGACTGGTATTTGCCTGCGCCTTTGTCATTCCAATGCTGCAACTGATGGTGTGGTTCTGGCAGCGTGGGCGTTTCGATCTTGATGAGCGTTACGCCGGGCTGATCACCCATACCTTGTACCTGGGGGCGATGGCGGCGTTGATCACTGTCAGCGTCGCCTTGTTACTGGCGTTTGCCCGACGACTGGCGCCCACCCGCATCATTCGTTCCGGGGTCAGTCTGGCCAACCTGGGTTACGCCTTGCCGGGCTCGGTGCTGGCGGTGTCGATCATGCTGGCGTTCAGTTACCTGGATCGTGAACTGGTCATCCCGCTCTCGAGCTGGCTCGCAGGCGCGGGCAAACCGCTGCTGCTCGGTAGTCTGGCGGCGTTGCTGCTGGCGTATCTGGTGCGCTTTATCGCCGTGGCCTACGGGCCACTGGAAAACAGCCTGGCGCGTATACGGCCATCTTTGCCCGAAGCGGCACGTAGCCTGGGCGTCAGTGGGCCACGACTGTTTTTCAAAGTGTATCTACCATTGTTGTTGCCCGGCACGTTGAGCGCTGCGCTGCTGGTGTTCGTCGACGTGCTCAAGGAAATGCCCGCAACCCTGCTGATGCGCCCGTTTGGCTGGGACACACTGGCGGTGCGGATCTTTGAAATGACCAGCGAAGGCGAATGGGCGAGGGCGTCTTTGCCGGCATTGACCCTGGTGCTGGTCGGGCTGTTGCCGGTCATCGGATTGATCCGGCGCTCGGCACATCGAAACAGCTAGGTGTCAGTCCTACACCTTGCGGCTACAATGCGCGGCATTCGGTGCGGTCCGTCTGACAGACCAAGTGGCTGAAATCGGCTAAAGGCCCTTTGTTTCAAGGCCTTCAGTCCGTGCAGCGCTTGTCCGCACCTTCGCCACGCCCGGAAGGAGAAACCCATGGGACAGCGTACGCCTCTGTATGACCTTCATCTCGCACTCGGCGCGAAGATGGTCGATTTTGGCGGTTGGGACATGCCTCTGCATTATGGATCGCAGGTCGAGGAACACCACCAGGTGCGCCGCGATTGCGGTGTCTTTGATGTGTCCCACATGACCGTAATCGACGTCTGTGGCTCCCAGGCCAAAGCCTGGCTTCAGCATTTGCTGGCCAATGACGTCGAACGCCTGCACAGCCCTGGCCGTGCGTTGTACAGCGCCATGCTCAACGAGCAGGGTGGGATCGTCGACGATATGATCGTCTACCGTCTCGATGAGGGTTATCGCCTGGTGGTCAATGCCTCCACCCGCGATCAGGACTTGGCCTGGATGCAAGCCCGCCTCGACGGTTTCGACGTGCAACTTCGCGAACGTTCCGAGTTGGCAATGCTGGCCATCCAGGGCCCTCACGCCCGGCAAAAAATTGCCGAACTGGTCACCCAGTCCCGCGGCAACCTGATTCAGCTTCTCAAGCCTTTCGAAGGCCTGTCCGACGGTGACTGGTTCATCGCGCGCACCGGTTATACCGGCGAAGACGGCCTGGAAATCATTCTGCCGGCCGATCAGGCGCCAGGCTTTTTCAACGATCTGGTCGGTGCCGGGATTTCTCCCATCGGCCTTGGCGCGCGGGATACCTTGCGAGTCGAAGCCGGCATGAACCTTTACGGCCAGGACATCCAGCAGGATATTTCACCGCTGGCTTCCAATATGGCCTGGAGCATTGCCTGGGCACCGGCTACTCGGCAGTTCATCGGGCGCAAGGCGCTGGAAACCGAGCAGGCTGCCGGCGTACAGCACAAACTGGTCGGTCTGGTCCTTGAGGAACGTGGGGTTTTGCGCGCTCATCAGGTGGTCCGCATCGCCAATGTTGGCGAAGGGGAGATCACCAGTGGTAGTTTCTCTCCTACGCTAAGCAAGTCGATTGCACTGGCGCGCGTGCCGATGGCAACTGCCGACCGCGCTGAAGTGGAAATCCGTGGCAAGTGGTACCCGGTTCGGGTGGTCAAACCGACCTTCGTACGCCACGGCAAAACCTTGATCTAACCTTTTCTGGCGGGCATGCCCGCCGACCATATTCCTGAGGACACAGAACATGAGCGATATCCCTGCCGACCTGCGTTTTGCCGAAAGTCACGAATGGGCACGTCTGGAAGCCGATGGCACCGTCACCGTGGGCATCAGCGATCACGCGCAGGAAGCGCTGGGTGATGTGGTGTTCGTCGAGCTGACTGAAGTCGGCAACGTGTTTGCCGCTGAAGATCAGGCTGGTGTCGTTGAATCGGTCAAGGCCGCTTCTGATATCTACTCCCCGATTGCCGGTGAGGTGATCGCGGTCAACGAAGACCTGAGCGCTTCGCCGGAACTGCTCAACAGCGACCCGTACGGCGCGTGGATCTTCAAGCTCAAGCCAAGCAACACCGCCGATCTGGAAAAACTGCTGGATGCCGCCGGCTACAAGGCTGCCATCGGCGAGTAAGCCTGGCGTTACCTCCCAAAGCCCCGATCCGTCGGGGCTTTTTCATTGCAGGCTCAGGCGTCGCGCAAAACCGCTTTCACGGCAGCCACCGAACGCTCGACATCCGCTTTGCTCATCGCCGTGAACATCGGCAGCGAGACAATCAGCCGGCCGACCCGCTCAGCGACCGGGAACATGCCCTCCTTGAAACCGCGCTCGCGGTAAAGGCTCAACAGGTGAATCGGCGGGTAGTGATAGCCGATCCCGACACCCAGTGCCTGCATCTGCTCCATGAAAGTCGCCCGTGCCGGTTTGCCATCCGTGCGTTCCGGTAATACCAGCTGGAACAAATGCCAGTTGCTTTGGGTGAAATCCGCCGGAGGCAATTGCGCCCCGTACTGCGCTTCGAAATCCTCGCCAAAGCAGGCGAAATAGTGTCGGGCCAGGTCACGGCGATGAGCGGTGATGGCTTCGATATGAGCAAATTGCCCAAGGCCAATGGCCGCCGCGACGTCGGTCATGTTGAATTTGCCACCCAGCACGTCGACGTCCAGGCCATCGAAGCCGTTGCGGGTAACGCCCTGCAGCCGGTATTTCTCCGCCAGTCGTACTTCTTCGGCCGTGTTCAGCACCAGGCAACCGCCCTCGGATGAGGTGACGTTTTTGTTCGCCTGGAAACTGAAGGACACGAAATCACCGGTCGAGCCAATGCGCTGGCCATTCCAGCTGGAGCCCAGTGCCTGGGCCGCATCTTCGACAATCCGCAGGCCGTGCTTTTGCGCCAGGGCGTACAAACGCGTCATGTCCACGGGCAACCCGGCGAGGTACACCGGGATAATGGCTTTGGTGCGGGGGGTAATCGCCGCTTCCAGTTGATCGAGATCGATATTGCGGGTCACCGGGTCGATGTCGGCAAACACCGGGGTGGCGCCGACTTCCAGGATGACGTTGGCGGTGGCCACCCAGGAAATCGGCGTGGTGATCACTTCATCGCCCGGCCCGACCCCGGCAATACGCAAGGCGATTTCCATGGTGCAGGTGCCGGAATTGAAGGTGCGCACCGGGCGCCCGCCAAAATACTCGGAGAGTTGCGCTTCGAAGGCCTGGACCTTTGGGCCGCTGGTAATCCAGCCGGAGCGCAATACGTCACCGACGCTGGCAATCGTGGCTTCATCGATAGTGGGTTTGGAAAACGGCAGGAAAGGCAGTTGGCTCATGGATACAGTCACCGATCAGCGGACATTAGGTAGGCGCCGAGCATGATGATCGGGATTGGTCGAAGGCGCCACATCATCCACGCGGATATCGACTGCTATGCTGGTTTGACCGTGTTGCATCGACGCTGAGCGCCAGTCAAGAGAGAGCCCGTCATGTCCCAGTTGCCGTCCCTGAGTCAATTACGCGACCCCAATGCCTTTCTTCGCCGCCACCTCGGACCCGATACCGCCGAGCAACAGGCGATGCTCGACAGCCTCGGTCTTGGCAGCCGGGTCGAATTGATCGAGCAAACCGTGCCCCCGGGCATTCGCCTCAACCGGGCGCTGGACCTGCCCCCGGCCCTCGATGAAGAGGCCGCGCTGGCCAAGCTGCGCGGTTATGCCGAGCAGAATCAGGTCTGGACCAGCCTGATCGGCATGGGCTACCACGGCACCCTCACACCGGCGGTCATTCTGCGTAACGTGCTGGAAAATCCCGGCTGGTACACCGCTTACACACCTTATCAGCCAGAGATCGCCCAAGGACGGCTCGAGGCACTGCTGAACTTCCAGCAACTGACCATCGACCTGACCGGCCTGGAACTGGCCAATGCCTCGCTGCTCGATGAAGCCACCGCCGCGGCGGAAGCCATGGCCCTGGCCAAGCGGGTCGCCAAGTCCAAAAGCAACCTGTTCTTTGTCGACGAAAACTGCCATCCGCAAACCATTTCCGTGGTGCAGACCCGTGCTGAAGGTTTCGGCTTCGAGCTGATCGTCGATGCTGTGGATAACCTGAAGCAGCACCAAGTGTTCGGCGCGCTGCTGCAGTACCCTGACACCCACGGTGAAATCCATGACCTGCGACCGCTGATTGATCACCTGCACGCGCAACAGGCCCTGGCCTGTGTCGCCACGGATTTGCTGAGCCTGCTGTTGCTGACCCCGCCGGGTGAACTGGGCGCCGATGTGGTGTTCGGCTCGTCCCAGCGATTTGGCGTGCCCATGGGCTACGGCGGGCCTCACGCGGCATTTTTTGCCAGTCGCGATGAATACAAGCGAGCGATTCCCGGGCGGATCATCGGGGTATCGAAAGATGCACGGGGCAACATCGCCCTGCGCATGGCCCTGCAAACCCGCGAGCAACACATCCGCCGGGAGAAGGCCAACTCCAATATCTGCACGGCCCAGGTGCTGCTGGCCAATATCGCCAGTTTCTATGCGGTCTACCACGGCCCGGAAGGACTCAAGCGGATCGCCCAGCGGGTTCATCGGCTGACCTGCATCCTCGCCGCCGGGCTCGAGCGAAACGGTATCACCCGGGTCAACCGGCACTTCTTCGACACCCTGACGCTGGAAGTCGGCGGAACCCAGACCGCCATCATCGAAAGTGCCCGGGCCGCGCAGATCAACCTGCGGATTCTCGGGCGCGGCCAACTGGGTTTGAGCCTTGACGAGGCCTGCGACGAAGCTACCGTGGCGAAGTTGTTCGACGTGTTTCTGGGGGCCGATCACGGGCTCAGCATCGAGGACCTGGATGCAGAAGTCTTGCCTGGTGGAATTCCCGAAGGGCTGGCGCGAACTTCGCCTTATCTGCGCCATCCCGTGTTCAGCGCCCATCACAGCGAAACCGAGATGCTGCGCTACCTCAAGCAACTGGAAAACAAGGACCTGGCGCTCAATCAATCGATGATCCCGCTGGGCTCCTGCACCATGAAGCTCAACGCCACCAGCGAGATGATCCCGATTACCTGGCCCCAGTTCGCCAATCTGCATCCGTTCGTGCCCAAAGAGCAGGCCGCCGGTTATGGGCTGATGATCGAAGAACTGGAGCGCTGGTTGTGCGCGATCACCGGTTTCGACGCGATCTGCATGCAACCCAACTCCGGTGCCCAGGGCGAATACGCCGGGTTGCTGGCGATCCGCAAATACCATGAAAGCCGGCAACAGGGCGGCCGCGATATTTGCCTGATTCCTTCGTCGGCTCATGGCACCAATCCCGCATCGGCGCAGATGGCCGGGATGCGTGTGGTGATCGTCGAGTGTGACGAGGCGGGCAACGTCGACCTGGACGACCTCAAGGAAAAAGCCGCGCAGGCCGCAGACAAGCTCGCCTGCCTGATGGCGACCTATCCTTCGACCCATGGGGTGTATGAGGAAGGCATCAGCGAAATCTGTGAAGTGATCCACCAGCACGGCGGTCAGGTGTACATGGATGGCGCCAACCTCAACGCTCAGGTCGGGCTGGCGCGGCCGGCCGATATTGGCGCCGATGTCTCGCACATGAACCTGCACAAGACCTTCTGCATTCCTCATGGTGGAGGTGGGCCGGGCATGGGGCCGATTGGTGTTCGGGCGCATCTGGCGCCGTTCGTGGCCAACCATCCGGTGGTGCCGATCGACGGGCCGCATCCGCAAAATGGCGCCGTCAGCGCAGCGCCTTGGGGCAGCGCAAGCATTCTGCCGATCAGCTGGATGTACATCGCGATGATGGGGCCGCAACTGGCGGACGCCAGCGAAGTGGCGATCCTTGCCGCGAATTACCTGGCGCGGCATTTGTCCGGTGCTTTCCCGGTTCTTTATACCGGGCGCAACGAGCGGGTGGCCCACGAATGCATCCTCGACCTGCGACCGCTCAAGGCGTTGACCGGCATTACCGAAGAGGACGTGGCCAAGCGCCTGATGGATTACGGCTTCCATGCCCCGACCATGTCGTTTCCCGTGCCGGGGACGCTGATGGTCGAACCGACCGAAAGTGAATCGAAGGCGGAACTGGACCGGTTCATCGGGGCGATGCTGAGCATCCGCGCGGAAATCAACGAGGTGCAAAACGGTAATTGGCCAGCTGAAGAAAACCCGTTGAAAGGTGCACCACATACGTTGGCCGATATCACCGGCGTGTGGGAGCGGCCGTACAGCATCGAGCAAGCGGTCACACCGGACGCACACACCAAGGCCCACAAATACTGGCCGGTGGTGAACCGGGTGGACAATGTGTATGGAGACCGGAACCTGTTTTGTGCGTGTGTGCCGGTGGATGATTACCGCTGATCTTCCAGGCAACTCATAACCCCTGTAGGAGTGAACATGGGATTTGTGGAAGAAAAAGGCAAAAAAATGCCGCTCATGTGAGCGGCATTTTGGTGTTCGCGATTGTTATTCCGAAGCCACGGCATTCTTCGCCAGGATCGCGTTCGCCAGTTCCATGTCCGTGGCTTGCAGGCCAGGGTTGTTGGCGCGGACTTTCTGCATGGCCGCTTCCAGGTACGGACCGCGGATACTGCCGTCACTGGCGACGAAGCTGCTGGCATCGTCCTGGGCCGCGACGATCAGTTTGTGATCCTTGGAAGTCAGATAGCTCGAACCGGTGGTTGCGCCGGATGTAAGAACGTTACGCCAAAAAGTATCGGCCATCGCCGAGCCGACAGGCAGGGACAACAGAGCGACGGTAGCGACAGCAAGCTTGAAACGCATGAAAGGGTGACTCCACTGGGTTAACTACGCCCTTGGATTGCCAACCCCCAATCGAGTTCCATGGCTGCCTATTCCGCCGCTTCGACCAGCAGGATCGCGCCTTGCTGGCCGACCCCCCGCACGCGGCTGCCAATGGCGGTGTCCGGCCCGCGGGCCATCCACACGCCGTCGGCCACCTTGATTTTGCCGCGACCGTCGACAATCGCTTCATACACCACGAAGGTTTTGCCGATCAATTCCTGGCCACGCAGATTCAGGTGTGGCTGATCGCTCGGACGCGTCGCCGTGCGCTGACGCCGCCACCAGTACAACGCGGTGGCGATCGACAGCAGGCCGAACAACAGAAACTGCCACTCCCAGGACAGGTCCGGCAAGAGGAAGGTCAGGACGCCCACGGCTGGCGC
>NZ_AKJL01000342.1 GCF_000282355.1 Pseudomonas sp. GM49
TGTCCAAAATCATTAGGCCAGTTCAAGCTCGCTCCTACAGAGACGCCGGTGGTTCACTCAACCGACAGATGACGAAAATATTCCTCCAGAAACTCGACGCAAACCCGCAGTTTGGCCGACTGGCTCAGCCGCGTCGGGTACACCGCCCACACGTTGGCGCTCTGGGTGTAATCGTGCAGCACCTGCACCAGTCGCCCCTGCTCCAGCATCGGCTTCACATCCCACATCGAGCGCAACAGGATCCCGCCGCCACTCAAGGCCCACTGCAACACGATCTCGCCGTTGTTCGAGGATAACGGCCCGCTGACACGCACCGACTCTTCCTGCCCGTCCTTCGTCAGGTTCCACACGCCGAACGCGTTGTTGCGCTCCTTGAGCACCAGGCAATCGTGGTCTTTGAGGTCAGCCAGCGATTGCGGCACACCGCGCCGCTCCAGGTACTCGGGCGTCGCACACAGCACCCGCCGGTTGCTCACCAGTTTGCGCCCCAGGTGCTGGCCCGGCAGGTCATCCCCCACGCGAATCTCCAGATCGAAGCCCTCGCCAACGATATCGACCACGCGGTCGAACACGTCCAGGCGCAGTTCGAGTTTGGGATAGGTCTGCGACAGCTCGCAGATCGCCGGCGCCACATGGTTGCGGCCAAAACCGAAGCTGCTGCAAATGTGCAACGAGCCCATGGGTTGTTGCCGCGCCTCGGATATTTCGCCGACAAAGTCGTCGAAATCACCCAGCAACTTCTCCGCCCACACCCGCACCCGCTCACCGTCGTCGGTCAGCGCGATGCGTCTTGTCGTGCGGTGCAGCAGGCGGGTCGAGAGCGTGGTTTCCAGCACGGAAATGCGTTTGCTGATGTAGGCCGGCGAATACCCCAGCTCCTCGGCGGCGCTGGCGAAGCCGTTTTTCCGCACGACGGTGAGGAACACCTTGAGGTCTTCAGGCAAGGGAAATTGATCACGATTCGTGTTCATACGCCTCATACTTTTGCTGTTTATCGCGTTATTCGCGAAGGATAGCATCGATCTACCCAGTGGCAATCCATCCCCGGCCAACCGTGGTTTCTGAATCCTCGATAAAAACAACATGAGGAAAGCGCGACATGAACAAGCCCTACGAGCAAACCCTTAACGCCCCCAACGGCGGTTTCGTGCAACGCCTGCGCAGCCTCTGCGCCTACGAAATCGGCGTCATCCCGCTGCCGATCTTTCTCGGCATCGCGGTCATCGTTTATCTCTCGGCCCATCTGGGCTTCCTGCCCAAGAACATGATCGGCGGGCTCGCCGTGATCATGACCATGGGCGTGTTCTTCGGCCAGTTGGGCTCGCGCCTGCCGATCCTCAAGGAAATCGGCGGCGG
>NZ_AKJL01000343.1 GCF_000282355.1 Pseudomonas sp. GM49
CCGCCGTGGCTTCATCGGCCGTGGCCGCCGAGACGTGACCTACCAGCGCTTCGGTCGCGGGGTTGTAGACCGCGATCAGCGCATCGCTGACCGGTTCAATGAAGTGGCCGTTAACAAAATTTCGCTCGAGTCGCATGTGAATCGCCCATCGTTGTTTTTTTCAATACCGCCAGTCTTGTCATGCAGACCGGGTTGAACAAACGATTTATTGAGCGGTTAAACATTCGAAAAATGCAGGTTACCCCTGTGAACGGTGTGATCCCCTGTAGGAGCGAGCTTGCTCGCGATGGTGGCAGGGTCACCGGGTTCATCCTGGTTGCCATCGTTATCGTTGACCACCATCGCGAGCAAGCTCGCTCCTACAGGGGGGCGTGGTGTTTCAGGAAGCAGCGGTAGAGGGCTCCAACTGCCTTTGCGCCAACCAGACTTCCTCCTGCAGCCACTGGCTGAAGACCTGCAACTGCGGCATCTCGGTCTGCTCCGGCCGGGTCACCAGCCAGTAGGATTGATGCCCGTCGACGTGCACATTCAGCACCTGGGTCAACTGCCCGCTGGCCAGTTCCGAGGCAACCATGTGCCAGTCGGCAATGGTGATCCCCAGGCCATCGGTGGCAGCCTGGATCGCCAGGTCCAGCAGGTCGAATTCATAACCGCCCTGGGTGTCGACACCACTGATGCGTGCCGCGTCCAGCCAGTGTTTCCAGGTCAGGTAGCGTTGGTCTTCCCGGGCCAGCACATGCAGCAGCGTCAGCCGATTGAGGTCCAGGCCCTGCTCGCTCCACTCGCGTGCATACAGGGACGGCGCGCACACCGCGATATGCCGCTCCTGTATCAGCAGCGAACTGTCCAGCCCGTCCCATTCGCCATCGCCGAAACGGATCGCACAATCCAGTGTGCTGGTCTCCGCCAGGCTGTCCTGCAAGCGCGTGGTGATGCTCAATTCCAACTCCGGATGCTGTTCGCGCAAGCGCCCCAGTCGCGGCATCAACCAGCGGCTGGTGAAGGTCGGCGGCGCGTTGATGTGCAGACGGTTGGAATGAGTTTTCTGCTGGATGCTGCGCACCGTCAGCTCGATCTTGTCAAACGACTGGTGCAGTGCCCGCAACAGCACCCGGCCGGCGCTGGTCAGGTCGAGGTGATGATGCCGCCGCTCCAGCAGGCTCTCGCCCAGTTGCTCTTCGAGCTGACGCACCTGGCGGCTGACCGCGCTCTGGGTGACATTGAGCAATTCGGCGGCCCGGGTGAAGCTGCCGGTGCTGCCGGCCACTTCGAAGGCTTTGAGGGCATTCAGGCCGGGCATTTTACGTTTCATGAAAAGGCTCTCAAGGACCAGTGACAGAGCGCAAGGATCCCATGGCGGCGATGCATTGTCCTACAGGATTTTTTCAGTAACATGCGTTCGAGGAAGGTTTCAGCAGATTTTTAATCGTTTGTTCATCGCAGCTCAGATCGCAAGACTGGCCGGCATCTCTAATAAAAATAACCGAGAGCTGCCACATGCCCTTCCCTGTTTCCCTGCGTTTCAGTCCTTTGCATCTCGCTCTACTCTGCACCTTTGCGGCCCCGGCCATGGCCGTGCAAGTCACCGACAACCTCGACCTCGGCGGCGCCGTCCGTGCCCGCTGGGACTACGACCCGGATCGCGACATTCAGAAGTTCGGCCTCGACACCGTGTTTCTCAGCGCCAAGTACAACTCCGACACCTGGATCGGTGAAGCCCAGTACCGTTTCTACGGTCGCTCCTACCCCTACCAGTACACCAAAAACTACGGCGACATCCAGTTCGCCAAGTACGCGTGGGCCGGCTACAAGTTCAACCCCGACCAGCAGGTGCAAGTGGGCCTGAACACGGTGCCGTTCGGTTTGCAGCCGTACTTCGGCAGCACCTTCTACGAAACCCTGGGCAACGTCATCGGCCTGGAAGATGTGCAACAGGTCGGCGCCAAGTACATCCAGCAAAGCGGTGACTGGAACGTCCAGGCCGGTTACTACCTGCGCCCGGCGTGGCAAGGCAAGGGCACCAGCAACGGCGTCACCTACTCCAGCGTGGTGTCGCAAGCCGATAGCTATGTGGCCGACGGTAGCGACAACCAGGAACGCAACACCGTGGTGCTGCGGGTGGCCAAGGCGCTGGACCTGGGGCCGTGGAAATCCGAGGTCGGTGTTTCCGGCCTGACGTCGAGCATTCAGAACAGGGACACCGATAACGACGGCCGGCGCAATGCCGTGGCCGTGCACTACCTGGGCAAGAACGGCCCTTGGGGCGTGCAGTTGCAGGCGGCGCGGCAGCAGATGTCACCGCGCAACCCCGGCACCGATGAGCTGGTGACCCTCGGCGGTTACGACGGCACCTACAACGTCGCCAGCCGCGGCAACCTGTACGTGGCGGACGTCAGCTATGACGTGGCCGGCAAGTACCTGTTCGACCAGGTCAGCGGGGTCAAGCTCTACGCCAACTACAGCGCCTTCGACAAATCCGCCGATGATTTCAAGACCTCCCAACGGATGATCCTCGGCACCTCGTTCGCGGTCAGCAAATTGTGGGTCTACACCGAATGGCTGTTCGGCAAGAACGATCCGTACATTGGCGGCAGCAGCTATACCCAGAGCCTTGGGGCGGGTGGGACTGATCAGTGGGAGAATCAGTTGTACGTGAACATCGGGTATTACTTCTGATCCGAAGGTTTTGGCGTCCATCAGGACGCCATCGCGGGCAAGCCCGCTCCCACAATGTCCGCGTCGTACAAAAAATCTGTGCACACCAAAGAACCTGTGGGAGCGGGCTTGCCCGCGATGGCGTCAGCCCAAACAACACTTGCATCGGCTCGTTGCCAATAGTCAGATAGACGCTACAAAACACATCAGAAATGAGCCCCCTCCCATGCGTCAACTGCCCTCGCTCAACATGCTGCGCGTCTTCGAAGAGGTCGCGCGGCATCGCAGTTTCAGCCAGGCCGCCCTGGAGCTGAACGTCACCCAGGGCGCCGTCAGCCGGCAGATCAAACAGCTTGAAGACTACCTCGGCGTCGCACTGTTCATCCGCACGCCCCAGGGCCTGACCCTGACCGAAACCGGCACCGCCCTCTCCCCGCACCTGGCAGAAGCCTTCGACCATATCGAACGCGCCCTGCAAGCGGTACGCGTGCCCAATCTGCGGCAGCGCCTGCGCATTGTCGCGCCGCCCACCTGGGCGACACGCTGGCTGTCGGCGCACCTGCGAGCGTTCGTTCAGCGCCATCCCGAGATCAGCCTCAGCGTGACCAACCAGTTGGGCCACGAGAGTCTTGCGGAAATCGACTGCCATATCCGCTTCGGCCTCGAGGCCGCCAGCCATTGCAACAGCCGCCTGCTGGTGATGGAGCGGCACATTGCCGTGGCCAGCCCGGAACTGTTCAGCGACGGCGAGCCGCCGGACCTGCGGCAATTTCCATTGCTGCACATCCTGCACGACGGCAAACGCCTGAAGGTCTGGGAGAACTGGCTGACAGCCATGGGCCGGGACGACATCGATGCCGGGCAAGGGCTGGAGTTCAGCACCCTGGACCAGGTGATCCACACCGCACTGGCGGGCGGTGGGCTGGCAGTGATCGACCAGCAGATGATCGAAAAGGAACTGGCCAATGGCAGCCTGCTGCCGATCACCCCGGTGGAAGTGGTCGGGCCGTATGGCTATTGGCTGGATGTGGCGAATGACAAGCAGGGCTTGTCGAAGGTGCGGTTGTTTACCGAGTGGTTGGGACTGGTCAGCAATCCCTGATACACCAACATCCCCCTTGTAGGAGCGAGCTTGCTCGCGATGGACCCGAAAGCGCATTGGGGTGTCAGGTACCCAGCGTTTTCGTTGACGACCATCGTCGGATCGCCGCCCGGAGCAAGCTCGCTCCTACAGGGTGTATCAGATGGGTGCCGTGACTTTCACGCCTTCCGACACACCACCCTCCACAGGACTCTGCGCCTTGCCCGCCTGGCTCAAGGTCAGCGACTTGGTCTCCGGTGCCCACGCCCAGGACAGCAAGGCGCCCAGCGCCAGAATCGCCGCGAGAATGCCCATGGTCGGGCTCAAGCCAATCCCGGCCACACTCACCGGTAACAGGAAAGTGCTGATCGCCGAACCCAGGCGACTCACCGCCGTGGCCAGGCCGATACCGCTGGCGCGCACTTCGGTCGGGAAGCTCTCGGCCGGGAACACACCCACCAGGTTGCTCACTGCCGACAGCACCAGGGTGAACACGCCGAACACCAGCACCATCAGCCATGCCGCGCTACCCGGCAACACTGCCAGCAGGAACAACGCCACCGCCAGAATGATGAACGAGTTGATCAGGAACCCGCGTCGAGTGAACTTGATGGTGCACCAGATGCCGATCAGCGCGCCGAGGATCAGCAGCATGTTCAGCATCAGTTCGGTGCCGAAGCCTTCGGCCAGGCCCATCGTCTGCAGGATCGACGGCAGGAAGGTGTAGATGGCGAAGTACGGCATCACGATGCACACGAAGAACAGGCAGTTGAACGCCGTGCGCTTGCGGTATTCACGGCTGAACAGCACCGCGTAGCCGGAACGGGTTTCGGTGGACGGGGTTTCGTCGAGTTCGACGTGCTCGCCCAGGTGTTTCTTGACGACGGCCCGGGCCTCGGCGATGCGGCCCTGATTGACCAGCCAGCGCGGCGATTCCGGCGTACCGATACGGGCGATCAGAATCAGTGCCGCCGGAATTGCCGACGAGGCGAGCATCCAGCGCCAGGCATCATCGCCGAGGCTGAGCATCGCCGTACCGATGAAAGTCGCGGCGACGTAGCCGAAGGTCCAGATCACGCTGAACGAACCGAGCAACACACCACGGTGCTTTCTTGGTGCAAACTCAGCCAACATGGCATGCCCGACACTGTAATCGCCGCCCAGGCCGATGCCGATCAGCACCCGGCACAGGAACAGCGCTATCGCCGATTCAACGTAGAACTGCATCACCGAGGCGATGGTGATCAGAACGAAACTGACCAGGAAAATTTTCTGCCGGCCGACCTTGTCGGAGATCCAGCCGAAGAACAGGCTGCCGAGAAACAGGCCGATCAGGGCCGAAGCGCCGATCAGGCCCTGCCAGAATGCGTCCAGTTGCATCTGTGGGCTCAGCAGGGTGAACGCGATACCGATCAGGCCGAGGATGTAGCCGTCGGTGAAGTGTGCGCCGAAGGTCAGGCCGGCGATCTTGATGTGAAAGCGGCCAATGGGCAGGTCGTCGATTTTTACCGGTTGTACGGACATGTAAATCTCCAATTGTTGTTATTGACGGAGAAATGAAGCGTGTAACTCCTGTAGGAGCGAGCCTGCTCGCGATGGACTTGAGAACTCCGCGGGGTGTCAGGCTCCCCGCGATATCGTTGACGTCCATCGCGAGCAAGCTCGCTCCTACACAAGGGCGTCGTAGCGTTACAGACCACCCATCAACAGGTATTTGATTTCCAGGTAGTCATCCAGACCGTACTTCGAACCCTCGCGACCCAGGCCCGATTCCTTGATGCCGCCGAACGGCGCCACTTCCGTGGAAATGATCCCTTCGTTGATCCCGACCATACCGGCTTCCAGGCCTTCGGCCATGCGCCAGACTCGGCCGATGTCGCGGCTGTAGAAGTAGGCCGACAAACCGAACGGCGTGTCGTTGGCCTTTTGCAGCACTTCGGCTTCGTCCTTGAAACGGAAGCAGGCCGCCACCGGGCCAAAGGTTTCATCCTGGGCGATCAGCATTTCGCTGTTGGCTTCAGCGAGGATAGTCGGCTCGTAGAACGTGCCGCCCAGCGCATGACGACGGCCACCGCACAGGACCTTGGCGCCCTTCTCCACCGCGTCGCTCACGTGCAGCTCGACCTTGGCCAGTGCGGCGCCGTTGATCAGCGGGCCTTGTTCGGTTTCACCATCCAACGCACTGCCGACGCGCATCGCTGCCACCGCTTCGGCGAGTTTGCCGGTGAAGGCCTCGTACACGCCGTCCTGAATGAAGAAGCGGTTCACACAGACACAGGTTTGCCCGGTATTGCGGAACTTCGAGGCCATCGCGCCTTTGACGGCAGCGTCCAGATCCGCGTCATCGAACACAATGAACGGCGCGTTGCCGCCCAGTTCCAGCGAGACCTTTTTCAAGGTGTCGGCGGCCTGGCGCATCAGTAATTTGCCGGTGCGGGTCGAGCCGGTGAACGACAGCTTGCGCACAACGCTGGACGCTTGCAGCGCACCGCCAATCGCCACGGCATCCCCGGAGACGATGTTGAACACACCGGCCGGAATCCCGGCCTGCTCGGCCAGCACCGCCAGCGCGAAGGCCGACAACGGGGTTTCTTCAGACGGTTTGAGGATCATCGTGCAACCGGCGGCCAGCGCCGGGCCGACCTTGCGGGTGACCATGGCCAGCGGGAAGTTCCACGGCGTGATCGCCGCGACGACGCCTATGGCTTCCTTGGTGACGATGATCCGCGCATCGGCCTTGTGGCTCGGGATCACGTCGCCATAGGCACGCTTGGCTTCTTCGGCGAACCACTCCAGGAAGCTCGCGGCATACACCACTTCACCCATGGCCTCAGCCAACGGCTTGCCTTGTTCGCGACTCAGCAGCGTGGCCAGATCCTTCTGGTTGCTCAGCATCAAGTCGCTCCAGCGCTTGAGGCGCTGGCTGCGTTCCTTGGCGGTCAGCTTGCGCCACGCCGGCAATGCACGGTTGGCGGCTTCGATGGCCAAATCAGTCTCTTCAGCACCGGCCTTTTGCACCTCGGCGATCAGCTCGCCGTTGGCCGGGTTCAGCACCGGATAAGTCGCACCGCCGCTGGACCATTGCCCATCGATGAAATTGCCGTGGCGGATCAAAGTACTCATGCCACGGCCTCGGTCAGGTTGAAGCGTTCCAGACCCGGACGGGCGGTACGCAGGATGCGCTTGCCGGCGGTGTAATCGTTGATCACGTCGCACGGCGTGTAGTTGCGTTCCAGCTCGTGCAGCTCTTCGGCGTCGAGTCTGGTTTCCAGGGCCGCCAGGGCACTGTCGAACTGTTCGGTGGTGTCGGCGCCGACCAGCATGCAATCCACGCCCGGATGGTTGGCCACCCACGCCTGGGCAATCTGCGCGTTGGACACGCCACGGGCACGGGCGACACGTTGCACCGAATGGGCGATTTCGAACGAGGCTTCGTCGCTGTACATCTGCTGGGTGAAGAAGTCGGTCTGGTTGCGGGTCGACTGCGCGTCACCGGTCAGCAGGCCGCGAGCCAACGGGCTGAACACCGAGACACCGAGGCCCTGATCACGACAGAACGGGATCATCTCGCGCTCTTCTTCACGGTAGGCGCAGTTCAGTTGCAGCTGCATGTTGATCGGCTTGACCCAGCCATTGCGCTCGCAAGCCATGAGGATTTTCGCCAGTTGCCCGGTGAGCATGGTCGACACGCCAATGTAGCGGGCCTTGCCGGAACGCACGATGTCGTTCATCGCGCTCATGGTTTCTTCGACCGGGGTGTTGACGTCGAAGTAGTGCAACATGAAGACGTCGACGTAATCCATGTCCAGGCGTTTGAGAGAGGCGTCGATGCTGTCCATGATGTGCTTGCGCGAGTGACCGCTGGCGTTGATGCCGCTGCGGGTGCCGTAGCCGACCTTGGTGGTGATCACCAGGTCTTCACGACGGGCCAGGCGCTTGACGATACGCCCCACCACTTCCTCGCCGACACCGGCGGAATAGAAGTCCGCCAGGTCGATGAAGTTCACGCCGTTGTCCAGGGCGTGCCTGACGATCGGCTCGCTTTTCTTCTCATCGAAGATCCACGGTTTCCAGTCCGGGGTGCCCATGTTCATGGTGCCCAGGCACAGGCGGGAGACTTCGAGGCCGGAGTTGCCCAAACGAATGTATTGCATGGCGCGGACCTCAGGCTTTTGGCGTGTAGAAAGGGTTGCTGATGTGATCGACCACATCCTTGAGCTGCGCGGTTTCCGGTTTGCCGGTCAGGGCGGCGCGGATCGCGGTGCGGCAGGCGTTGTAGTTGTTCTGGTACACGGCGTCGAGGTCGTCGCAGGCCGGGTTGACCCAGTTGGCCGTCACGATGGCCCACTCGTCCTCGGCTTCCGGCGGCAGGGTGCCGTCAAGCAGCGCTTCCAGAACCGCCTTGGCGATGCCGGCCTGGGACGCGCCCCAGGTGGCGTTGCCGTGCAGTTCGCTACCGATCGCGGCCTTGTTCACATACAAGGTCATCGGCTTGACCGGGATGTTCGGCTGGGCGATCACCATGAACGGGCAGTGACCCTGGCTTGGCGACGCCAGGCTGTTGGCGAACGCTTGCCCTGCCGGGCCGTTGCGCGGGCCGATCAGGATGTTGATGTGCGCGGCGTTCACGCCCGGGCCTTCGAAACCTTCACCGATGTACAGGTCGAGTTCTTTCATGATCAATACTCTTGGGGACGCAGAGGGATGTGTTTGGGTGTTCAGCAGCACACGCAAGCACAGGGCCTGGCGTGGCAGATGTCTGGATTCGAAGAGCGCAGCAGGAAGCTGGCGAAGACGCGGCAGTGATGATGAGTCATGGTTGCAAACGCTCTTTTTTGTTGTTGATGAGCTGGTTTGCGATTTTTTAACACTGGGGGTTGGCGGGGCTGTAACCATTAAAAGTCATGAGGGTATGACTTCAAGTCATACCCCCTGAAGACCTGCACGAAAACCTGTGGGAGCAGGCTTGTGTGGCGAGGGGGCTTGCCCCCGTTCGGCTGCGAAGCAGTCGTAAACCCGGAACATCCAATTGAATGCCGGAAATGCCGGGGCCGCTTCGCGGCCCAACGGGGGCAAGCCCCCTCGCCACAGGGCCCGTTCCCACAGGGTCTGCGGTGGTTGGACTTACTGAGACATTTCGCTTTTTTTCATCGCATCCTTGGACATCGCATCTTTTTTCATCGCGTCCTTGGACATCGCATCGCCTTTTTTCATGGTGTCCTTGGACATCGCATCGGTCTTCTTCATCGCATCTTTCTTCATCGCATCCTTGGACATGGCGTCCTTGGACATCGAGTCCTTGCTCATGCTGTCGTTGCTCATCGTGTCAGCAGCGAACACAGAGGCAGCGCCAACGGCCAGGCACATGGACAGAACAACGGTGGTCAACTTTTTCATGGTGAAACTCCTTGGTGCACGGGTTTGCGGACGGTGAATGTTTCGGGCATTCATCAGCTGCCACCAAACCAGTTGTAGCCCTGGTCTTCCCAGAAGCCGCCGCTGTAGGTGTTGCTGACGAAAATCGCCTGAATGTGTTTGGGGTTCTTGTAGCCAAGCTTGGTGGGCATGCGCAGCTTCATCGGGAAGCCGTACTGGCGCGGCAGCACCGCGCCGTCATAGGTCAGCGTCAGCAGGGTCTGCGCATGCAACGCGGTGGCCATGTCGATGCTGGTGTAGTAGTCGTCGGCGCATTTGAAACCGACGTATTTGGCATCGGTGTCGGCGCCGATACGCTTGAGGAAATCGCTGAAACGCACGCCGCCCCAACGGCCGATCGCGCTCCAGCCTTCAACGCAAATGTGCCGGGTGATCTGCTCGGTCTGGGCCATGGCGCGCAGCTCTTCGAGGCGCCAGCTGCGCTTGTCGGCGACCAGTCCGGTGACTTCCAGGCGATAGCCCTCCTCCTCCACCGTCGGTGCCTCGTCGATGCCGTAAAAGGCATTGAACGGAAACGGCCGGGTGATCATCGATTCGGGATAAGTCGGTGCCATCGCGTTGGGGTTGAACAGCCAGCCTTGCACGCGGTCATTGAAGCGCGACATGGACGACAACGCCGTCTCGACACTTTCGTTGTCGGTGATGTTGCAACCGGACAACATCGCCACGCCGCCGAGGGTGAGGCCGCGCAGCAGGAACGAGCGGCGCGAGCGGTCTTCGATCTGCGGGGCGAGAATCTTGCGGGCGTCGGTCAAGATCGAAGCCTCGTCCAGCCCGGGTACCTGAATGCGCTTTTTCATACCTGCTCCTTGCGGCCGACGATCATGGCCCACAGCGTTTTCGGAACCAGCGCGACCATCAGCAGATGCACCGCCACAAACGCCACCAATAAAGCCATGGCGAAGAAGTGCACACGGCGCGCGCCTTCGTAACCGAACAGCAATTCACGCAACAGCGGGAACTGCACCGACTTCCACAACACCAGCCCGGAGAGCACCAGCAGCGTGATATCGACCATCACGAACAGGTAGGCGACTCGCTGCACCTGGTTGTAATGACTGAGGTCGGCGTGTCCGAGTTTTCCGCGCAATGCGGCCCACAGGTCATGCAGCACGCCTCTGGGCGAAACCGGGAAGAAGCGTCGCTTCAGGCGTCCGCTGAACAGGTTGAAGGCCAGGTAGATCAGACCGTTGATCGCCAGGAACCACATCGCCGCGAAATGCCATTGCAGCGCGCCGCCCAGCCAGCCGCCGAGGGTGATCGACTTGGGAAAACTGAATTCGTAGATCGGCGAGGCGTTGTAGATGCGCCAGCCGCTGGTGACCATCACCAGCACCGCCAGGGCGTTGAGCCAATGGGTCAGGCGTAGCCAGCGTGGATGACTGGACTTGGGTGAAGCAGTGCTCTGCGACATGTCCGGCTCCCGGTTGTTATTCGTTGGAACCGATTATGGGAGCCGGAAGATCGCCAAATCCTCACGTAAAGTTAAATTAAACGTGATAACTACCGCCGGACACTTGTAGGAGCGAGCTTGCTCGCGATGGTGTATCAGGCGCCGCTGTGTCGACTGACATACCATCGCGAGCAAGCTCGCTCCTACAGGGTTCTGTGGTGGTCCGCCGGTTGTGCAATTATGGTTAAATGCCGCCCCCGCAAATTGCCGACCCAGACCAATGAACGCAGACGCCCTCTCCACCCTTCACGACCACTTGCTGACGGCACTGGCAGCCGCCCCCGCCGAAACCC
>NZ_AKJL01000344.1 GCF_000282355.1 Pseudomonas sp. GM49
GGCCGCCGGTGCCGGCGGTTGCCCGGCCTGTTCCAGAGAGTACGGTGCGACGAAGCTGTACCCACGCTGGGCCACTGTGATGATGTAGCGCTGACCCGCCTGACCGTCGCCGAGCGCCTTGCGCAACGCGGCCATGTGTACCCGCAGGTTGATGTCTTCGACCACGCTGTTGGGCCAGACCCGGGCGATCAGTTGTTGCTTGCTGACCACGTTGCCGGCGTGCTCCAGCAGGATCAACAGGATGTCCATGGCGCGCCGGCCCAGGCGCAAGGGATGGTCGGCCTCCATCACCAGGCGTTGTTCGGGGTAGACCCGGTAGGGGCCGAAATGCACAGCCTGTTCGGGGGAAATGGTCAACGAGTCGCTCCTGTTGCAACCGTCTGGTACGCGGTTTTCGAGCATATTCCTCAGGTTTTTTACGTAGCGCAATGCACCGCCCGGGTGACTGTTGGGTGCAGGCGCTGACTGTAGCGTATCGGCGATTGGCTGTCGGCCCCGTGAACATTGGGCGCGACAGATGGACAGGGCCTGCCGGGGCTTTTTGCGCGCCATGGAAAATTAACAACGTTTAACTCGTCCTGCATCCGGTCTGCGCTCAAAACTCTCTTCCTGTAGGAGCGAGCTGGCTCGCGATAGTGTGTCAGCCACCTGGGTGTCGACTGATACTCCATCGTCGGAACGCCGCCCGGAGCCAGCTCGCTCCTACAAGGGAATTCAACCCATCGCAAGGACAGAGCAATGAGCAACGTGGTGGTGGTCTATCACAGTGGCTACGGGCACACCCGGGTCATGGCCGAAGCCGTGGCCGCGGGCGTGGAACGGCACCTGGGCAGCACCTGCCAGTTGATCCCGGTCGAGGAAGTGGACGAGCACTGGGAGCGGCTGCACAACGCCGACGCCATCATCTTTGGCGCGCCGACCTACATGGGCAGCGCCTCGGCGGCCTTCAAGGCGTTCATGGAGGCCACGGCGGCGTTCTACCTGGCCCAGCCCTGGCGCGACAAGCTCGCGGCCGGCTTCACCAATTCCGGCTGCCTGTGCGGCGACAAGCTCAACACCTTGCTGCAGATGGCGGTGTTCGCCGCCCAACACTCAATGATCTGGGTCGGCCTTGACCTGCTGCCGGCGCGTTCCAGCACCGGCGCTTTCAACGGACAACTGAACCGATTGGGCAGCTCTCTCGGCGCCATGGCCCAGTCGAATGTCGAGCAATCCCCCGACGATGCCCCACCACCCGAGGATCGCTGCACCGCCGCGCACCTGGGCGAACGTGTGGCGCGCCTGGCGGATCGCATGAACCAACTACCGGTTTGATTCACCCCCCCCAACCTTCGTTAAGGAAGCATCACCCATGAGCACCTTCACCACCCGCGACGGCGTCGAGATTTACTACAAGGACTGGGGCACCGGCCAGCCGATTGTCTTCAGCCATGGCTGGCCGCTGAACGCCGACAGCTGGGAATCGCAGATGATCTTCCTGGCCTCCAAGGGCTACCGGGTTATCGCTCACGACCGTCGGGGCCATGGGCGTTCCAGCCAACCGTGGTTCGGCAATGACATGGATCATTACGCCGACGATCTGGCGCAGTTGATCGAGCTGCTCGATCTGCAAGACGCCGTGCTGTTCGGTTTCTCCACCGGTGGTGGCGAGGTGGCGCGCTACATCGGTCGCCACGGCACCGGGCGCGTGGCCAAGGCCGGGCTGATTTCCGCGGTGCCGCCGCTGATGCTCAAGACCGAAGCCAACCCCGGTGGCCTGCCGCTGGAAGTGTTCGACGGCATCCGCCAGGCCTCGTTGGCCGACCGTTCGCAGCTGTACATCGACCTCGCCAGCGGCCCGTTTTTCGGCTTCAACAAACCGGAGGCGAAACCGTCCCAGGGCATGATCGACTGGTTCTGGATGCAAGGCATGATGGCCGGCCACAAGAACGCCTATGACTGCATCAAGGCGTTCTCGGAAACCGACTTCACCGAAGATCTGAAAAAGTTCGACGTACCGACCCTGGTCGTGCATGGCGACGCGGATCAGGTTGTGCCGTACGAAGCGGCGGGCGTCTCCTCCGCCAGACTGGTGAAGGGCTCGACGCTGAAGATTTACCCGGGCGCCCCTCACGGTTTGACGGACACCCACAAGGATCAGCTCAACGCGGATCTGTTGGCGTTCTTGAAAGGTTAAAAAGCCAGTTCAAAAGATCGCTGCCTCCGCCAGTTCCTACACGCAGGCGTGCATGCCCGTAGGAACTGGCGAAGGCTGCGATCTTTTGCCGTTGCGGCGGACAAACTGACAGCGCCAGGCAAACGGATTGATGCCTTCGCTACGGGTGAAGATGTGGCAGAAGTGTGCCTGATCGCAGAAGCCGCATTCGAGGCTGATCTGCGTAAGGCTCATATCGGTGTACTGGATCAATTGCTTGGCCAGGGCAACGCGCTGCTGGCGAATCCATTCTTGCGGCGAGAGGCCGGTGCTGCACTTGAACGCGCGGGAAAAATGACTGCGCGACAGGGCGCAGGCCTGTGCCAGTTCAGTGACTTCCAGGCTGTCGCCCAGACGTTCGAGGATCAGTTGTTTAACCCGTTTTTCGCGTTGCGGGCTGAGGCCGCCGGTGTGGGGCTTGCGAGGTTCGCTGGCAGGTGCGCAGGCGGTGGTGTGGTGTGGGTAAGCCATGGCCATTGTCCGGTCGGGGAGGAAAAGCGCTGGCGCCCGGTTCGAGCGATCAGCACCGTTTCTCTGGAAAAAAACAGTTCTGCGCTGAGGGCTTCATTGTTGGAGGCGGCCCGAGTGGCTGACGAGTTAAACGTTGTTAATTCCATGCCCGAAGGTGTGAACACAGCACATCGCTGCAAGTGCAAGTATTGGCGATTGGCACAAGATGCTCAGCGTGGAGCGGGCCATAACGGACCGCCGGTTGGCTTGAAAAGGTGAGCAGATGAAACGGACGTGGCAGGGAGCGCTGGGCACCATCGGCCTGGTTCTGATATCCGCCAGCGCACTGGCCCAGGCGCCCGCGCAGGTGGGCACGCAAGTACCCGGTTACTTCCGCCTGGCGCTGGGGGATTACGAAGTGACGGCGCTGTTCGACGGCTACAACGATCTGTCGCCCAAGCTGTTGCAGGGCATGAGCCAGGGCCAGATCCGCGCACTGCTGGCCCGTCGTTCGATTGAAACCCCGGGTGTACAGACCGCCTTCAACGCCTTTGTGGTCAACACCGGCAAACAGCTTGTTCTGATTGATACCGGGGCAGGGCAGTGCATCGGTCCTACTGCCGGCCAGCTGCCGGCCAACCTGCAAGCGGCCGGCTACAAACCGGAGCAGGTGGACGCCATCCTGATCACCCACCTGCACCTGGATCACGTCTGCGGTCTGGTGGACGGCCAACAGCAACCGGTGTTCGCCAACGCCACGATGTATGCCGCCAAGGCCGAGGCCGACTACTGGCTCGATCCACAGGCATTGGCCAAGGCACCGGAAGCGGCCAAGGGCTTCTTCAAGGTGGCCCAGGACTCCACCGCGCCTTACGTTGCCGCTGGTCGTTTCAAGACCTTCACCCCAGGCCAGTCACCGCTACCGGGTGTGGTCGAGGCGCAACTGGAAGCCGGGCACACGCCAGGCAGCACCACGTACCGTTTCACGTCTCAAGGGCAAAGCATCCTGTTCATGGGCGACCTGGTACACAACCTCGCCGTGCAGTTCCTGCACCCTGAGGTATCGATCGGTTTCGACGTCAACAGCCGGCAAGCGATCAACAGTCGCAACCAGGTGTTCGGTGCCGCGGCCGCCAGCAAGACCTGGGTGACGGCTGCGCACCTGCCATTCCCCGGCATCGGTCATATCACCGCCCAAGGCAAGCATTTCGAGTGGGTGCCGGTGGAGTACGGGCCGTACAAACGAGCGGCAAACGTGCCGTTGATCGAGTAAAGTCCATAGCACTCGAGCCTGGCCGAACATACAAGGAACCCGTGTCTATGAACCGAAATGATCTGCGTCGCGTCGACATGAACCTGCTGGTGATTTTCGAAGCCCTGATGTTCGAAAAGAACCTGACCCGTGTCGCGGAAAAACTGTTCATGGGCCAGCCGGCGGTGAGTGCCGCGCTGGGTCGTTTGCGCGATCTGTTCGACGATCCGTTGCTGTTGCGCAACGGTCGCGGCATGGAGCCGACGGCGCGGGCACTGGCGATTCTCAAGGAATTGCAGCCGGCGATGGACACCATTTCCGGTGCGGTCAGCCGGGCCAAGGAGTTCGATCCGGCGACCAGTTGCGATGTGTTCCGCATCGGGCTGTCGGACGATGCCGAGTTCGGTTTGTTTCCGCCGTTGTTGCGTCAGTTGCAAGAGGAAGCACCGGGCATCGTCGTGGTTGTGCGGCGGGCCAATTACCTGTTGATGCCGGCGTTGCTGGCGTCGGGGGAGATCTCGGTGGGCGTGAGTTACACCACGGATTTACCGGCCAATGCCAAGCGCAAGAAGCTGCGCGATATTCCCTGCAAAGTGCTGCGCGGCGATACGCGGCCGGGAACGTTGACCCTGGATGAGTACTGCGAGCGGCCCCATGCGATGGTGTCGTTTTCGGGGGACTTGAGTGGCAATATCGATCTGGATCTGGCGAAGGTCGGGCGTAGTCGTCGTGTGGTGCTGGGGGTGCCGCAGTTCAGTGGGTTGCGGGCGTTGCTCGCCGGTACCGAGATGATTGCCACCGTGCCGGATTATGCGGCGTGTGCGTTGGTTGAGGGGTGTGGGTTGCGGGCCGAGGATCCGCCGTTCGAGATTGAGGCGGCGCAGTTGTCGATGGCCTGGAGCGGGGTGCATGACAATGATCCGGCGGAGCGGTGGTTGCGGTCGCGGATCGGTCAGTTCATGTCTGTGGCTTTGGATGTTTCCTCCTGACTGTGTATATATCCGTTTCTTTGGTAACGGCGGCTTAGGGTTTCGCCCTTACGGCGAGTCCCTTTTGGCAAACGCCCCAAAAGGAACCAAAAGGTCTCGCCCCTGACGTACGGCCCCTCGCTTAGGCTCGGGGTTCCTTCGCTCCGGCATTCATCCGGGGGCATCGCCTCCGGTCGGCTTCGCTCGACCTCCTCTCGATGTGTTCGGCTGCGCCGAACGGCGCTGCGCGCCTCCCCCCGGATGAACACCTCCACTCAGCCTGCCGAGGGGGCGGGTGGATCAAGATCAAGAGCTGCAGGCGAGCTAACGCTCGGCCTGATGAGTGGTGAAGAGCGAAGGTATACACCGCTCTGCCTTTGCTCTTCTGTGGGAGCGACGGTGCGGCGATCCGACTTGCTCGCGATGGCGGCCTGCCAGCCGACCAATCTCTCGCAGATACATGCAAATCAACCTGTGGGAGCGGGCTTGCCCGCGAAGGCGGCCTGCCAGCCGACCAATCTCTCACAGGTATACCAAATCCCCTGTAGGAGCGAGCCTGCTCGCGATAGCAGCGGGCCAGTCAACACCCATGCTGGATGTGATGCCGCCATCGCGAGCAAGCTCGCTCCCACAGGGAATGTGCAGTGTTTCGACCGCTCTGTTTAAAAGTCGTCAGCCTTGTTTCCTGAAAGCCACACCGCCTTGCGTCGTTGCCTACAACTACGCCAGAATCCGCCGGCTTGTGCGTCTTGTACCCGGTCCTTATCGTTTCGCGGTCGCTGCAAATTCAGCGACCGGGTTTAGCGACCTGACCAGGTATAAGCGCGACAAGGCTCCAGTCTCTATTGCACATGTTCGTATGTTTGCAATTTTCGACATGGTGGCTGTGCGCGGGAGACCTTCGGGTCTGCCGGGTCTTATACCTCCCGGTTCGCTAACCTGCGTACAGCTGCCACCCTTACTTGTTTAGCGACGGGTTCTGGTGGTTTCACCAGGTATAAAGGAGCTCCACCATGTTCAAACCCACTCCGAATCCCCCGAAAGACTCCGCCTCACCACACAACCCCAGCCCGATGTTTGTCATCGCCCCCGACATCAACACCGAAACCCTGTTGGCCCACGCCTGCGAATCCCTTGCCTCGGCCAGCATCATGGCCAGTGACCTCGCAGGGTTTCTGCAAAGCCCTCATCGCAACGCACTGCTGGGGATTGCGCAGATCATCATGTTGGGCGAGCTGGCGGTGAATCGGGCGCTGGATATTCTCGATCCGCAGGAATAACCGGGTAGAAGCAACAACAAATATACCTGTGGGAGCGAGCTTGCTCCGGGCGGCGTTCCGACGATTGCGGTGGTTCAGTCAACATCCATGCTGAATGTGATGCCGTCATCGCGAGCAAGCCCGCTCCCACAGGGCTCTATGTCGTTTGGTCGATCTCGGTCTTCCCGCAAACAGAGCACGTACATTCAATTTTTCCTCCCCCCGTCCCGGCACTATCGAATCCAGTCCCGGCGCATGGGCGTCGGTGGTTTTTCATTTGTGCGGGTGGGCCATGGACGCTTCGCGACGCGATGATCGGGCGCAAGACTGGGGGTTGCTGTTCCTGCGGGTCAGCGGCGGGTTGTTCCTGTTGTGGGTGCATGGTTTGCCCAAGCTGCTTCACTACAGTGCCGAGTTGCAAAACATCGAAGACCCTTTCCACATGGGCGCGAACCTGACGCTGATACTGGCGATTTTCGCCGAGGTGGTGTGCCCGCTGCTGATCGTCGCCGGGTTGCTGGTGCGTCTGGCAAGTTTGCCTATTCTGTTTTTGCTATGGGTGTCGATGTTGATCGTGCATCCGCAGTGGACCCTCTTCGAAGGCCAGTTCGGCTGGCTGTTGCTGATTGTGTTCACCAGCATTCTCATCGCCGGGCCGGGACGGCTCGCGCTCAATGTCCGTTTCGCCGGAGTCTTGCGTTATGTCTGATCTCAATCGCCGTGAACCGGCAAGTCCCGGGCCTGATGAGGTGGTGACGCTGATTGTCAAACACCGGGTCAAGGCCGGTTTTGAAGTGCCTTATGAAGCCTGGCTGCGCAACATCGTCAAGGTGGCCGCGCAGAGTGTCGGGCATTTGGGCGTGGATGTGGTGCGCGGCAAGAACGCCGGCCTCGACACCTACACCTGCGTGCTGCGTTTTTGCTCCACCGAGGCGATGCAGCGCTGGCTCGATTCGCCGCAGCGCCAGGAACTGGTCGACCAAGCCGCGCCGATGCTGGCCGATGGCGACCAGACCGAAGTCAATCCGGTCAACGAGTTCTGGTTCTCGCCCCAGGCCGAGGCCGGTACGCCACCGCCGCGCTGGAAGCAGGCCGTGGTGACTTTGCTGGTGATCCTGCCGCACACCTTGCTGGTGCCGCTGCTCTGGGGCCCGCTGCTACGGCTCAACGCCTTGCTCTCCAACTACGTGGTGGCCACGTTCCTGATCACCCTGACCATCGTGCTCTCGGTGGTTTACATCTTTATGCCCATGGCGACGCGTCTGTTCGCGCCCTGGCTGTCTCCCGCCACATTGCACGAGGAACCGTGATGAACGCCGATCTGATTCTGTTCAATGGTCAATTTCATACCGTTGACCGCGAAAAACCGCTCGCCAGCGCTGTGGCGATCAGCGACGGTCGCTTTGTTGTGGTGGGCAGTGATGCCGAGGCCATGGCCCTGCGTGGCTCGAACACCCAGGTAATCGACCTCAAGGGCCGCTGTGTGATCCCCGGGCTCAACGACTCGCACTTGCACCTGATCCGCGGCGGCTTGAACTACAACCTGGAACTGCGCTGGGAAGGTGTGCCGTCCCTGGCCGATGCCCTGCGCATGCTCAAGGATCAGGCCGACCGTACGCCGACGCCGCAGTGGGTGCGGGTGGTCGGTGGCTGGAACGAATTCCAGTTCGCCGAGAAGCGCATGCCGACTCTGGCCGAGCTCAACCAGGCGGCACCGGACACGCCGGTGTTTGTCCTGCACCTGTACGACCGTGCCTTGCTCAACCGCGCCGCGTTGCGCGTAGCCGGTTACACCCGCGACACGCCGAACCCTCCGGGTGGCGAGATCGTGCGCGACGCCAATGGCGAGCCGACCGGCATGCTGGTGGCGCGGCCGAACGCGATGATTCTGTACTCGACCTTGGCCAAGGGGCCGAAGTTGCCGCTGGAATATCAGGTCAACTCGACCCGTCAGTTCATGCGCGAACTCAACCGCCTGGGCCTGACCAGCGCCATCGATGCCGGCGGTGGTTTCCAGAACTATCCGGACGATTATCAGGTGATCGAGCAGTTGGCGAAGGACGAGCAACTGACGGTGCGCATCGCCTACAACCTGTTCACCCAGAAGCCCAAGGAAGAGTTGACCGACTTCAAGAACTGGACCGGCAGCGTGAAGCTGCACCAGGGCGACGATTACCTTCGGCACAACGGTGCCGGGGAAATGCTGGTGTTCTCGGCGGCGGACTTCGAAGACTTCCTCGAACCGCGCCCGGACCTGCCGCAAACCATGGAAGCCGAACTGGAACCAGTGGTGCGCCATCTGGTCGAGCAACGCTGGCCGTTCCGTTTGCACGCCACCTACAACGAGTCCATCAGCCGCATGCTCGACGTGTTCGAGAAGGTCAATCGCGACATTCCGTTCAACGGCTTGCCGTGGTTTTTCGACCACGCCGAAACCATCACCCCGCAGAACATCGAGCGGGTGAGGGCGCTGGGTGGTGGCATTGCGATTCAGGATCGCATGGCGTTCCAGGGTGAGTATTTCGTCGAGCGTTACGGCGCGAAAGCGGCCGAAGCCACGCCACCGATCAAACGCATGCTGGCCGAGGGTGTACCGGTCGGTGCCGGTACCGATGCGACGCGGGTGTCGAGCTACAACCCGTGGACTTCGCTGTACTGGATGGTCAGCGGTCGCACCGTCGGCGGCATGGAGTTGCACGCCGAAGGCTTGTCGCGCCTGACGGCGCTGGAACTGTTCACCCACGGCAGTGCCTGGTTCTCGTCGGAGCAGGGCAAAAAGGGCCAGATCAAGGTCGGGCAATTGGCCGACGTCGCCGCCCTCAGCGCGGACTTCTTCAGCGTCGATGAAGAGGCGATCAAGTGGATCGAGTCGGTGCTGACCGTGGTCGGCGGCAAAGTGGTGTACGGCGCCGGTGACTTCGAGAAGCTCGGGCCAGCCAGTCTGCCGGTGCTACCGGACTGGTCGCCGGTGGTGAAGGTGCCGGGCCACTGGCGCCCGACGTCGCCGATGCAGGCCCAGGTTCACCACTGCAGTGGGCCGTGCGCGGTGCATTCCCATAGCCATGAACGGGCGCGCCTGTCGAACGCGCCGGTCAGCGATTTCGCCGGTTTCTGGGGCGCTTTTGGCTGTTCGTGTTTTGCCTTCTGACCCATTTAAAAAAAGCGTCGGCCCAACAGGTCGGCGCTGACTGCGACAACCATCCATCAAGGAGTTTCCAATGAGCAACGTTCCGTACAAACGCCTGAACAAAGACGATGCCGTGGTATTGCTGGTCGACCACCAGACCGGTCTGATCTCGCTGGTACAGGATTTCTCGCCCAACGAGTTCAAGAACAACGTGCTGGCGCTGGGCGACATCGCCAAGTTCTTCAAACTGCCGACTATCCTCACCACCAGTTTCGACAGTGGCCCGAACGGCCCGATCGTGCCTGAACTCAAGGCGCAGTTTCCGGACGCGCCGTTCATTGCACGCCCGGGCCAGATCAACGCCTGGGACAACGAAGACTTCGTCAAGGCGATCAAGGCCACCGGTCGCAAGCAACTGATCATCGCCGGTGTGGTGACCGACGTGTGCGTGGCGTTCCCGACCCTGTCGGCCATTGCCGAGGGCTTTGAGGTGTTTGTGGTGACCGACGCTTCCGGCACCTTCAACACCACTGTGCAACAAGCGGCCTGGGCACGCATGTCGGCCGCCGGTGCACAATTGCTGAACTGGTTCTCCGTGGCCTGCGAGCTGCAAGGCGACTGGCGCAATGACATGGAAGGCCTGGCCAACCTGCTGTCGGAACGCCTGCCGAACTATCGCAACCTGATCAACAGCTACACGAAATTTACTGCGAAGTAAGACGTATACCTGTGGGAGCGAGCTTGCTCGCGATGGCGGCGTATCAGTCGACACATATGTTGACTGACAGAAAGCTATCGCGAGCAAGCTCGCTCCCACAGTGTTTTGTGTAAGCCGTGGATCAGCGACTCTGCAACCAACTCAAAAACCCTCCTCTCTTGACCACCACCGGCTTGGCCATCAACGCCATCCGGCTGTTCTGCTGGCGCACCGCTTGCAGCTTGTTCAACGCCCGGTCGACTTCCCGTCGTTGCGTCATGCAGTTGCGGGTCAGGGATTTGTCGAGGCGGTAGATGATGCTTGAGGTCATGGCGGTGAACCGTGCCTGGGATGGCGTGTCGGCGAGGATGCTTTGTTCGCCCATGACTTCACTCGGCCCCATGCGTCCGGCTTCGATCTGCATGCTGCCGTCGGGGACGGTGGCGCTGACCACGCCGGTGGCGATAACGAACAGGCTGTCCGGTACCTCATCCAGATCCAGCACCACCTCACCGGCTGCGTATTGCTGCGCCACCATGTTCTGGGCCAGGCGATCCCGTTTCTCGGCGCTCAGGGAACGGAAGATTTTCACTTCATCGAGCAAGGCCCGTGCGCGGGTCGACGGCTCGATCACGCCATCGGGTTGCCGGGAAATGCCTGCCGCTTCGAGGTGCCGATGGGCCAGGTCGAACAGTTGATTACGCACTTCACCCTTTTTGCCCAATTCGGCGATGAAGCCGCTGGCCACGTATTCGGACATGGTTTCGCCGGCCTCCTTGAGCACGGCTTTCGGCGCAGGATCGAGCAGCAGACTGCTACTGCCCTGAAGGGTACGGTCCAGGGCATCGAGTACCCGACGCGGGCGAATGTGATTGGGCACCTGAATGCTGATCGACACGCCGTGCATATTGGTCGGGCGGCTGAGGTTGACGATCTTTGCCTTGGCCGCCACCGAGTTCGGCACCACAGCGGTACTGCCGGCGCTGGTCAGCAGATGGGTGGCACGCCAATCGATGTCCAGCACCTTGCCTTCAATACCGTCGATGGAAACCCGGTCATCGACCTGGTACGGCTTGGTGGTGTTGAGCACGATGCCGGAGAACACGTCGCTCAAGGTGCTCTGCAATGCCAGACCCACCACGATGGCGACGACGCCGGAGGTCGCCAGCAAACCTTTCACTGGCAGTTCCAGCACGTAGCCGGCGCCGGCCACCACGGCAATCAGGAACACCAGTGCGCCGATGACATCCTGCAACAGCCGGCCGCTATGGCCGATGCGTCGCATCAGGGCCAGGCCGATCACTTCGGTCAGCACCCGCGCGGCGTACAGCCACCAGAGAATCCCCAGTGCCGTGGCCCCCAGTTGTGCCACGCGATCATCGGCAAACAACGGCGCCTGCAACGGGCTGACGCCGGCGTTGATGATCACTGTGCTGAACAGCAGAAACAGCACCAGACGCACACCGACCCGGCTCACCCGATGCTTGAATGGCGCGAAGTGCCAGAGCAGGGCGTCGATGGCCAGCAGCAGGGTGCTCAGGGAGAGCAGGTGACTGAGGAGAAAGGACATGGGGATGCTCCGGTAGAAATGAGGTCGTGCAGGTAGAGGGTGCTGTTGTGGGAGCGAGCTTGAACTGGCCTAATGATTTTGGACAC
>NZ_AKJL01000345.1 GCF_000282355.1 Pseudomonas sp. GM49
GGCTGCCGCCGTTATCCCTAATCTGGACTGGCAGCGAGACACCGCTCTCGCGTCACCAGGCACTCAAGTGAGGGGTTAGGGTCATGTCGAATATCTCGAAAAAAGTCGTTCTGATCACGGGCGCGAGCAGCGGAATAGGCGAGGCGACAGCGCGTCTTTTAGCCAGCAACGGTGCACATGTCGTGCTCGGGGCACGTCGCACGGAACGCCTCGAAATACTCTGTGGGGAGATCAACGCGAGCGGCGGAGTCGCACACTTTCAGGCGTTGGATGTCACCCGTCGAGCCGACGTACAAGCGTTTGTGGATTTTGCGCTAAAACTGCATGGCCGGGTCGATGTGATGGTCAACAACGCCGGGGTGATGCCGCTGTCGAAACTCGAGGCGCTGAAAGTCTCTGAGTGGGACCAGATGATCGACGTCAATATTCGTGGCGTCTTGCACGGTATCGCGGCCGGTTTGCCTTTGATGCAACAACAGAAATCAGGCCAGTTCATCAATATCGCATCGATTGGTGCCTACACCGTCAGCCCGACGGCGGCGGTCTACTGCGCGACCAAGTTTGCAGTGCGCGCCATCTCGGAAGGATTGCGCCAGGAGGTCGGCGGGGACATTCGTGTCACGGTGATTTCGCCTGGCGTTACCGAGTCCGAACTGGCCGAGAGTATTTCCGACGAAGGCGGGCGGGCCGAGATGCGCGAGTTCCGCAAGATCGCCATCCCTGCAATGGCCGTCGCTCGCGCTATCGCTTACGCCATTGAACAGCCCGCCGATGTGGACGTCAGTGAACTGATTGTCCGCCCAACTGCCAGTGCATTCTGAACGGAGGACTTGAACATGACAGTCAAGAAATCCGCTGATCAGGATAAGTACGTCGGTATGTGGGTCACGGCGGACGGGCTCATCCGGCATGAGCTTTTAACGGGTGGTCGATACGATGAAGCCCGGGGCAGGAAGGTGAGTGCCTACCAGGGCCGGTATTGGCTGGAAGGTGACCACATTGAGTACGTCGACGACACCGGCTTCACGGCTGATGGTGAGTTCCGCGACGGGATTTTGTATCACGCAGGCATGATTCTTTATCGCGAGATGTAGAAGCCTGACACCGCAGTGGCGGGTGCTCATTCGAGTTTGAGCGAGCACAACCGCCATCAATCATCGACTATTACGGCTGTTATTTTTGTACATGATCAACAACTCGCCGCACCTGACTCAACAGGTGATCGACATCCTCGGCGGTGGTTGCGAATGACGTGACAAAACGAACGATGTTCGGTCCCCAGCGATCATGGTAGAACCCGAACCCGGCCCGTAGCAGCGCTTCGGTTATTGCCGGGTCCAGCCGACAGAACAGGATGTTCGCCTCAGTGCCGCCGAGCACGTCAACGCCGTTCAGTCCGGCAAGCCCTTGCGCCAGGCGCTGGGCCGCAGCGTTGGCCTGGCGTGCATTGCGCAACCAGAGGTCGTCAGTCAGATACGCATCGATCTGCGCCGAAAGAAAACGCATCTTGGAGAAGAGATGACCTGCGCGCTTGCGCCGGTAACTCATCTCGGTGGCGAGCGAGGCGTTGAACAGGACGATGGCTTCCGCCGCCAGCACACCATTTTTCGTGGCACCAAACGACAGGGCATCCACGCCGGCCTTCCATGTCATTTCTGCAGGAGAGCAACCCAGCGACACCAAGGCGTTGGCAAACCGTGACCCATCCATATGGAAGCCAAGGGACGATGACTTGCAAACGTCGCCGATGGCTGCGATTTCGTCGAGAGTGTAAGTGCTGCCGACTTCGGTGGCCTGAGTGATGCTGACGCAGGCAGGCTGAGTCGTGTGCACGTCGCCGACTTTCTCGCGAGTCCGCTCGCGCAGTCGGGTGATGTCCAGCTTGGCCGATGGGCCATCGATGGTCATCAGCTTCGCGCCGTTGGAAAAGAACTCGGGCGCGCCACATTCATCGTTGTTGATATGACTGGCCGGATGGCAATAGATATTCCCCCAGGGTGGAGTCATCGTGCTCAGGCACAGGCCATTGGCGGCGGTGCCGGTGGGCACGAGAAAGACCTCCACGTCGCGCTCGAAGATCTCGCAGAACTTGCGCTGGACCTGCGCCGTCAACTCGTCTGTGCCATAGGGGCTCGCCTGGCCCGTGCTGTGTTTGACGATGGCTTGCGCCACCTCCGGCGATGCGCCTGCGATGTTGTCACTTGAAAAACCCAGAGCGGGCGGTCTGTTTGTTTCACCGTTCATCATCCAGTTCTCGGCTGTGCGGGCGAAGGTGTTTCGCCCGGATTGGCGCATCCTATGGAGAGGGACGGTTGTCGCGCTTGTAAAAAATTGACGGTCGTCTGATGGCTTATGCCCTATGTCCTGTAGCGGGAGGGCGCGACGCCAAATGCCTGTCGAAAGGCGCGATTGAAATGGCTTTGATCGTAAAAGCCGACAGCGTGGGCGACCTCGATGATCGGTTGCCCGCTACGCGACAACAGGCCACAGGCCCGTTCGAGACGCAGGCGAAGCAGCCACGCGTGGGGCGTCATGCCGACGGTCCGCTTGAACTGCTTGAGAAACGGGAAGCGGCTCAGCCCACACAATCCAGCGAGATCATCGAGGGTGATTCGCTCATCGATGTGGCTGAAACAATAGTCCCTGACGCGAGACCATTGCAGGGGGGAAAGCGTGCCTGTAATCGTTTCGGGTTTGATCGCCCGTGACTGGCTCAACAGGTGTTCAAGGAGGGTGATCCATTGTGTCTGCACCGCGAGGCTGCCGGGTCCAACGGCCTGCTGCATCGCTTCGTGCAGCCCGCGCAGGTGGCCGACAAGGCGCGCGTTGTCCAGCAACACACTGGTCAACTCAAGCTCTCTCGGTCGACCGCTGATCTCCTCGGCCAGATTCGCAACCAGCGCCTGCGAAAGGCGAAATGTCTTGAGCGTATAAGTGCCGCCGCCCTCGGACACACCATCGTGGATTTCACCCGGCGGCATCAGGGCAATACTGCCCGGACCTAAAAGAAACGACTCGCCTTTCGATCGATGACGCTGGATGCCTTCGGTGACAAAGCCAATGTGGAAATCGAGGTGGTAATGGCGGTCGAAACCGACATTCGCAAAGCGTGCGGAACCCAGCACCAGGCCTGGTACTTCGGACACGTGATGGTACTTGGCGTGCTCAGTCATGGAACCCGTACGACAATTGGCGAGGAGGGCAGGGACGCACAAAGTTTAGGTGCATAAGAGGTGTAGATCTATGGGTTGCCAGCAATTGGCGCCCTCACGCTATCAACGACCCCATCTCGCTGGCCAACAGCGTCGCCGGTCGACAGCCGACGCAACAATCGCCACTCGCTATCGATACACCACTGGTGCGTCTGTCGTATTCATTTTCTGGATCACCAACCCGATGAACGCCGACACGGCGAGTGGCAACTGCCGGCGGGTCGGATACAGCACGTTCAGGCCGTAGCTTTTGGGTTGGTATTGCGGCAGTACCGGGACAAGCGTCCCGGCTTCCACCTCAAGCCTGGCCATCACGGGCGGCAGCAGCGCGATGCCGAGCCCGGCCACGGCGGCCTTGCGCAGTGCCTGGGCGGTATTGCCGCTGAAGCGCCCGGCAACTTGTACTTCTTCCTCGCCATTGGGACCGACCAAACGCCATGTGGTGTGGCCACCTGGATGCGCGGAGATCACACAATCGTGGTTCGCCAGGTCCTGCAACGAGCGAGGTGAACCACGCGTCGCAATGTAAGAGGGACTGGCCACCATCCCGACGCTGCGCGGGTCAAGGATCTGACGGCCGACATAGCCTGAGTCGCGCAAGGGTCCGCCGCGAAAGGCGACGTCGATCTGTTCTGCGATCAGGTCGGCCTTCGCATCACTGAGCACGAAGTCCAGCCGCACGCGCGGGTGCGCGGCCAGGAACTCGGTCACCCACGCCATCTGGAAAAAGTCGAAAAAGTCGGCTGGAGCCGCCACACGCACTAGTCCACTGGGTTCGTTACTGCCTGTCATCAACTCCTGTCCTGCTTCGAGCAGGCCATCGACGGCTCCCACGCAACGCTCATGAAAGCCCTGGCCAGCACTGGTGAGCGTGAGTTTGCGAGTGGAGCGTTGCAGCAGCCGAGTGCCGAGTTGCGCTTCGAGCTGCTGGATGCGACGACTCACGGTATTGGGTGGCATGCCCAGCCGTCGTGCCGCCTCGGCAAAACTGCCGCTGCGTACTACCTGCACAAACATGGCGATGTCGTTGAGGTCGATCATGGCGAGGCATTCCTGGCATTGGTGGACGAGTGCAATCCAATTGTATCGACTAATCAAGTAATCGGTCCGGCCCTATTGTTCAGGCATTGGGCCGCGAGGCTCCCACTCTTCTGTGAGTAATCTTCATGACGCTGCTGCAACAACCTCTCCCCGGTATCGCCTCCGGCGCTACCCGCGCAATCAGCTACCGCACCACCGGTAGCGGGCATGGCGCGATTGTCCGGTTGATGAGTCCTTCCGATCTGGGCCACCTGATCAAGCCATTTGTTTTCCTTGACCTGTTTGAAGGTGATTGCTCATTCATCAACGGCATGCCACTGCATCCGCACTCGGGCATCGCCACCGTCACGGTCATTACCGAGGGTAATTTGCGCTTCGAGGATGCTGATTCGGGTACGGGGATGATTGACTATGGCGCTGTCGAATGGATGCGTGCCGGGGGCGGGGTCTGGCACGGCAAGGAAATGTCGGTAGGCACATCGAAGCGGATTCAAGGCTTTCAACTGTGGGTTGCACTGCCGCCGGCGTTGGAAAACGCGAGTGTCGATAGCCAATACCTGGAGTCAAGCGTGATGCCTGAAGTGGGGCCGGCGCGCGTGATTCTTGGAGCGTACCAGGGTGTCCAAAGCCCGGTCCGCGCTCCCGCCGGCATGAACTACCTGCTGGTCACGCTACCCGCCGGGGAGTCCTGGACCTATGTTCCACCCAGTGGGCACACGTCATTGTGGTTGAGCGTCAGCCGCGGTTCCCTTTGCGCGCCAGGGGTGGTCATGGCGGGAGAAATGGTCATCTTCGAACCAGGTAGCGGTGCCGTCACGCTCAAGGCCATGCACAAAGATGCGGTCTTCGTGATCGGCTCAGCGCAACCTCATCCCTATGATCTTGCGCTGGGAAACTACTCGGTACATACCAACCCGCAAGCCTTGCGTGCGGGGGAGGCGAAAATTGCCGAGATTGGCGCTCGGCTGCGTGAGTACCTGAAAAAACCAAACGAGTCAGCCAGCGTGCCGGTTTTCAAGTAAACCAGGCGTCCGGTCGCTAAAGCCCACTGAACATACTGATGATCACGGCATTGACCAGGTCAATGAAAAAGCCACACACCAGCGGCACGATCAGAAAGGCCTGGTGGGCCGCACCGTATTTTTGCGTCACGGTCGACATGTTGACGATGGCCGTCGCCGTGGAGCCGAGGGCAATCCCGCCGAATCCGGAAGCAATCACACTGGCTTCATAATTGCGCCCCATAAAGCGGAAGACCACAAAATACGTATAGACGACCGTCAGCAGAATTTGCAGGGTCAAGGCGCACAGAATGAACATCAGCGCGCCGTTGAGTTGCCATAACTGAAGCCCCATCAGGGCCATGGTCAAAAACATGCCCAGACAGATATCGGAGATCAGCGACAGACCCAGGCTGGCGCCGCTCCAGGTTTTCAGCCGCTGATCACCGATCACGGCGAGAACGATGTGGTGAATGACGATGCCCGCGAACAGGCAGCTGACGAACTTGGGCAGGGTGATGCCCGCATCGACCAACAGCAGGTTGAGTCCGTAGCCGAGCATCAGCGTCAGATTGAGCCACATCCACGCCCAGAGCACGTCGTAGTAGTCCATTGGCTTGCTCGGTTGTTGCTCGAAAATGCCGACTTCCAGCGCCGCATCTCCGGAAGGCGTCAGATGGTGACGACGTATCAGTCGGTTGGCGATCGGGCCGCCGATCACGCAAGCGGCAATCAGGCCGACGGTGTTGCTGGCCATGCCCAGTTCATGCGCGTTACTGATTCCCAGTCTGTCGACGAATAGCGGTGCCCAGGCCAGTGTGGTGCCCGCCCCACCCGTAAGGGAAACGGAGCCCACCATCAAACCCGCCTTGGGCGCGAGCCCAAATGCCTCGGCCACACCCATGCCCAGCGCGTTCTGCAGAACGATGAACACAGCGGCGAGCACCAGCAGGATCAGCAGCGGCAGTCCTCCCTTGAGCAGTTGGCGCATGTCCGACTTCAAGCCAATGGCTGCAAAGAAATACAGCAGCAGGGTGTCGCGAATTTGCAGATCAAATTCGATCTCGATATTGAGGCCGAAGTAAAACAGGGTCGTCACCGCCGCACAGACAAAGCCGCCAACCACCGATTCGGGAATACAGTATTGACGGAGCAAGGCGTTGCGCTGGACAAGGGTTTTGCCGAGGAAAAGCAGGAGGATGGCGAGGGTGAAACTCACGAGACCGTGAATCGGGAAGAGCTGAGGAGTCATTCAAGGCCTACCTAAAAATATGAAAAATCATTATCAGGATTCGGTCGCTCAGTGTTTAGACCTGAGTCAATGAACGGTGGATTCAGCAAATGCAAGCCTGGCTCGTCCAGGCAGCTTCCCAATCACCTGATGTGTCTGTGTGCCGGGAGTGAGGACAGCCTAGCCTAAACTCCGGGTTGGCATAGGCTGCCATCATGCTCCCGATGGCAAATCAAACGGTTGAATTTAGCGCTTGATCAGAGAAATCTTCGTTCCCTCGATACTGACCCCCGCCATCAATCCTTGCTGGTCGAAGATGAACGCGTAGGCATCGTCTTTCAGTGTCGAGCTGGACAGGTTCTTCGCAACCCCTGCATCCACTAACACAACTGTTGGTCCTACACCGATTTCCCAGCCCTTGGTATCGGTTACATATTTCACGGCTTTATCGGTCATCAGGAAAACCACGTAGCCATACGACTGGGCGCCGGCCTGCAGCCCCCAAGAGCCGGTGACGGAGTTGTAGTAATTCTCGACTTTCGAGCCTTTCATCAGTACGCCTTCGCCATAGCTGCCGCCGAACACAAGACCCGCCTTGATGATGTTCGGGAAAACAAGCACTGCTTTGGCTTGGTGCGAGATGGTTTCGGAAAAAGGATTGGTCTTGTAGAGCGTTTGCAACGCTTGTCGAGAGTCGGCATTCAGATCCTCGGCGGTGGCCGCCCCTGCATTGTTCAGGAAACCAACCGATGCCAATGATGCCGTAGCGAGGAAGATCGACAGGAAGAACCGCATTGATTGAGTCATTTGCGTACTCCGCTGAGGGAGCATTGGAAGAGAACAGCGGCAAGCGCCTGCGCCAGGCAGGAACCGAACCCGCTGAGGTTGTCCGGCGCACCCTGAAGTGTGTGATTTTCAGGCATCGCTCTTGAATGAAGTTGGTTTGCGGCCTTGGTCTGCGGCCTTGGTCCGCGACCACTGATCATTTGCGATGCCATCGACTGTTATGACAACTGCGTAATGGCCGGGTTCGTTGTCAGTTCTGCTTCTGACCGATACAGGTCAGTGTTCTTATGTTTTTCGCAGACGAGCGTTCATTGATCTTCAAGAGTCTTGATTCAGGTTGACTGACTTCCTCAGGGCGTGAAGCTGCCGGTCATTGGTGTTCATAAAATCAGGTGGTGATTCACTTTTCCCACTGGATCAAAGCCAATACAGGATAGCAGTGGACCACAACCAACCGATGCTGAGGGTGATGGTGAGGTAGATCACCACAAGCATCAGAGGCTGATTCCACATGACACACCTCCCATAACCGCTGTTTTTACATGGGTGCCTGGTAAGTTGGGAGCTCGTATGAGCAATAACGCAATAATCAAGCCATTTGAGTGAAAGACGCTGGCCACCAGCCTTGGGCCTTTAGCGCTGCGTTCCAGGCTACTTCCTTCAGACGAAAGCTGACCCTAAATCTCCCCCCCACAAATGGGATTTCCCAGTTGTGGGGGAACATTCGTCCGGTTGTCACAGCATCCGCGCTGCTCCTGGATCGGCGGGCACTTCATCGAGCCAAACGAGCAGAACACACAGCAGTCACCGGGATTTGGGCGCAGCAGAGTCCTGCAATTGCCACATTCGTAAAAAAACTGACAGGCATCTGTGGGCATGGCTTCCTGCTTGGCGAAACTGCAATGCGGGCAGGTCAACACGGATTCGAGGATGACGGCGCTCATATCTGCCTCATTTGTGCACGGTGGAGGGATAGCCCGCATTCGTCGTCGCTTTGACCAGCGAACCTTTGCCGATTTGTTGAACCATCGTCTTCTCCATTGAATCGATCTAACCTAGAGTCACTCTACACTCCGTACCTGGGTACAGAATCAAGGGGCGTGTGATGGTGACAGGAATGAGTATCGGCAGGTTGGCGGAAGCTGCCGGGGTGAACATCGAGACTATTCGCTATTACCAGCGACGCGGCTTGCTGGATGAGCCACCAAAGCCGCTCGGTGGTTATCGGTGCTATCTACCGGAGCAGGTCAAACGGCTGCGCTTTATCAAACGGGCACAGGCGCTGGGATTCACGCTGGATGAGGTGGGCGTACTGCTGACGCTGGATGCGGCCTGCACTTGTAGCGAGACTCGGGCACTGGCCGTGCATAAGCTGGCCCTGATTGAGCAAAAGATGGCCGACCTTGCAGCAATGCAGCAGGTGCTGGGCGGACTGGTGCGGCAATGCGATGTTGGCGGCGGAACCGCTTGCCCTATCATTGATGCGTTGAACGAGGAGTAATGTTTAGTTTTTGGGCACCATGCACAGACGCCAGGCCAGCACCTTCTTCACATCGATGTCCATCCCGCAGTGGTACTCGACGGCCGGGACATGCGCGCCGGGTCCTTGCAGGCCGTTCTGGTCGAACACACTTGGCGCGAGACTGGAAATCACGGCACTTACTACTGTGGCCATGTTCATTTACCGGACACGTCAGAGCGCTCCAAAGGTCAGCTCCATCGCCAGTGCAGCGGACAATGCCAGCATAATCAGCAACGCAATAAACATCAGGCTCAACTGAGCGAGCTGCTTGTAAAGGGTCATCGGCCTTTTCGTGATTCGAGCAATTGATCTATCAGTGGAAGCCATCACCAATTCTCACTTTTGCGCGGAGCACGTAATAGCTCCAGAAGGTGTACATCAGAATCACCGGCGGGATGATCTTCGGCCAGAGGCGCACAGGGGGGGCTTGACCTGAGTAGCAAGGCGATGGAGCTGCATGATGGTGTCGCGCGTTTCATTTTTCACCCCTCGCGTCATGCCGAATCTGGCAAGCTCCGCCGTCTCCATGATGTCCGGGACGACAGCTGTTGTGGGTACCACGGGGGGAAGCAACTAATGAGCCATTTCAATAGGGCGAAGAAAAAGTTCAAATCAATTAACAAGCTGATTCTGAGTATTTCAAGCGAGGGAAAGGGTTAGGGGGGGATATTCCTCAAATCAGGTGGTAAACGCCCGGTTGGGTGGGTGTAATGCCCCATTTATGGAGATAGTAGCGGCGCCATCGAGGTTTTTTGTTTCGTGCAGGCGCACCTGTCCCGTAAGTGGCGGATCTTGAAATGTGTAGGAGCGAGCTTGCTCGCGATAACCCCGAGACCGCCGCGGGGCACCTGCCAACCAGCGTCATCGTTAACGATCATCGTCGGATCGCCGCCCGGAGCGAGCTCGCACCTACAGTCGGTCAAAACAGGTTCATTTCCTATGAGCGATCTGGATTGCTATCTGCAAGCCGTGGCTCGCGACAACACCCGTCGCAGCCATCGAACACTTCGAAGTCACGTGGGGCGGTTTTCTGCCGGCAACCGGCGACAGCGTGGCGCGCTACCTGGAAGCCGCCAGCGGCGTCGCCAGTTCGCTGGACATCTTTTACAAGCGCGATTTCTGAGAGGGGCCACACACCAGCGACACCCGCTCATAGTTCAGCGCCTTATTGCGTTTCGGCAACGCATAAGGCGCCTCACACCGTTGGCCCTGCCAGTTGATGATGAGGGTGCCTACGTCTACTTCAACCAACGCCAGTGCCTTGCCGCCAGGGTCAGAGATTGCTAACTGCTTGCCAGTACTGTCCTCGAGCGCAGCGCCAAACGGGATTGGCTGGTGCCGGGCGTCGAACAAGGCGAACTGCACGCGTCGCCCGGTCTTGCTGGCGTAACGTGCCAGCACTACTGCACCACGTCGTGGCACCACTTGCCGGGTCGCGTTTTCGATCTCGATATCGCCACCCAGATCACGGGTGTCCAGGTTGATCCAGTTCACGCGATAGGGCTGCGCGTTGGGCACCACCGCGAAGCCGTTACTGGCGGTTTTCGCCCCGGAGAAACTGCCGATTTTCACGCCTTCCACCCCTTCGACCTGTGCCAGTGCGAATGTCTCGCCCACGGTTTGTCCCAGGTTGATCCCGCCGGCATGGCCCACGACCGAACCTGCCAGGTTAAGGTTCTGCGAGTTGTACCCGCGTCCCTGGCTGTAGCCGGCACTGATGTCCATCACCGAAGTGCGGGTGCTGAGGTTGACCGAACCGGTGCCGCCGCCGGTGCTGCTGTTCCCGCCTTGTACCGAGTAATAGGTGTCGCTGTCTTCTGACAGATAGCCGTTGATGCCCATCTGGGTGGTGTCGTCGCCTTTCTGCGTGCTGGCGGACACAAAGGCCCGTGGTGCACGGGGCTTTGAGCCCAGCGGGAACGACACGGACAGGTTGACCAGCGTGTCATTGTTCGACGGCCCGTAGTTGCCGACATCCTTGGAGTACGTGGCCCCGATGTTGTAACTCAGATCACCCCAATAGTTGCTGTAACCCGCCGACAGGCTTTGCGAACCGCCGCGCCCCCAGTAACGCTGGTCGCTGGCGTTCACGTAGAGGCTGCCATATTGCTGGTTGCGCCCCAGGCTCTGGTTGACGGTCAGGTCGGTGCGGGTTTTCGAGTTGCCGGTGCGTTTCTGGCCATCGCTGCTCAGTTCCTCGACGTGCTCGGTGAGGGTGCGATAGCCCTCGGTCGAGTAGCGGTAGGCGGCGAGCGTGAAGTTGGTGTCGGTGCTGGTAAAGGTCTTGGCATACAGGGCGCGCAAGCTGTTGCCCTTGTCCGCCTGACCGAAGGTGCGACTGCTGGAGTGGGTCACGTCCAGCGAGACAGCACCGATGGGCGTGTTGCGACCCGCACCCACGGACAACGCCTGGAAATTCTCCGTCGCCTGTACCCCGACGATCCCGGACAGGTTGCTGCTGACGCCATAAGCCAGGTTGCTGCTGACAAACTGCGGTGACTTCTGATCATCGCTGTTGCTGTTGTACTGGCCGGCCGAGACGCTGTACTTCAACTGGCCCTGGCGCACCATGATCGGCAGGCTGGAAAACGCTTGCACCGTCACCCGGCGCCGACCATCGGCTTCGATAATCGTCACTTCCAGGTCACCGTTGGAGCCGCTGGGGTAGATATCGCTGATCTCGAACGGGCCCGGCGGCACATTGGCGGTGTAGAGGATGTAGTTGTTCTGGCGAATCTCCACGGTGGCGCTGGACTGCGCAATGCCGCGGATGATCGGCGCATAACCGCGCTCGCTGTCGGCACGCATGCCGTCGTCGGAAGCCAGTTTCAGGCCGCGATAGCGCACGCTGTCGAACAGGTCGGTATCCGAGAAAATATCCCCGGCACTGAACTGGCCCTTCAAGGCGGTCACGTCATGTTGCAGGTAGCTGCGGTTGCTTTTGAAGGTGCTGGGGCGGCCGGTGCTGCTATTGAAGTTCGATTCGTTACGCAACCGCCAGGCGCCCAGGTTGATACCGTTGCGCACGCCGACGTTATTGGACAGAGTGTTTGCAGCCTGGGTGCTGTTACGGCTGCTGCTCAACTGGTAGTTGATAAACGCTGCGGGCACGCCTTCGTCCCACAAGGCCGGGTCGACATAACCGCGCCGGCCGCGCTCCATGGCGCGTTGCGGCACGCTGACCATCAGACGCAGGCGCGGCACGTCGTAACGCACGTAGGCGTGATCGATCAGCGCGGGCAGGTCGATGCAGGCGTTCGGGTCATCGCCGACAAGTTTGCCGGTGGCTTGCAGTTTGCCAATGTCGACACCCAATTGCTGCACCATCTCCCGGGTCAGACAGGCCTCGACCTTACCCGTGCCGGGGTTGCGGCGGAAGTCGATATCGCGACGGCCGACCAGGGTCTCGTTGCCGTATAGATCAACGCGGTAAATACCGGGAAGTACGCGACTGGTGGCGAGCAGTGATTGCAGGTCGACAAAGGACGATGCGCCTTGCAAAAACGATGTATTGAACTGTTCATCGCTTTCGGCCAGGCAGGCAGAACTGAAAACCAGGGCAATCGATAAAGGCGCCAATCCGTCGCGCTTGAGTAAAAACATGCAGGAACCCTATATCACCTCCGATACGAACTAACGGAGCGAAGAGAAATACAGTGAAAGTGCGGCTGTGAAAGCGGCACGCGAGTTATGGGGATTCTTTATTCAAACTGGCCCTGGAATCGGCGCTGTTGGAAAGTTGCGCGCCATAACGGTCTTGCGCGCCATAGTCATTAATGCTGCTAAATAACAAGCGTGGTGTATTGGCGTGGTGGAGTTGTTTGAGACTGAACTCTTTTCGTTCGCCGGGTGCGATCATCATCGAATCAAAGGGGTGTTCGCTGAGTGCGCCGGATTGCAGCGTTATATCGGCAATCGACACATGATACTGTCCGGGGTTATTCACCACTAGAGTGCTCTTGCCGGCGCGCTCGGCCAACCGCCACGTCAATTCGGTCGGCGCAAGATAGGCGTTGTTTTTCAGTCCCGCCGGGCGAAAGAACACCTTGATGCGCTGGCGCACGGCAAGCTGCAATGTGTTCTGGGTTTTCGCCGCTTGAGGGATTTCCTGCACGTTGAGCCACACCACCGACTCCCGGTCAGTCGGCATGCCCGTGCCTTCGTAAATCACCCGCAATATTTGCTGTTCGTCGCCGCTCACGCGCACCAGTGGCGGCGTGACGGCAAACGGTACAGCGCTGGTTTCGCTGGTATCGGTGTCGATCCAGGACTGGATCAATACATCTTCACTGCTATTACGCACGGTGATACCGGCTTCCTTGTGCTGGCCGTCGAATACCAGGCGTGTGCTGCTCAATGAAATTCCGGCCGTTGCCGGGGTAACCACTAGCAGGCTCAGCAGGCCTGCACAGAAGAAGAGTGAATGACGATAAAACATGATGGCTACCGCGCAAGTGATTGAAAGCGCGGGGCCAGTCGGCCCCGCACTGTGCTCGAGTGTTCGCGCGGGTTATTCGTATTGCAGCGTGAACGGCAGGGTGGCATCGCCACGACCGGCAACGGCCG